>CAMPKC010000046.1 GCA_946887045.1 uncultured Sphingobacteriaceae bacterium | reverse complement strand
TATTGTTACGTGGTATTGAGAAAACTGATATCCGTCGTGGTATGGTTATCTGTAAACCAGGTTCAGTAACTCCTCACACAGATTTCAAAGCTGAGGTTTACGTATTATCAAAAGCAGAAGGTGGTCGTCACACTCCATTCTTCAACAAATACCGTCCACAATTCTACTTCCGTACAACAGACGTAACTGGCGAGATCACTCTTGCTGAAGGTGTAGAAATGGTTATGCCAGGTGATAACGTTACTATCTCTGTAAAACTTATCAACGCTATCGCGATGGAAAAAGGTTTACGTTTCGCTATCCGCGAAGGTGGTAGAACAGTAGGTGCTGGTCAGGTAACTGAAATCGTAGCATAACCCCAACCCCCTAAAGGGGCTTTGGATATAGGTTTAAATACATTCAAAGTACTTAGTTTTTTACTAAGTACTTTGTTACTGAATAACAAAATCTATTTCTTTTCGGAGAGATAGAGATACGGGAATAGTTCAATGGTAGAATAGAGGTCTCCAAAACCTTTGATCAGGGTTCGAATCCTTGTTCCCGTGCTAAAGCTTTAAAATGGCTAAAGTAGTAGAATTTTTAAAAGAATCGTACGATGAAATGACCACTAAGGTCTCCTGGCCTACATGGGCAGAATTGCAAAATTCTGCGGTAATCGTACTGGTGGCCTCAATTATCATAGCATTATTAATATTTGCAATGGATAATGGAGTGCGTACTATAATAGAAACATTTTATCATTCAGTAGCTAATGGTTAACGCAATGAGTGATCAATTGAAGTGGTATGTAGTTAGGGCTGTAAGTGGGAAAGAGAAAAAGGTAAAACAATATATCGAATCCGAGATTAATCGTCTTGGAATTTCTCATTTGTTACCACAGGTACTGATTCCTATGGAGAAGTATTATCAGATGCGTGAAGGGAAGAAAATCGCGAAAGAGCGGAATTTTTATCCGGGCTATGTTCTGATAGAGGCTAATCTTGACGGAGAGCTCGAACACATCATTAAAAATGTAAACAGTGTTATTGGTTTTCTTGGAGACAAGCAAGGTAATGCTGTTCCTTTACGCCCGGCCGAGGTAAATCGTATACTTGGAAAAGTAGATGAAATGGCTCAGCAGGGAGAAGTCATGAATGTGCCATATTACGTAGGCGAGAACGTTAAAGTAATGGATGGTCCGTTTAATGGTTTTACTGGTGTAATTGAAGAGGTAAACGAAGAGAAGAAAAAACTAAAAGTAATGGTTAAAATCTTCGGTCGCCGTACTCCATTGGAGTTGAATTACATGCAGGTAGAGAAAGAGTAAGAAAAGTTTTGAGTTGGAGGTTGTGAGTTGCGGGATCTGCAATACTCAACTAGAAGCTCAGAAAATATATAGTTAAGCTGTGCACGAGTTCTTACAACTTATAACGTACAACTTACAACACAAAAGCCTTAAATGTTACACAGCTTCCAACTAACTAACATTGAGTATCAAATAATCAACAAAAATGGCAAAACAAGTTAGTGCGCTTATTAAATTACAGATTAAGGGAGGGGCAGCAAACCCGTCTCCGCCGGTAGGACCTGCATTGGGTGCTAAAGGTGTAAACATCATGGAGTTTTGTAAGCAATTTAATGCACGTACCCAAGACAAGCCAGGCAAAGTATTGCCAGTTGTAATTACAGTTTACGCTGATAAGTCATTCGACTTTATTATCAAAACTCCACCGGTTGCAATCCAGTTAATGGAAGTTACAGGTTTAAAGAGTGGATCGGCAGAGCCTAACCGTAAAAAGGTGGCTCAGGTTTCCTGGGAACAGGTTGAAACCATTGCTAAAGATAAAATGACCGACTTAAATGCATTTACTGTAGAGTCTGCCATGAGAATGGTTGCCGGTACAGCGCGCAGTATGGGAATTACCGTTAGTGGTAACGCTCCCTGGAATTAATTAATTCAAATTAAGAAAGTGGCTAGATTAACAAAAAATCAAAAAAAGGCACTATCCAAAATTGAGGTAGGTAAAGCATATACTTTACAGGATGCGTCTGCACTTGTAAAAGATATTACCACTACAAAATTTGATGCTTCTGTGGATATCGACGTTCGTTTGGGCGTAGATCCGCGTAAAGCAAATCAAATGGTACGTGGTATCGCGACATTACCTCATGGTACAGGTAAAACTGTTCGCGTTTTAGCATTGGTAACTCCTGACAAGGAAGAAGAAGCTAAAGCTGCGGGTGCAGATTACGTGGGTCTGGATGAGTATATCGCCAAAATTGAAGGTGGATGGACAGATGTTGATATCATTATCACCATGCCTAGTGTTATGGCAAAAGTAGGTAGACTTGGACGTATTTTAGGTCCTCGTAACCTTATGCCAAATCCTAAATCTGGTACTGTAACTACTGATATCGGTAAAGCAGTAACGGATGTTAAAGGCGGTAAGATTGATTTCAAGGTTGATAAAACCGGTATCATCCATACTTCCATAGGGAAAGTATCTTTCCCGGCTGACAAGATTTATGAGAACGCAGTTGAAATTCTTCAAACGCTTTCAAAATTAAAGCCTTCGTCATCAAAAGGAACGTATTTCAAGAGTATTCATATCTCTTCTACTATGTCTCCTGGAATCGAAGTTGAAACTAAATCAGTAGTGGGGATCTAATCATGAGAAAAGAAGAAAAACAAGAGATTGTTCAAGCTTTGACTGAGCAGATCAAGGAGTACGGTAACTTTTATATTACTGACACTTCAGACCTAACTGTTGCTAAAATCACCAATATCCGTCGTAAGTTTTTTGAGAACGGAATTTCTCTTCAGGTAGCTAAAAATACCCTTATTCGTAAGGCGATGGAAGCTGCAGGAGTGGATTCTTCAGAATTCGACGGTGTATTGAAAGGTTCATCAACTATCCTGTTTTCAACAGTAGCAAATGCTCCTGCAAAATTAATAAAAGAACTTAGAAGAAGTGGTGATAAACCAGTTTTAAAAGGTGCTTACATTGACACAGCAGTATTTGTTGGCGATAATCAATTGGAAGCATTAGCAAGTTTAAAATCGAGAGAAGAGCTTGTTGGAGAGATCATTGGATTATTGCAGTCGCCTGCTAAAAATGTTATTTCTGCACTACAATCAGGTGGAAATACTATTGCAGGTTTAGTGAAAACATTACAAGAAAGAGGTTAAAACGGGCGCCTGTAAGTTCCGTAATTTTAAAAAAGTATTGAATTAAAAATTAAATATAATGGCAGATTTAAAAGCGTTTGCTGATCAATTGGTAAACTTGACAGTAAAAGAAGTTAACGAATTAGCTCAGATCCTTAAAGACGAGTATGGTATTGAGCCTGCTGCTGCTGCAGTTGCAGTTGCTGCACCTGCTGCTGGTGGCGAAGCTGCTGCTGCAGAAGAAAAAACTTCTTTCGACGTTATCCTTAAAGAGGCTGGTGGTCAGAAGTTAGCAGTTGTTAAACTTGTAAAAGATTTAACAGGTCTTGGTTTGAAAGAAGCTAAAGATTTAGTTGATGGCGCTCCTAAAGAATTAAAAGCTGGTGTTGCTAAAGACGAAGCTGAAGCTTTGAAAAAACAATTAGAAGAAGCAGGAGCTGTTGTTGAGATTAAGTAATCTTAACTCAATAAAAAAATAGCCTTAGACTCCGGTTTTCACCGGGGTCTATTGCTGTTTGTATTGTACCCATTTTTGTTTGACTTACAAGATTGGGGATAATCCAAAATAAGTCACAGTTTATTTTTTAAACTAAAATCTTAATCCATTGGCAAACAAAAATCAAAGCGAAAGAGTAAATTTTGCGACCAGCAAACACGTGATCGATTATCCCGATTTCCTGGATGTGCAATTGCAATCTTTCAGGGAATTTTTTCAATTGGAGACCACTTCAGACAACCGTCATTCAGAAGGTTTGTTTAAAGTGTTTGCTGAAAACTTCCCAATCTCTGACTCAAGAAACATCTTCGTTTTGGAGTTTCTTGATTACTTTATTGATCCGCCGCGTTACGATATACAGGAGTGTATTGAGCGTGGTTTAACACATAGTGTTCCGTTAAAAGCTAAGTTGCGTTTATCATGTAACGATGCCGAGCATGAGGATTTTGAGACTATTGTTCAGGATGTTTATTTAGGGACTATTCCTTATATGACTCCAAAAGGAACATTTGTAATTAATGGTGCTGAACGTGTTATTGTATCCCAATTACACAGGTCTCCAGGTGTGTTCTTCGGCCAAAGCCGTCATACAAACGGAACCAAATTATACTCGGCACGTGTAATTCCTTTTAAAGGTTCTTGGATTGAGTTTGCAACAGACGTTAATAACGTGATGTATGCTTACATCGATCGTAAGAAAAAATTCCCGGTTACCACGCTTCTTCGTGCAATCGGATATGACTCTGATAAAGATATCTTAGAGTTATTCGAACTTGCTGATGAAGTTAAAGTTAGCAAATCTGGTCTGAAGAAATTCGTTGGCCGTAAGCTTGCAGCAAGGGTTCTGAAGAAATGGGTAGAAGATTTCGTAGATGAAGATACAGGTGAAGTAGTTTCTATCGATCGTAACGAAATTATCCTTGAGCGTGAAACCATCTTAGAAGATGACCATATCGATATGATCATTGATGCTGGTGTTAAAACTGTTATCCTTTCTAAGGATGATGCGTCCAGCAACGCTGATTACTCAATTATATATAATACATTACAGAAAGATACTTCTAACTCTGAAAAAGAAGCGGTAGAGCATATCTATCGTCAGTTACGTAACGCTGAACCACCTGATGAGGAAACTGCACGTGGTATCATCGATCGTTTATTCTTCTCAGACAAACGTTACGATTTAGGTGATGTAGGTCGTTACAGAATCAATCGTAAGTTAAAGTTAAGTACTCCGGTTGAAACCAAAGTTTTAACTAAACAGGATATCATTGCGATTGTAAAATATCTGATCAAATTAATCAACTCTAAAGCAGAGGTGGATGATATTGATCACTTGTCAAATCGTCGTGTGCGTACAGTGGGCGAGCAGTTATATGCTCAGTTCGGTGTAGGTTTAGCACGTATGGCACGTACAATCCGTGAGCGTATGAACATCCGTGACAACGAGGTGTTTACTCCAACTGATTTGATTAATGCACGTACACTTTCATCTGTGATCAACTCGTTCTTCGGAACTAACCAGTTATCGCAGTTTATGGATCAAACCAATCCTCTTGCGGAGATCACGCACAAGCGTCGTCTTTCAGCTTTAGGTCCCGGCGGTCTGTCAAGAGAGCGTGCTGGTTTCGAGGTTCGTGACGTTCACTACACCCACTACGGTAGGTTGTGTACTATCGAAACTCCGGAGGGACCAAACATTGGTTTGATTTCATCGCTTTGTGTTCATGCTAAAATCAATAACCTTGGTTTCATCGAAACACCTTATCGTAAGGTAGACAATGGACGTGTAGTTGTTGAAGAGCCTGTAATTTACCTTTCTGCAGAAGATGAAGAAGGAAAAACTATTGGACAGGCGAACGCTAAATACAGCGATAACGGAGATTTCGAGACTTCACATGTGAAAGCACGTTTTGAGGGTGACTTCCCGATTATTGAGCCAGACAGACTGGATTTGATGGACGTTGCTCCGAATCAGATTACGTCTATCGCAGCTTCATTAATTCCTTTCCTGGAGCATGATGATGCTAACCGTGCATTGATGGGATCAAACATGCAACGTCAGGCTGTGCCATTGTTACGTCCGGAAGCTCCGGTTGTAGGTACAGGTCTTGAAGGTCGTGTTGCCCGTGATTCACGTACATTGATTAATGCTGAAGGAACTGGTATTGTTGAGTATGTTGATGCGAATGAAATCCGTATCACTTACGAAAGAAATGACGATGATAAATTAGTTTCTTTCGAGGGTGAAACAAAATCTTACCGCTTAACTAAGTTTAAGAAAACTAACCAGAGCACTTGTATCAACTTGAAACCGATTGTTAAGAAAGGTCAGAAAGTTGAAAAAGGACAAGTTCTTTGCGAAGGATATGCGACTCAGGATGGAGAATTGGCATTGGGTAGAAACCTTAAAGTGGCATTCATGCCTTGGCAGGGTTTCAACTTTGAGGATGCGATTGTAATATCTGAGCGTGTTGTATCTCAGGATATCTTCACTTCCCTTCACATTGAAGAATTTGAATTAGAAGTTCGTGATACTAAACGCGGAGAAGAAGAATTAACACCGGATATTCCTAACGTTTCTGAAGAGGCTACTAAAGACCTTGATGAAAACGGTATTATCCGTGTTGGTGCTGAAGTTAAAGAAGGTGACATTTTAATTGGTAAGATCACTCCGAAAGGAGAATCTGATCCTTCACCGGAAGAAAAACTTCTTCGTGCGATCTTTGGTGATAAAGCAGGTGATGTTAAGGATGCATCTTTAAAAACTCCTCCTTCAATAGGCGGTGTTGTTATCGATACTAAATTATTCTCACGTGCAAAGAAAACTACTAAGGCAGAAGAAAAAGCCGCGTTAGAGAAACTGGATGCAAACCATTTCAGAGCAGTTAAACAATTAAGAGATAGCCTTATTGATAAACTTTTCACGATAGTGAATGGTAAAACTTCTCAGGGTGTTTTCAATGTTTACAGAGAGTTACTTTTACCTAAAGGTGCTAAGTTTACTCAGAAAATGCTTGCTGAACTTGAGTTCGCAAACATTAATCCAACAAAATGGACAACTGATGAGGACAAAAACGAGCTGATTAAGCAATTGCTTCACAACTATAACATTAAGCTTAACGAAGAGCTTGGTGCTTACAAACGTGATAAATTCGCAATCAGTGTTGGAGATGAGCTTCCATCAGGTATTGTTCAGATGGCTAAAGTATACATTGCTAAGAAGCGTAAGCTGAAAGTGGGTGATAAAATGGCCGGACGTCACGGAAACAAAGGTATTGTTGCTCGTATTGTTCGTGATGAGGATATGCCATTCCTTGAAGACGGAACTCCGGTTGATATCGTTCTTAACCCACTGGGTGTACCTTCTCGTATGAACCTTGGACAGATTTACGAAACTGTATTAGGTTGGGCAGGTAAAGAGCTTGGTATTAAATTTGCTACTCCAATCTTTGACGGGGCTACCCATGAAGAAGTGGAAGAGTGGGTTGCTAAAGCAGGCGTGCCAGCATCTGGAAGAACATATTTATATAATGGCTTAACAGGCGAGCGTTTCGACCAACCAACGACAGTAGGTATTATTTACATGCTGAAATTGGGTCACATGGTTGATGACAAGATGCACGCACGTTCAATCGGACCATATTCATTAATTACACAACAGCCTCTGGGTGGTAAAGCTCAGTTCGGTGGTCAGCGTTTTGGTGAGATGGAGGTTTGGGCACTTGAGGCATTCGGTGCAGCTAACATTCTTCAGGAAATCTTAACGGTTAAGTCTGATGATGTTGTTGGTCGTGCAAAAACATACGAAGCGATTGTTAAAGGTGAGACCTTGCCAACGCCTTCAGTTCCTGAATCATTCAACGTATTGGTTCATGAGTTAAGAGGTTTAGGATTGGAAATCACATTAGACTAAATAGTATAAAGTAAAAAGTATCAAGTAGCAAGACCAGATCTTGATACTTGATACCCGATACTTGATACTCTAAACAAAGAGATATGTCTTACAAGAAAGATAATAAAATCAAAAGTAACTTCACCAGTATTACCATTAGTTTGGCTTCTCCTGAGTCTATCCTGGAGCGTTCGAGCGGTGAAGTTTTAAAACCGGAAACTATCAACTACAGGACCTACAAACCTGAGCGTGATGGTTTATTCTGCGAAAGAATTTTCGGTCCGGTGAAGGATTTCGAATGCCATTGCGGAAAATACAAACGTATCCGTTACAAAGGAATCGTGTGTGACCGTTGCGGCGTTGAGGTAACTGAGAAAAAAGTACGTCGTGAGCGTATGGGACACATTAATCTTGTTGTTCCGGTTGCGCATATCTGGTACTTCCGTTCTCTTCCTAATAAGATTGGTTATTTGTTAGGTCTTCCTACCAAAAAGCTGGATCTTATTATTTACTACGAGCGTTATGTAGTTATCCAGCCAGGTTTGAAAGAAGCTGATGGAATTGCTAAGATGGATTTCTTAACAGAGGAGGAATATCTTGATATTCTGGATACTTTACCAAAAGAAAACCAGTATTTGGACGATAAAGATCCTCAGAAATTTGTTGCTAAAATGGGTGCTGATGCTCTAGAGGAGTTGTTAAAACGCCTTGATCTGGATCAGTTGTCATACGACTTACGTCACCAGGCAGCAAACGAAACTTCTCAGCAACGTAAAAACGAAGCGTTAAAGCGTCTTCAGGTTGTTGAAGCGTTCCGTGGTTCTCGTGCGAACATCGAAAATCATCCGGAGTGGATGATCGTTAAGATCGTTCCTGTAATTCCACCAGAATTACGCCCGTTAGTTCCTTTGGAGGGTGGTCGTTTCGCTACTTCGGATTTGAACGATTTATACCGTCGTGTAATTATTCGTAATAATCGTCTGAAAAGACTTATCGAGATTAAAGCTCCGGAAGTAATCTTACGTAACGAAAAACGTATGCTTCAGGAAGCGGTAGATTCACTATTTGACAATTCACGTAAAGTGAACGCTGTTAAAACTGAAGGTAACCGTGCATTAAAATCTCTTTCAGATATTCTTAAAGGTAAACAAGGTCGTTTCCGTCAAAACTTACTAGGTAAACGTGTTGATTATTCGGCACGTTCGGTAATTGTTGTTGGACCGAACTTAAAATTGCATGAGTGCGGTTTGCCTAAAGATATGGCTGCTGAGCTATTCAAACCATTCATTATTCGTAAGATGATTGAAAGGGGAGTAGTGAAAACGGTTAAATCGGCTAAGAAAATCGTTGACCGTAAAGACCCAATTGTTTGGGATATTCTGGAAAATGTATTGAAA
This sequence comes from uncultured Sphingobacteriaceae bacterium, assembly GCA_946887045.1. The sequence goes on along the minus strand of CAMPKC010000046.1, from coordinate 29,087 downwards.
GGACACCCGGTATTACTGAATCGTGCCCCTACGTTACACAGATTAGGTATCCAGTCTTTCCAGCCCAAATTAATTGAAGGAAAGGCAATCCAGTTACACCCATTAGTGTGTACAGCATTCAACGCGGATTTTGACGGTGACCAGATGGCGGTACACGTACCACTAGGCCAGGCTGCGATCCTTGAAGCACAAGTGTTGATGCTTGCATCTCACAATATTTTGAACCCTGCAAACGGTACTCCAATTACAGTTCCTTCACAGGATATGGTTTTGGGTCTTTATTATATTACTAAAGGCCGTAAAACTGATGCCGGACGTGTTGTTAAAGGAGAAGGTTTAACTTTCTATTCTGCAGAAGAAGTTCTTATTGCTTACAATGAGAAAATGATTGATCTGCATGCTTTCATTAAGGTTAAGGCTAAGGTGAAAGAGAAAGACGGAACTATCGTTAGCAAGATAATTGATACTACTGTAGGACGTGTATTGTTTAATCAGCACGTTCCGGAAGAAGTGGGTTATATCAATGAACTTTTAACCAAAAAATCACTTCGTGATATTATTGGTGAAGTTGTTAAGAACACTGGTATGGCTCGTGCGGCCCAGTTCCTTGATGATATTAAGGAATTAGGTTTCCAAATGGCTTTCAGAGGTGGTTTGTCGTTTAACTTACAGGATTTGAATATTCCTGATTCTAAAGTTAAATTGATCGAGCAAGCTTCTAACGAAGTAGCCGAGGTAATGAGCAACTATAACATGGGTTTCATTACTAATAACGAGCGTTACAATCAGATTATCGATATCTGGACTCGTATCAATAACAAGTTGACCGCTAATGTAATGGAGATTTTATCTTCAGATAATCAAGGCTTCAACTCAGTGTATATGATGCTTGATTCCGGAGCACGTGGTTCTAAAGAGCAGATTCGTCAGCTATGCGGAATGCGTGGATTGATGGCGAAACCACAAAAATCAGGTTCTGGTGGTGAGATTATTGAAAACCCGATTCTTTCAAACTTTAAAGAAGGTTTGTCAGTATTAGAGTACTTTATCTCTACTCACGGTGCTCGTAAAGGTCTTGCGGATACGGCGTTAAAGACAGCGGATGCTGGTTACTTAACTCGTCGTTTACATGACGTTGCACAGGATATGATCGTGGGTGAAACAGATTGCGGTACGTTAAGAGGCATATTCACAACAGCACTGAAAGATAACGAGGATATTGTTGAGCCGTTATTTGACAGAATTCTTGGTAGAACAACATTACACGATGTTTTTGACCCGATTAGTAATGAATTGCTGGTTTCAGCTGGTCAGGATATAACTGAAGAGATTGCAACACGAATTGAAAATTCACCATTAGAAGGAATTGAAATTCGATCCGTTCTGGCTTGCGAAAGTCAACGTGGAGTTTGTGCTCTATGTTACGGACGTAACCTTGCAACTGGTAAACGCGTTCAGGCAGGTGAGGCAGTTGGTGTAATTGCTGCGCAGTCGATCGGTGAGCCGGGAACACAGTTAACGCTTCGTACATTCCACGTGGGTGGTACTGCATCTAACATTGCTGCAGAGTCATACATCAACGCGAAATTTGAAGGTGTTATTGAATTCGAAAACATCAGAACTGTTCCTTACGAAATTGAAGAAGGTCCTGTTGACGTAGTATTAGGACGTTCAGGTGAGTTCCGTATTATCGAGCCAAACAGTGGTCGTGTAATCGTTACTAACAATATTCCTTATGGTTCTTATCTATTCGTTAAAGAAGGTGATAAGGTATCTAAAGGTGATAAGATCTGTAGCTGGGATCCATACAACGCGGTAATTATATCCGAGTTTACCGGTAAAATCGAGTTTGAAGCTGTAGTAGAAGGTGTAACCTTCCGCGAAGAGTCAGATGAGCAAACTGGTCACAAAGAGAAAGTAATTATCGATACCAGGGATAAAACTAAAAATCCGGTTATCAAAATCATGGATAATACAGGTAGCACTGTTAAGGGATACAATATCCCGGTAGGTGCTCACATTTCCATAGATGAAGGTGCAAAAGTTAAAATGGGTGAAGTTATCGCGAAGATTCCTCGTTCAACAGGAAAAACACGTGATATCACGGGTGGTCTTCCTCGAGTAACTGAGTTATTTGAGGCACGTAACCCATCAAACCCTGCTGTTGTAACCGAAATTGACGGAGTTGTAACCTTAGGCGGCGTTAAACGTGGTAACCGTGAAATTTCTATCGAGTCCAGAGATGGTCAGATCAAGAAATATCTGGTTCCTCTTTCTAAGCACATCCTTGTACAGGATAATGACTTTGTTAAAGCTGGTATGCCATTATCTGATGGTTCTATTTCTCCTGCGGATATCCTTGCAATTAAAGGTCCTGCGGCAGTTCAGGAGTACCTGGTTAATGGAATTCAGGAAGTATACCGTTTACAGGGTGTGAAGATTAACGATAAACACTTCGAGGTTATCGTTCACCAAATGATGCAGAAAGTGCTTATTGAGGATCCGGGAGATACTCGTTTCCTTGAAAAAGACGCAATCGCACGTTGGGACTTCATGGTTGAGAATGATGAGATTTACGATAAGAAAGTGGTTGTTGATCCGGGAGATTCTACGAATCTTAATGCCGGACAGATTATCACTCTTCGTAAGCTGAGAGACGAAAACTCGATGCTTAAGCGTAAAGATATGCGTTTAGTAGAAGCTCGTGATGCTATTCCTGCGACATCAAGTCAGGTATTACAAGGAATCACACGTGCATCGCTAGGTACTAAATCGTTCATTTCTGCAGCTTCCTTCCAGGAAACTACAAAAGTATTGAACGAGGCTGCTATCCATGGTAAACGCGATAACTTGTTAGGCTTGAAAGAGAATGTAATCGTTGGTCACTTGATTCCATCAGGAACCGGATTACGTAGCTATGAGCGTATTATAGTTGGTTCTCAGGAAGAATACGATAAGTTAATGGCTTCTAAGGAAGAAGTTGTTGAAGAAGAAGCGTAAGCTTTTTAATAATATTAAAACTTATTTCCAAGTCCTCTCTTTTCAGAGAGGACTTTTTTTATTTTTACGACATGGAAGAGCAAAATTTAGACGGACAATTAAACATAGAGTTATCTGAGGAGATAGCTGAAGGTATATATTCAAATCTGGCAATTATCACCCACTCCAATACCGAGTTTGTACTCGATTTTATACGGGTTATGCCGGGTGTGCCCAAAGCACGTGTTAAATCAAGAATAATTTTAACTCCTGAACATGCTAAGCGACTTGCACGTGCTCTGGATGATAACATCGAAAAGTTTGAATCGGTTAATGGCCGGATTAAGGTGATGGAAGAGGGGAGTTTGCCTATGAATTTTGGCGGGCCCACTGCTCAGGCCTAAGGAACTGTAGCAAACAAGTTGGCCCTGCCTTGTGGGTTTAATGCAGCGATTGGGTTTTGACGGGTGTGATCTGCATGCTGACGAAATCAGAACTAAAGTTTTTGTACAAAAAAGCATCATCTCTCCTATGTTCAAACATTTATGCGTTGCAGTCATTATTTGGATCAGCCAGGCAAGTGCCTACTCTCAAGCGAACAGGCAAATAGATGACAGTACCTCGTTCATCCTGAAGGATACCAGATTTGGAAGGATTTCGGCGGAAAAAATTGGATCATATTCTAATCCGAATTCTCCTTCCGGAACATTTGGGATAATCGACAATCTTTCTTTTACAGAAATTACCGACACCATTCCTGCAAAGCTAAATGTAAACTTTGGCGCTGAGTTTATTATGGAATCAAAAGCAAACATCTATGTTCCGCTAACTGTAGTTTGGAAGTTTCCATCAGTGATGACAAATAATAATGGTAAAAACTTTCATCAGATAAGCTTTCCGGCAGGTTATTATACAAATCAGTTGTGGTATCAGAGCTATGGATTAGACTATAATTATGAAGTTAAACCAGGTATTTGGCAGCTTGAGATTTATCACAAAAATAAGCTCCTTTACAGCAGGCAGTTTTATCTTCTTCTGGAGATCTAAGATTCTGGAGAGATTGATGAGATCAGCTTTATTATTTCATCAAACTGTTGTGGCTGAAACCAATTGATCTCGGGATCTTTTCTGAACCAGGTCAACTGTCTTTTCGCAAACCGGCGGGTGTTTTGTTTAATGTTTTCTATCGCCTGATCAAAGGATAGTTTTTTATCAAATGCATCAAAAATCTCTGAATAGCCAACTGTATTCAATGCATTTAGAGATCGATAGGGAAGCAAAGTCTTAACCTCCTCAAATAAGCCTGCTTTAACCATTTGGTCTACACGAAAATTAATGCGATTATATAGATCTTCACGATTGATGTTCAGCCCGATTTTGATTGTTTTGAAGGGCCTCTTTGACTGATGTTTTGTACGGAAAGATGAAAATGGTTTTCCAGAAGAAATAGAAACTTCGAGGGCCCGGATTATCCGTTGTGGATTATTCAGATCAACTTCTTTATAATATTCAGGATCGACGAGATTTAATTTATCCTGTAAAGGTTTAATCCCTTCATTCTCGAATAATTGATTAAGCTCGGCACGAATTTGGGGGTCTGCTTTGGGCAAGATGTCAAATCCTTCAGTGATGGCTTTGATAAAAAGTCCCGATCCGCCTGCAAGTACTGCAAATTTGTTGTTTTCGAATATTCCTTCAAGTGTTTCCAGTCCTTGCTTTTCAAAATTACCTACAGAATAATCATCGCTAATTGAAATAGAATTTATAAAATGATGTTTAACTGCAGCTAGCTCTTCGGCAGAAGGTTTTGCGGTGCCAATTTCCATCTCTTTGTAAAACTGACGGGAGTCGGCCGAAACTATCTCCGTTCTAAAATGCCTGGCAATTTTAATTGCAAGCTCTGTTTTACCAATTGCTGTGGGACCTGCAATTACAATTAGCACTTTATCGGACATTGTTCTGCTTTGAGATTTTATGGGCTGATTTTAGAAGGTTATTTTTAGAGAGGATCTAAAAATCAGGGCATTTGGGCGATTTAAGTATAGACAATCGGCTATCAGTTCTGATAGCCGATTGAATTTTTTGAGTGATACTAATAATCGTCTTTACTATCATATTCATCTGCGTCTAAGTTTTCGTTATCCGCAAACTCATCCATGACATCATCTTTTTCCTCTTCCTCTACTTCGTCATGATGTTTTGATACCACTAAGCCGTCCCCAAGATCATCCTCTCCAACACCTATTGAAATGATGTCTTCTTCCTCCGGTTCTTCAAGATCATTAAGGAAATCAAATTCTCCTTCGTCGTCTGTCTCAACCGGTATTATCACACTGCCGGGAGGTTTAGGAGCCTCGCCAAAGCTACGTACTGTAACAGGGTATTCTTTGCCTTTTTCTTCGTCAAGGATTTTGATCAACTCGACATGAAAATCGTATGGGCGTTCAAAATTATACGTGTAGTAGAACTTCTGATGCGGATCGTCTATGAATTTATAAAGTTTGGTGCCGTTCATTAAAGCTACACCTGCATCGGATTTTCGTTGATTGGGTAAAAATGCTATTTCCTCGGCTTTTATCCAGTGATCATTGCTTACATAAAATGACGATGATTTTTCAGGATTATAACCGGTAGTACGATGAATAGCAGAATGCAGGTCCTCAAATGTTTGAGTCGATTTTATATCGATCTCTCTAATCACATCATCGTAATCTTCAAAGGATACTTTGAATCTATAAATAGCCATGTTTTTTAATTTTGGTTCTAATAATTTGGCGTAACGATAACGCCCTTTTACTAATAAAGTTTGATTAAGGTTGTTTAAAATTTATAAAAGGTTCTAAACCCAGATCTTTAGCTTTTTTTATCATGAAATTTAAAGCTTCCTCCCTTGAGTTATTTATTTCACCCTCTAATATGGCCTCTCTTATTTGGTTTTTAATTATCCCAACTTCACGTCCGGCGGGTATTTTAAAGGTTTCCATAATATCTTCGCCACTAATCGGTGGTTGCCAATTTCTGATCTTATCACGTTCTTCAACGTCTTTTAATTTCTGTTTTACAAGTTCAAAGTTTTGACGATATTTTTTCTTTTTGTAATCGTTTTTAGTTGTCACGTCCGCATGGCATAACAACATTAAGCTTTCAATATCCTCGCCAGCATCAAACAGCAATCTTCGTACCGCAGAATCTGTTACCACCTCCTGAGCTAAAACTATTGGTCTTAAATGTAACTGTACAAGTTTTTGCACAAATTTCATTCGGTCGTTTAAAGGTAATTTTAACTGGGCGAAAATCTTGGGAACCATTCTCGCTCCTTTGTCTTCATGGCCATGAAAGGTCCATCCGTGCGATGGTTCAAAACGTTTGGTAGGAGGTTTTGCAATGTCGTGTAAAATTGCGGCCCACCTTAGCCAAAGATCATCAGTAACTTCCGAAATGTTATCGAGTACCTCCAGGGTGTGATAAAAATTATCTTTATGCCCTTTCCCATTTATATACTCCACACCATACAAATCTACCATCTGTGGAAATATGTGGTGTAACAGACCTGTATCGAATAAGTATTTAAAGCCTGCAGAGGGTTTTGGTGAAAGGATGATTTTATTTAATTCATCGGTGATGCGCTCTTTAGAAACTATTGCGATACGCTCTTTTGTTTGTTTAATAGCTTCGATTGCAATCGGGTCGATATTGAAGTTTAACTGACTCGCAAAGCGGATTGCACGCATCATCCGTAAAGGATCGTCAGAAAAAGTTTCTAAGGGGTCAAGCGGAGTACGTATAAGCTTGTTTGTAAGGTCTTCTATGCCGTGAAACGGATCCAGAAGTTCTCCGAATCTGCTTTGATTGAGGCTGATCGCCATTGCGTTGATTGTAAAATCTCTGCGTTTTTGATCATCCTCGAGTGTTCCGTCTTCCACAAGCGGTTTCCTGGAGTCTGCGCGATAAGATTCTTTTCGGGCACCAACAAATTCAATTTCCAGATCCTTATACCGAAGCATTGCTGTGCCGAAATTTTTGAATACCGAAACCTGGCTTTTTAAAGCGACAGATGCAGCTTCGGCAAATTCGATACCGTTCCCTATTATTAGAATGTCGATATCTTTAGACGGACGGTTTAAAAAAATGTCGCGGACAAAACCTCCGATCACAAATACCTCTGTATTCATTTGATCGGCTAAGGCGCCTAGCTTTTTAAATACCGGGTGTTGGAGGTGTTGTGTCATGAATTATTTTATCCTGATTATACCAGGAAGGCTTTTTTTATTAATGCCGGGATGCAAAAATACTCTATTTTACTAAAGCTGAAACCAATTAGGGAATTTCTTTATTTTCTGATGAAATTAAATCGCCCGTCGGCTTCCAGTTTCATTATAGTTGAAGGTTTTTTTTGAGTTAGGTCTTCTTGTTCAAAATTTACTACGTAATCTACTCCGTTGATTATTTCTTCGGATATTTCATGGAAGTTTTTGGGCGTAGGATTCCCGCTTATGTTAGCGGATGTAGAGACTATCGGCTTTCTGAAGCGTTGAATCAATTGCTGGCAAAAAGGGTGCTTTACAATGCGTATACCAATGCTGTTATCTTGGTTTTTTACATTTGAGGCAAGATTTTTAGCTCCTGAAAAAACAATAGTGAGCGGGTTTTCTGCATATTCTATTAGGTCGTATGCAATTTCAGGAACCTCAGAAACATAACTTTCTATGCGGTTTTCATTATCCAAAAGTATGATCAAACTTTTGTTTTCCGCCCGTCCTTTAAGGTTTATCACTTTCTCAACTGCAATTTCATTTGTCGCGTCACAGCCTATCCCCCAAACGGTGTCGGTTGGATAAAGAATAATGCCGCCTGCTTTAATTATTTCAAGTGCTTTTTCTATTTCTTCTTTAAGCATTGTTTAAAACCTTTTCATAAACCGTCATAAGATTGGATGCCAGTTGTTGTTCGGAAAATTTAATTACATGATCATAGCCGGAATTAATCATTTCAGTGCATTTTTCAGGATTATTTAAAATCATATTGATTGTCCAGGCCAGCTGTATATCATCTTTGGGATGAATATAACAACTTCCTGGCCCACCAGCTTCTTCAAGACAAGAACCTGTAGCCGCAATTACCGGAACTCCCGAATATAACGCTTCAATTATCGGTATTCCAAATCCCTCAAATTGAGATGGATACACGAAGATTTTCGCTTGCTGGTAAATCGCCGGCAGATCTTCTAAAGGGACGTTAGATATAAACAGCACTCTGTTATCGAGTCCATGGTTGAAAATGTATTCTTTAATTTCCTTAGCATATTCTGTTTGCTTACCGACAACAACCAACTTGACTTCACCAGGGATTGCTTTTAATGCCTTTACAGTGAGCATGAGATTTTTGCGTTCTTCGATCGTTCCAACTTGTAACAGATACTGCTGGGGTAAAGCGTATTTTTCTCGAATTCTTAACTTAAGGTCCTCTGAAACAGCTTGCTGAAAAGTGGTGTTACAGCCTTGATAAACTACATCAATTTTATCTTCGGAAACATTGAAATATTTAATAATATCTTTTTTAGTTTGCTCGCTCACTGCGATAATTCTGCTGGCGTTTTTGCAGGCAAATTTAAATTTATAACGATAAATTGTTCTGTCAATGAGCGGATAAAAATCAGGGAACCGCAAGAATATTAAATCGTGAACCGTTACAACCGACGGTATTTTTGAGGATACAATTCCTAAAGGTAATTCGTTACTTAGGCCATGATATAAATCGATCTTATGGTTTTTTAAGTCTTTTACGATGCCATAAGTGCGCCACAAGAATGATAGTTGATAGGAGGCTGGATGATGGAACTTTATACCAGATGGAATTTTTAAATTATCAGAAGGTTTTTTTGAAGAATATACAATGTATTCATTTTCAGGGTAATGTCGCGTAAGTAAATTCAAAACAAACCTGCTGTAGTTACCTAAGCCGGTAAAATTCTGAACTACTCGTTTCCCATCAAAACCGATTTGCATCCTGTAAAGGTACTAGATAAAGGTAAAAGGTGAAAGAGGAAAAGGGGGTAAAAGGTGAAAGGTAAAAAGTGATGAAATGTGAAAAAGAAATGAGGTGAGGGGAGAAAAGTAAAAAAGGATTTTTGAAAAGTGGAAGGTCCCGAATTAAAGGACCTTCTACTTATGCTTCTTAAACAGCTACATTATGCTCGCGTAAAGCATCGTTTAGCGAAGTTTTTTTGTCTGTCGAGGCTTTGCGCTGTCCAATGATTAAAGCGCAAGGCACCTGGTAATCGCCGGAAGGAAAGCTTTTTGTATATGAACCAGGAATTACAACCGAGCGTGCCGGAACAATTCCCTTATATTCTATCGGGGTTTCGCCCGTAACATCAATAATTTTAGTTGACGCTGTAAGGCATACATTTGCACCTAAAACAGCTTCAGTTTCCACCCGAACGCCTTCTACCACAATTGCCCTTGAACCAATAAAACAATTGTCCTCTATAATAACGGGTGCAGCCTGAACGGGTTCTAACACACCGCCGATTCCAACACCACCGCTTAAATGTACGTTCTTACCGATCTGAGCACAAGAGCCAACAGTTGCCCATGTATCAACCATGGTGCCCTCGTCTACATATGCACCAATGTTTACGTATGATGGCATCATGATTACCCCTTTTGCAAGATATGCGCCGTAGCGGGCAGTGGCTTGTGGAACCACGCGAACTCCAAGTTCCTGAAAGTTGGTTTTTAATTTCATTTTGTCATGAAAAACAAAAGGCCCAACCTTGATTTCTTCCATTTGACGGATAGGGAAATATAAAATCACAGCTTTCTTAATCCAGTCGTTTACATGCCAGCGGGTACCAATTGGTTCAGCAACTCTTATTTCTCCTTTGTCAAGTAACAGAATTACATTTTCTATTGTGTCTGCATATTCCTTAAAGTTTAGAAGGTTTCGGTCATCCCAAGCTTCTTCAACTTTCTTTTTTAATTCAGGTATCATTTATAAAGAATTTTCCGCAAAATAAAGGTTTTCTGAAGATAAATGTCGAATGATTGAGCTTAAATCTTTTTTGATGTTTCAGAATTGGGCATATAATGCCCCTGGGCGATGTTAGAAACTGTTTCAAACAGTTTGACGAGCAGCCTGTATTTTCAATACCGGAAATAGAAATTTATGATTATTGTGAGTTAATTTGCCTTAATATTTTCAGTAGATAAAATCCGATTCATTTTCAGTAAAATGGCAGAAAAAGAGAGATTACGAATTGACAAATATCTTTGGGCGATAAGAGTATTCAAAACAAGGACTCTGGCTACAGAGGCTTGTAAGGCAGGAAGGGTAAAACTTCAGGGAAATAACGTTAAAGCCTCTCATGAAGTTAAGCCGGGCGAAGTATATTTTGTATCAAAAGGGATAGAGAGAAGGGAAATAAAAGTTACAGATCTTCTTTTTAACAGGGTTGATGCAAAAAAGGCGGTGAATTTTTATGAAGATGTAACGCCGATAGAAAAGACGCATGCTTACAGATCTGTTTTTCATGCCCCACTTTTAAGTCGAGACAGGGGCGCCGGTAGGCCAACAAAAAAAGAGCGAAGGGATATCGATGGTTTAATGGACGAAGATTCTGTTACACCGGATAGTTTTTTCGATGATTAAGATATTGATTATTGTTGCCTCAATGAAAAGAAGCCTTTACTCAAAATCTCGCGGCTTATACTCATTTGCCTAAGTAAATTCCATATTTCATATCCACCTTTATAAAGGCGCTGCATTAGTATGGCCAAAAACAAACATGATTAAACAGTATTTCCTTTCCTTACTATTGCTCGTTTTATTAAGCGTTTCAAATGCGCAAGTCGTTGGTATGCACGGCCTTAAATTTAAAAAAGGGGAGAGGTATAGCATGGAATGTGCCATTTCGGGTTCTTCGGCGTATTTTAACCCGACGCAGTACCCTTATCAAAGTAGAGTTTGGTATCTGGTGAGTATATCCGACCGATTAAATGAGAGACTTTTTAAATGCAGAGTAAAAATTACCAGGTTGCTCGAATACAAACAATCTTCTCTGGGGTATGAAGTATATGATTCTAAATTTCCTGTGGCATTAAACAAGTCAGACTACAGAAATAAACTTATAGGATACGAGTTTGGTGGAACAATAAATACGCAGGGAAAATTGGCTATGGATGCTCAGGATTATAAAGCGTCTTTAAAGTTCCACGACATGCTTTGGGAAAGCCTGCCTTCATCAATAAAGGGGAGGAGCATTCAGTATGATTATTTTAAGTCAGAAGTAAAGAGTATATTATTCGAACGCCATCAAATTCTTCAGTTATTTTATCCGACAAATAATAGGAGTACATGGAAGCCGGGTAGTCTAAGGTTACAAACAGGGAAAACATCTGACATTAATCAGATCTTTAAAGCAATCCAGTACATAACTTTCATCCAAAAATCGCCAAAGCATTCCTTCTTAAAGCTTGTTCATAAAACCAGAACTGATACAGTGTTTGTATCTCGAAATGGAAATTTGGACGGAACAATCAATTTATCACCATTAGGAAGAAAGCATATTTTTTCATTCTCAAAACTATCCACAGATACTGCAACTATCCATATTAATTACGACGCTAAGAGGAAGTTTTACTTTATGGAAAAACTGATGCTCAAGAGTTTCTTTAACTTCAAAGAAATGGTGCCGGGAAAAGGAATTTTACAGCCCGTTATCGAAAAGCCGTCTATTATTAAAGAACATTTAACTGGAGCATGGGTATATATAGAACCAGGCGAAACCATCCATGTGATGCCAGCTAATAATTCACCAGTGCGGTTTTCCGGGTCTCTTGCCGATGAAAATCGGTATTTGAATAAATTCATCGGCGAGCATCCTTTTTTCAATCATGACTTTAATTATTCGCAGGAAGATTTAAGCGATCAGACGCATTTTGTAGGATCGGTTAAAGACATGCTTTCAAAAACATATAATGAACTGAATGCCGATCAGTCAAAGATTAATCCAAAACTTTACTCCTTACTTTATAAGAGCTACAAATATTCTGCAGCGTCATATTATTTAAGGTATTTAAACGTGAAACACCAAGGTTTAGATGCTCAGAATGCTGCGGGGCTTATTACTGGAGATATGTTATATGATCCCGACGTTATGTATATTTCAAATGGCGAATATGTTAGATTTATTGATGATTATTTTGCAATATTGCTGCGTTTTGGCCGGGGTTCACATGGTTTTACTGTTTGGAACGACTCTGATGAGAATGATATTTTTGAGCTGAATTATATTCCTTATGCCTTTGGTAGCTTTCCACACTATATCACTACAGGAAATGCATTGATGAAAGGATCGGGTCTCGGAAAAAGTGACCTGATCTACCATACCAAGTATGAAGAATTTATAAAGACCTATCCTGATGGAGGTGTAGGGGTGATTAAGTTTTTTTATGAAATTAAAGCAAGTCTTGCACCCGGAAAAATATTTCCTGATTTCACCGCTACCAATTTGAATAATAAGAAGGTTTCAATAAAGGATTTACGAGGCAAAAAGGTAATGATACACTTTGTTTCAGAGTATCAGGGCAATGAAAAGATATTCGAACCGATGATTGATTCATTAAACAAACTACATTCTTTTTACCCAGGTATAGATTTCGTGTACGTGTATGATGGGCACAGAGCTGATATGTGGCGTAAAAAAGCTGAAAAATTTCCGAAAGGAATTCATATATGGACAGCACAGGAAAATGATTCTGATTTAATCTTGTTTAAAGAGAAACTCCAGGAGGATCGATTACAGGAAACTTTCTTCATGATAGATGAAAAGGGTGCAATATTTAAGACGTATGTAATACCCACGAATATGATGAGTGAACGAGGTTTGGCCATAAAAGAATACCTCCAGCCAGAACTCAAAAAGTTTTCAAATCGTCAAATCAGTCTAATAACTCCTCAGCTTAAACGCTGGGGATTAACTGCTTTAGTAGTCGTGGGATTAACAGTGGTTTGTTCCTATCTGGTTGTTAAATGGCAGCTCAAGAGAATCAGGTTAAAGGATCTGGAAAAAAAACGTATCGCTGAAATTGAACTTAAAGCCATTCGTTCACAACTTAATCCGCATTTTTTATTCAATACCATGAACTCAATTTTGTGCCTTATAAATTCAGGCAAGAAAGATAGCGCGGCAGAATATTTATCTAATCTTTCTGTGATGATGCGGGCGGTGCTTAATAACTCCGAATCGGGCACTGTAAGTCTTGCTGAAGAAATTGAGTTTATAGAAAGATATATGTTGTTGGAGCAGTTAAGGTTTTCTTTTCAATACGAGGTTGTTATCTCCCCGAATATTGATGTGTACACTACTACCGTCCCTGCTATGTTTCTGCAGCCATATGTAGAAAACGCTATCGTTCACGGGATAAGCAGCAAGGGCGACGACGGAAGATTAACCATTCGTGTTGAGGAAATTGAGTCACAAATTTTGTTTACAATTGAAGATAACGGACCCGGCTTTAACGCTGCCGAAAGCCTTACCAAGAAGAAAAGTATGGGGATAAAATTAATGAGGGAGAAGCTAAAGTTGATTTACAGGGAAGATTTTGAGTTGAGATTTACAAACTCTCACACCTATTCAACAGGTTCATGTGTTCAGATAAAAATACCTCCGTTTGTTTAATAAGATGATTAAAGTTATAATAATTGACGACGAAAAAAAGAATCTGGAATATCTGAAGAATTTAATAGTGGATAATTTTGCAGATATTCATGTGGCAGGAACTGCCCAGAGTGCTATCGAGGGCTTCAAAATCATTATTAGCCTGAAGCCGGATCTGGTATTTCTTGATATACAGATGCCCGGCGGTTCAGGCTTTGAATTTCTGGAAAGCTTAACGGAGATTAATTTTGAAGTAATTTTTGTTACCGCTTTTGATCGCTATGCACTTAATGCTATCAAGTTTTCGGCACTGGATTATCTTCTTAAACCTGTAAATAAAGCCGACCTTGAAGTTGCCATCAATAAAGCCCGACTAAAAGCTTCTCAAAAGGCCGAGAACCTTCGCCTTAGGAACTTAATAGATAACAGCAGTCGTAGTAAACCGCGACGACTGGCTTTGGCAAGCTCGGGAAGGATAGAATTTATTCCCGTAGAAGAGATTTTAAGGTGCCAAGGGGAGAGTAATTATACACGCTTTTTTCTTTCAGGAAAAAAGGAAATGCTTGTTTCCCAGACCTTGGGAGATTACGAATCAATGCTCAGAGAACTCGGCTTTTTCCGTGTTCATCAGTCGCATCTGGTTAATCTAGAGCATGTAGAATCATTTATCAGAGGCGATGGAGGTTATCTGCTGATGAAAGATAAAAGCACAGTGCCGGTTTCGAAATCAAAAAGAGAGGCATTATTAGAACGATTTTTAAGCAAAAAGCGAGGCTAGTACAAGATTTTCAGTCCCGATTTTTGCCATTCTTTGAATACTTCCAAAGCCTGGTTCCTTAACAGCTGAACAGCCGCCAGCTTTCTTTTTTCTGCCGGCAAATCAAGTTCGTCATAAATAAATTTATCATCGAACCCTAAATCGGCTGCGTCGTATCTTGTGTTAGCGTAATAGATTTTAGAGATCCTCGACCAATAGATTGCTCCCAGGCACATGGGACAGGGCTCGCAGCTTGAATAGATTACGCAATCGCTTAAATCGAAGTTCCTGAGTTTTTTAGATGCAATTCGAATGGCCGAAATTTCTGCATGAGCTGTAGGATCAAATGTGTCTGTAACTTTATTCACACTCCTTGCTATCACTTCGCCATTCCTGACAATTACAGCGCCAAACGGACCGCCCAAAGATTTTTTAATATTTTTCTTTGAGAGGGCTATCGCCAATTTCATGAACTTTAAGTGTTGGAGATCTTCGGCTTCCATATCTTTAAACAATAAAACCCCAACAGCCTGTTGAGGTTTTAGAGATTTTTTAACCTGAATTATTTTTTTTCGGTTTTATAAGCTGCATTCAAGCCAGAAACAACTTCTTTCGTTACATCCAGACTTTCGTCTGCGAATAGGACAGTTGGGTTAGCTTTTGAATAGGTTAAAACCATTTTATAGCCTTTTTTCTTGGCGTATCCTTTTAAATATTCAGATACTTTTTCATAAAGTTTTTCATTCTCGGCTGCCGATTCGTTCGCTAAAGCGGAACTGGCATTTTGGTTAAATGTGGCAAGTTCCTGTTGCTTGCGAGCCAGACGTTGTTCGGTAGCTGCGCGAGCATCAGCACTCATTGTTTGTGCGCCCTGCTGATATTCGGCTACCTCTTTCTGGAAAGCATTTCCTTTTGCAGTTAAATCAACCTGAGCTTTTTTGGATTTAGACTCCATTCTGGCACGGATATCTTTAAAATAAGTATAGTTTTCCAAAAGAGAATCGGAGTTAACATAAACTATTTCTTCAACGGGCTTATCTGCTGTCGTTTTAGTAGCCGGGCTGGTTTTTGGCTCATCCTGATTACAAGCAACTATAAAACTTGCTACAGTCAATAATCCTGCGGTTAGTTTGAAAAGATTTTTATTCATTTTGTGATTATAATTTAAGAGCAAAGATAAACTTTCAGGGTAAGTATCATAATTTTAAAAGGACTTAAACCACCAATTTTAGATATTGTTTTTCTTTATTAAAACGGAGGTTTCCACAGGGCTTCTATTTATCCACAAATGCCAATAATTCGTCTGAAAAGGTTAAATTTGGATTTGTTGTTTAAAATAAAATATGAGCGAAGAAAAAGAAGACAAGTCTAATTATTCCGCGGATAATATTCAGGTTTTAGAAGGATTGGAGGCCGTTAGAAAGCGTCCATCCATGTATATTGGTGATACTGGTTTTAAAGGCTTGCATCACCTCGTTTACGAAGTCGTTGATAATTCGATTGATGAGGCTCTCGCCGGCTACTGTTCGGACATCATAGTAACAATTCATAAAGGTAATTCAATCTCGGTTGAAGATAATGGTCGTGGTATTCCAACGGCAATGCACACTAAAGAGAAAAAATCTGCTCTTGAGGTTGTAATGACTGTTTTGCACGCCGGTGGTAAATTCGATAAGGATACTTATAAAGTTTCTGGAGGTTTGCATGGTGTGGGTGTTTCCTGCGTTAATGCTCTATCCATACATTTAACAGCTACTGTTCACCGTGAAGGTAAAATCTTCCGCCAGGAATATGAGTGCGGGAAGCCATTGTATGATGTTAAAGTTATAGGAGAAACTCAGCGTAATGGAACTATAGTTACTTTCCAGCCGGATGAAACCATTTTTACCTTAACTACTGAGTATAAGTTTGATACACTGGCTGCGCGTTTACGCGAACTGGCATATTTGAATAAGGGAATCCGACTGAGTTTAACAGATGAGCGTGAGGAGCAGGAGGACGGTAGTTTTCTTAAAGAAGAGTTCTTTTCTGAAGGTGGTTTAAAGGAGTTTGTAAAATACCTTGATGGCACACGCTCTTCATTAATTCCTGAACCTATTTATGTTGAAGGGGTTAAGCAGGGTATTCCGGTTGAACTGGCGCTACAGTATAATGAAACGTACTCAGAAAATGTCCACTCTTATGTAAACAATATCAATACACATGAAGGGGGAACGCACGTTGCCGGTTTTAGAAGAGGTTTAACCAGAACACTAAAGTCGTATGCTGAAAAGTCAGGCCTCTTGAAAAATATGAAAATTGAAATTACAGGCGATGATTTCCGCGAGGGATTAACCGCTGTAATTTCCGTAAAAGTTCAGGAGCCACAGTTTGAGGGGCAAACCAAAACCAAGTTAGGTAATAATGAGGTAATGGGTGCTGTTGATATTGCAGTTGGCGAAATTTTAGGTAACTATCTGGAGGAGAATCCGAAGGAAGCTAAAATGATCGTTAACAAGGTTATTTTAGCCGCAACAGCCAGAGCAGCAGCCAGAAAAGCCCGTGAAATGGTACAGCGTAAAAGTATTATGGGAGGCTCGGGCTTACCCGGAAAACTTGCCGATTGCGCTGATAAAGATCCAGCCAATTGTGAGCTTTACCTGGTGGAGGGTGATTCGGCGGGTGGAACTGCAAAGCAGGGACGTGACCGGAACTTTCAGGCTATTTTGCCTCTAAAAGGTAAAATCCTGAATGTGGAAAAGGCAATGGAACATAAGATCTATGAAAATGATGAGATCAAGAATATGTTTACTGCTTTGGGTGTCAGCATTGGTAACGAGGAAGACGCAAAGGGTCTTAACATCGAGAAACTTCGCTATCACCGCATCATTATCATGACGGATGCTGACGTTGACGGATCGCACATTACAACGTTGATTTTAACTTTCTTCTTCAGGTATATGAAAGAGCTGATCGAGAACGGATACGTTTACATTGCTGCTCCACCTTTGTATTTAGTTAAGAAAGGTAAAGATTTCGAGTACGCATGGAACGATGTGCAGCGTGATACAGCTGTACAGAGATTAAAAGGCGCAGGAAAGGAAGAAAGTGTTCACATCCAACGTTATAAAGGTTTGGGTGAGATGAATGCTGAGCAATTATGGGATACCACCTTAAATCCTGCTACCCGTACATTGCGTCAGGTAACTATTGAAAACGCTGCAGAATGCGATCATATTTTCTCGATGCTTATGGGCGATGAAGTTGCTCCGAGAAGAGAGTTTATTGAGAAGAATGCAAAGTATGCACGAAGAATTGATGTGTAATATTTTATAAACCCAATTTTTTAAAGAGGCTGAATCTGTTGATCAGCCTTTTTTTATTTAAGTTTTGTTGGACCAGCTTTTGATTTTTGCAATTCGTTATTAAACTTATTTTCTTCATCAGATCTATATCCGTAGGGAGGGATTTGTTTTCGAGGCGTTGGAGTATAGTTTAAATAAATAACAGCACTAGATTGCTTTGAAGAAAAGATATTTACTTTTTGTTTTGTCAAGCCATCGTTTACGGTGAGTACACAAGTATTAGGAGGTATTTTGCCCAGGTTTTCGGCATAAATTACCACTTCGTTTAATCCCGACAATTTATCCAGGCGCACTGTCTTTTTGTAGGCTTTTTTCCTGATTGCCAAATTTGATAAAATAGGAACACGATTAAAGTAAACAGACACAGTATCGCTATCTTCCTTTAAGTAATCCTCAATTTCCAATGTCAGCAAGCTTTTAGTAACATTTATTATAATTGGCTGGGTAAGAGTTGTACTTAAAAAAGTCATTTTTGGATTTATATCTTCCTTGATCATCTTCTCAATCGGAGCAGGAATGGGATCAGCCTGGGTGCTATCAGTAAATGAGTACCGTTGTAAATAAACTTCCCCAGGCCGGCATTGATTATGTGATGAGTATCCGTTCCAGTTTCCAGTCAGCGTTTCTTTATTGAATTTCTTCGAAAATGCCAGATTTAAGAATTTTATACACAGAAGCGCATTGTTCGTAGGCATTTCTGATTTTACAATTACTAGTTCAGTCACTTTACTATTCTCTTTTTCAATAGTACCGATGAAATCAAGAAGACCCTGGAATAAAAAATACTGTTTGCTGTAGATATAGGCTCTTCCCGAAATTACATTTCCTTTGTGTTCTTTAACCTGTAAAACGTATCCCGAGGTAATCTCATAATTGTATTCTGTTATATATCCATGCCAAATTCCCGTATAATCTTGTGCCTTTACCAGGTAGGGCAAATAAAGCAAAAGGCAAAGCAATATTAGCTTTCTATTCATTGCGGTTTATAATTTAAGTACAATGCAACGCTTTTTTGCAACGTTGATTCAATTAATATTTTATGCCTTTGAAGACCATCATTAATACTCAATAAGGAAGTGTTTGGCGGAATAGTACCAAGGTTATTCGCGTAAAGAATAATTTCATTAACTGCAATATTTCTGTTTATTCTGATGGTGAATTTAAAAGGCTTTTTGGTGACATTTATGCGGTTCAAGATAAGCCGACGGTTAAGATAGATACTTACGGTATCATTATCAACTTTTAAATAGTCTCTCAGTTCAATATCTATAATTGGTTTTTTAATGTTGATACTTATTGGCGCTGATAGTGCGGTGTTTTTAAAACTTGCTTCTGTACCTTTTGCTTTAAGGGCACGTAATACATAGGGCGGGACCGGTTGGTGATCATTTTCAATGTATCTGGACAAATATATTGCTCCAGGCATGCAGCTAACCATACTGCTGTTCCAGCTACCTTTTAACGATTCATGTTCGCTTTCATTCGAGTAATTTAAATGGCTTAATTTGAAGCAAAGAAAAAAATCGTTCGTTGGCAAGCGCTCGTCTAATATTTGTATATCACTAATGGTGATGATGTTTTTTTCTATTTTTCCGATAAATTGCTGTAAACCGTAGGCTTCCGAGTATAAGTTTGGTTTGTAAAGCAGTGCTTTCCCGGATATAATCCCATCTTTATGTTCCTCAATATTTATGATATATCCGGCTTTATGCTCATATCCGTCGGTGGTTATATAGCCGTTCCACATTCCTTTCAGGTTCGTTTGCCCTAAACACGGGATTGTAAGCGAAATGAGGAAACAGAAACTTAGCGGCAGTAGTATTCTTTTCTTCATACAATCGATCTAAAGATTAGGGCTTATATTTTAAATAGATAGCAGCAGTTTTTTGTTTATCAGATTCAATTACAAGGCGGTGCGTGGTATTCCCATCGATAATGAGAAGTTGAGAGGTATTCGGTGGGATATTTCCCAGGTTTTCTGCAAAAAGGATAATTTCGTTCAAATCCCGGTTTCTGTCCATGCTAACAGTCAGACGAATTTGTTTTTTCGATATGGTTCTTTTAGTAGCAATCGCCTCCCTGTTAAAATATATGGTGATAATATCGTTGTCAACCTTCATATAGTCGCTTATCCGCAACTCAACTTGCCGGTTATGGACTTCAACTTCTTTTAGGTTTTTGATTTCAGTCGACAAAAATGTTGGGGTAAAGGCCGGGAAATAGGGTAGGGTATCAACCAGATAAGGTCGTTGAAATCCATCGTTTGCAATGAACTCATTCAAAGCCTGCTTACTTTTGCTTAGAATTATTTCGCCCGGCAAACATGGAGAGTCGTCATCTTTACTCTTGCCGTCCCACACACCTTTTAAAAATTCGTTCCCTCCCTGATTATAGTATTTTAAGTTAAGGTTTTTAATACAGGCAATCCAGCTAGCAGGCATAAATTCGTCCCTTATATCATATAAAGATTCGGAGAGCCGGATCGAGTCGCCATCAATATAGCCCTTAAGGCCGATCTTTACTGAAAGTGTGTTTGGAATAAAAGCATAAGATTCTCCGGAGATTTTTCTTTTGTGGGACAGATCTAATTCCAGATCATAAAGCTCACTGAACCCTCCGGCCTTTTGAGTGATTTTGCCATGCCATTTTCCGGTTATATTCTGGGCAATGCTTTGGAATTGTATAAAAAAGAGGAGGACGAGAATAGTAAAAACTTTCATTTTTAATTGATCCTAAGGTCTTGGTTTTCAATTAAAAGTATAAAAATTAAAGATTTGTTTTATTGTTTTTTACCGGGATGATTGTTTGTGCAGGAGGATTCATTTTAAAAAGCATCAGATCTGCAATTGACTGTGCCTTTCCTTTAGCAAGTTGTGCAAATTCACCTTCAAAATGTTCGTCTATTGTATCGTTGAAAAGGCTTTTCCATCTTTCAAAATGTTCCTGAAGAAGAGGGTGGATTTTATTTATTTTGAAATGTACCTCCATCGGGTTGCCTTTGAACCCTTTTTGGCCAAACAAGATTGTTTCCCAAAAATCATACATTTTCGGCAAATGGTGTTGCCAGTTTACTTTAGCGATATCAGTAAATATGTATCCGATCTTTTCATCCCCTTGAACTTTTTCATAGAATGAATTTACCAGCAATTCAATGTCTTGTCTGTCGTTTATATCTTTTTTCATCCCCTGTTCGAAAGATCAGCCTTAAATTTCAAATGAAATTTCCTTCAAAACATAGCTTATCGTTGCCTTATGTTTCATCAGGATATCTCCTCCGATCACACCAATTATCGGTCCAACTTCGAGGCTTTCATAAGCAGTATTGATCATAGAAAGATCCAGTACGGCAGTTTCAAAGTCGGAGATTAAAAGTTCGCCTATCAGAAGTCGTGGGATGGTTAGAATGTGGCTTTCCATAGAATTTGTTCCTAACCCGGTGGAGAGTTTGTCGCTCGCCAGAAGTGCTTCTCGTTCTATGTATTGTTCTACGGTAGTTTTGTCTAATACAGTTCTTGATGCACCAGTGTCGACAACGGCTTTAAACGGCTTGCCAAAAACGAAAACTTCCACCAAAAGGTGGAAGCCATCGTCGTGGAGATTAAGAATTTCTAAATCTGCTTTAAGCATATTCTCAGAGGTTACAAACACCCCATTCGCTGGTATTTGCCAGCGATTAATTTATACTAAATTAGATTCTGCTAGTACATTGTTCATTCCGCGAACAGCATCTGCACTTTTGTTGAAGCTCGCTTGTTCTTCGTTGCTTAATTTAAAGTCAATGATTTTCTCCCAACCATTTTTTCCTAAAATTACAGGAACAACAAGAGAAATATCTTTTTGTCCATACTCGCCGTCAAGCGCAACACCGCATGAGATTAATTTTTTCTCATCGCGAAGAATGCTTTCAACCATTGCAGCAGTACCTGCACCCGGCGCATACCATGCAGAGGTTCCGATTAATTTGGTTAAGGTAGCTCCACCAACCATGGTTGAAGAAACTACTTTATCTTGCTGCTCTTTGCTTAATAATTGAGTTACAGGAATACTATTCCATGTAGCGTGCTGAATCAGAGGAATCATGGTAGTATCGCCGTGACCGCCGATAACAACAGCATTTAGATCAGAAGGAGAGCAATTTAGCTCCTGGCTCAAATAATATTTGAAACGTGCAGAATCTAAAGCACCACCCATACCAATAATTCTTTCTTTAGGTAAACCTGAAGTTTTGAATGTAAGGTAATTCATGGTATCCATTGGATTGGATACAACGATTATGATAGTATTTGGAGAGTATTTTAAGATGTTTTCTGTAACGCTTTTTACAATGCCCGCATTGGTTCCGATTAATTCTTCACGGGTCATGCCTGGCTTACGTGGCAACCCGGATGTAATTACTACTACATCAGAATCGGCTGTTCTTGAATAATCATTGGTAACCCCAACAATTTTTGTATCAAATCCTAATAACGCAGCGGTCTGCATCATATCAATGGATTTTCCTTCAGCAAATCCTTCTTTGATGTCCAAAAGAACAACTTCTTCCGCAAGCTCTTTTCTTGCAATATTATCAGCGCAGGTAGCACCTACAGCTCCTGCTCCAACTACGGTAACTCTCATTATTTTCTTTATTTGATTAACAATGCGTCCAAGTTAAAAAAATGATAGGGTTGAAGGAAATTCTTTTGGATATTTTATAATGTTTAGACAAATTCTCTGGTCTTTTGACCAGACAGATGATAAAAAATTTAATTACGCCATAGTTAGGCGAAGATGTTTTGATGTTTTTGGGCTTGTATCAGATAAAATGGATGTATTTTTACATTCTGCTCCATGGTGTTCGATAAGGGAATGATGACCCAGAAGGTTAAATCGGATATTTTATTCAGGGATTTAAGGAGCGGCGGAGAATTAGCGCGCTTTTGATACCGATTTCTCTGAAAAAGGTGAAAAATTAATTCGAAGATTAGGGATTTAATTTTTGATCAGAAATGCAGATTTGTTCTAAATGAAATTCCAGGTGATTCAAATAATCGTTTATTAGAAACTCGAGTGTACATGCTGTCCCATCTTTTCCGATTGATGTTTTTGAAAGATTTTGTTGAGGAATCTGCTCAATCACATGCGCGAGGTGTCTGCTATAAGCTTCCCAAAGGAATATTAAAAGTTCAGGACTTTCTGATTGATAGTTTTGGATGCTGACCCAAAGATCTTGTTCATAAAATATTACCGGCGTTTCAAACTGAGCCCTGATAAATCGCTGGTGATTGTTTGCGGCTGAGTCTATCAGGTGACCCAAAATCTCTTTCTTCGACCATTTATGCGGGACGGGTTTTAAAGAGAATTCTTCGGCAGATATCGTTTTCAATATAGCAGGAATAGTATCACATAAACCGATCAGTTTACTGCTTATTTCTTTCATTATACCCCAGAGTTAGTATCTCGTTCATCAGGTGCACTATCGAACTCTTCAATCAGTTTTACCGCCAGGTCGTACTGCTGATTTGAAATGATCACTTTAAATGGGTTAAAGCCTCCTGGCTCAATTCTCCATGGCGCTATGCTGCCCATGTGCTCATTTTCCATAAATGCCGGGATGTTGTTATCCTCTAATAGCTGTTTTACTAACGAAGCCTGCCAAAATTCTCCGGCAAATATTTGTATGGGTTTAATGTTATTTTGATCAGACATTTAATAAAGATATAAATTTATAAGTAAGATCAGAGAGCCGTCAAAAAGGCATTTTAAACCTGCTATTATTTTGCCGTTTCGAGGAATTTTGGCAAAATAGATCCGACAATATCTGTCCAGCCGGCAACAAAGTTTTGTTTTGCCAGATCAGGATTGCTGATGGGGAAAGTCTCGAGGCCTTCATGAATTAGCTTTATCCTTGTTTTATTGCTCTCGGCAAATAGTTCCCAGGTTACATGCGAATTACCTTCGTAACCCTCATATCGCCAGCTGTGCGAAAGCTTTTGATTCGGAACTACATCTGTTATTTTGCATAGATGGAGGTACATTTTATTTTCGGCGCCGGCTTCAAATTGAAATTCATGATCGAGTTCAGGCTTGAAATCGGGGATGTCGAAATACCACTTTTTCATCTGATCTTTATCGGTAATAGCATTCCAAACTTTTTCGACAGGGATGTCAAAGACGCGTTCAATTATAACTGGCTCATTTTTCATAGGTGTGAGGTTAATGTTTTACTAGCATCAGATTTTTTTTTGCGGAGCTTTAAACAACACGGCTTCGGCTACGTATACTCCGAGCGTAAAATAGACATCATAATCACATCAACATATTTGCCTTTTTTAAAATTCGCTTCCCTCAATACAGCTTCCTTTACAAAGTTGCATTTTTCGTAGAGCTTTATGGCGTTAAAATTATCATCCTGGACGACCAAATAAATCCTGTTTAAATTCAGTTCATTGAAAGCGAAATCGATAGTCTTCAGGGTTGCCTCTTTGGCAAAGCCTTTGCCGGTCGCATTCTGGTCTCCTATAAAAATAGCAATTTCAGCATTCCTGTGAATCAGATTTATGTTTTTCAGAAACGACATCCCAATGAATTTATCTGTTTCTATTTCGACTATTCCAAAGGATGCTAACGGAATATCAGAGTCGATGAGCTTTGATAGCCAGGCTTCTTCTTTTTCAACGTTCACCGGAAATGGATGCCCGGAATAAAAATATTTTACATCATCATTATTGCGCCACTTCCATGACGTTTTTGCATCCTCTTTTGTTAAAGCTCGTAGTCTAATCTTTTCCTTTTCCATTAAACGGTTTATAATCTGAGTAGTAGCTTCTTCTCGACTCGATTCGCCAAATTAAAAATACAATTTGATTTGGATTTAATGATAGAAAATAAAAAAGATTGGGGTAGAAGCAATTCGATTACTAATCCGGTAGCCCTTTAGGGTAACAGACATAAATTCAATGGATCGCAGAGGATGAAATGTTTTCTGATTGAGTCTATTTGTGAAGCGGCTTCAGGAAATTAACCTAAATATCTGCTACACCGCTGTCTTAAAGCAGAGCCGGATAGCAGATATTGGAAATGTTAAACAGGGAATCAATTAGCTGAGGAGTTTTAATATCTCCCGATGCGAACTGTCTACATGTTGTTTAAACCGTTCGTACCAATTTTGCCATTCATCTTCAGCCATGCCAGACGTCAAAGACTGTTCATAGTCGGCCAGCGACTTAAACTCTTCTTCAAAAATTAGACGGTACGAATTACCGGTAAAATCGCTTAGCAGCCGTAGCGACTCACTCTGCGGCATTATGCCTGATCTTACGGCCTGATCTAATAAGGTCCGGGCATCCCTGAAATGGCCAAACTTCAACTGGAAAATATCACGAATTATATACATCGCTTTTTTGTTTGGTGAATTAACTCTTAATTTTTCTTACTCGGGGCAACACCCGGCCTCATTGGGGCAGGTGCGGATGGTGGAGGGGGTGGCGGCATCATGCCTAACTGCTGCATCATTTTTAAATTGTCGTAAACACCCCAATGCTCAACGGCCATTCCATTCTTCACACGAATAATATCCACACCTTCAAAACTGATTGTTTTATTTGTCGCAGGCATGCCCATGAAAGGTCCTGAATTAGTCCCTGTTGTCGTAAAATACGCCAGTACTGTATCGCCGGCAATTCCCATTACGTGCACGGTAGTCTTACTGTCAGGAAAGGCAGCTTTATGCATTTTGCTCATTTCCTTTACAGCTTCTACGCCTGTACTTTTTATTTCAGGGGGCATTTCAGAGTGCGAAACAGCATCTTTCGCAATTAGCTTGTCCAGTGCATTGACATCCCCTTCGTCAAATGCCTTTAAAATTTTTGCTACTACCGCTTTGTTAGCCATGGCCGTACTTTTAGCTTGCTGAGAATATCCCGTTATAGTTGATGCTATAAGTAGGCAAGTGATTAAAAAAGTGCGTTTCATAAGAATTCATTTTAAGATGTGAGATCGATTAATTTATATCTTAAAACTACAAACGGGGACCCGGAAAGTACTAATTATTTGGAGATTGTATCACTGAGAAGATATTTCCTATGGGGTTGATAATGAGGTGATGACAAGTCATGGAATTCTTTCTGTTGTCAATTAGTTGGACGATCGTTTTGATACCAGAGCACGAATGTTTTAGAACACGATGTCAAGCGCATTGATTTATTAACTTTTTTGTTTGTATTTATACTTTCGGAAAACCAGGGACCAATCTCTCAAACAAAGTTGGACAAGCTTTTCGACGCTAAAAAATAGCACAATTGATAAGTATCAGATCAATGAACTTGTAAAGGGGGTAAAATTGAACAGTTTGAGTCGGTAGCTGACTCAAACTGTTCGATCAATCTGTTTTATTTCACTAAATTCTTAAAGGCTGATCCAAAAATTAAATAACCTGTGTTTCCGCCAATCGTGCCCTCGTTTTGTCCCCACAGAAATGGCCAGTCATCGTAGTTTTCAAAGTGGTCGGGTTTTCTGAATAATATGCCCGGAGCAACATTACCTGGAATAAATGAAAAATCAGCCCTGTTATTGCCATAAAATACTGCTTTGGGACGTGCGGCTCCCACCGTTGCCACAAGCGAATAATTATGATAGGGATGGCAGCCAAATAACCAGTTGGTGGTTTTGAAAGCATGGCTGGAGTCGATAATATCAGGAAAATGTTTGCTGGCAAAGCAAACGGTGGTACCAAAGCTCACCACTGCTCCGCCACCCGCCCAGTTACCCAAACCGATAGGTACTCCGTAGGGATTATCCTTTTCAAGTCCATCGATGTATTCTTTGTACTTTACCACATACGGACGAAGTCTTTCTTTGAAGGATGCATTCATGTGCGGTATAGCATTCAGAGCAGTCAGAATGTTACCACTAACGTTACGCTCAAGTGCAGGCCATAAAAGCTCCTGAAAGTTATCGACATATTGTTTTTCTGCAGTTGCGATGTAGAGTTGAAGATTGGTGGCCATATTTGCTGATCCGCTGCCCCTTCCAGAAGTATCCTGTGGTCGCTTGGCGAGTAGGTCCGTTGCCTCTTTCAGAAGTCTTTTTGACTGATGCAATGCTCGCGCCGAAAGATCGTCGTTATATCCCTTCAATGCCCGGCTTGCCGCGGCAAACATCGTTGCGGCCCTGAGATCGAGGCCGGGATTGCGGCTTGTAAATGCCCACATATCATCCTTCACTCCACTCGACCGGCCGTCACTGGCTACTTCGTAAGGACCAAGCTTCGGATTATAAGGAAGACCGTCTGTTAATGAAGCTGCGTCACCGAGGTGATGGTAATTGTCAAGAACTGAGTTAGATAGCGTTTGTGCCATGTGGCCGATAATTTCTGCCTGAGCTACAAGGTTCAATGTGCCATGCTCGATAAATTGCAGCACATCTGGTGTCCCGTCCGGACGGTGAAGGTCAACATAGCGCTGCTTCTGATCAACAAAAGTCTGATCCCGTAAGGGTTTGAAATACTCCCATGTCTGCACAAAATTCTGCACCACGCCAATGTTCGCACCTGTCTCGATATCAAAATCTCCGGCATCAAAAAATCCGCCTATGTTTAATCCGGGGATTAGTTCCCCTGCTTTATACTTGGTATCGGTTGTTGGTCCCTGTTTATGAAGGTCGAAGTGATCTGTGTTTGGCGGAGCCTGGAGGTAACCGTCCTTAAAAGGCTCGCCGTGCCACACCCTGTAAGCCTCGTTTACGAACATGTGATTCATATGAATTGGGATCCATATATCACTGGTGGCGTCGGTGATCTTATTATAAACGTTATTGTCTATCAAAAAGTTATTTGTTTTAAAGTCGCCATATTGAATATAATATATGCCGGGAGTCTTAACTGAAGTAAAATCGAATTTTACATAGTGGTATTTGTAATAATCGCCCCAGGGTTTAATATTGCCACTGAATACCTTGGTAGCTTTGCCGTCGTCGCCTACTTTATAGATCGATGCGCTTGCAACCGGCTTATCTTTCTTGTCGAGTTCAATGACAGAGACTTTTGCTTGCGAAGGCAGGTAGCCCACCTGAGAGAACCCGATATTTGGCTCTCTTGTCCAGCCTTTAATGGCATTTGGTTCAACGGTCCAGGTCAAAACCTTGCCTGTTTTTCCTGCCGGAAGTAAACTTCGAACAACAAACCAGCCGTTTTGTGCCAGCATACGGCCGTCGAACAGCATAAGATCTGCATCGGGCGAGGTGATTTTTACCATACGTTCGGGTTCGTCTGGTGCAAGCAGAAAGGTGCGGCCGGTTTCGAGAGGAAGCGGATCGATAAATTTGCCTGTCCCCCTGTCGTCGGAAGTTACATAACCCTTGAACTGCTTAGGTTTTTTACTGTTAGGCTTCGCAAGGGTGTTACCTACCACATAACGTGGAAATCGATCGGGACGCCCATCCATTAAATAGGTTTTTGCCCAATATTGCGAGGGTAAAAACTCAAGATTAAATCCGGCACTCCCTTCAAGCGCCTTGGGAAGTGGTTTATCAAGGTAAACAGATATCTCAACACCTTTTCCCTTTGCGGTGACAACCACCCGCGAATCAAAATTGTAATCGTTATACCTTAACGTAGCCTCAATGGTATTAGAGGCACGGTCTACCTTTCGGTTGAGTATTTCAGGAACAAGATCCCATTGCTCTGGGGTGTTGGAAAGTCGCACAGCACCGCCTTGCGATGTTCTGACGCCATGGTGAATCAATTCTATCCCGGCGTTCTTCTCATCGTTAAAACCTCCGGTAAAAAGGTTATTGTACACCAGGACATTGACGCCCTGCGTTTCGAAATACTCAAGGTTATTGAGTTTCAAATCCTGGCCCGAAGCATAAGTGAATGCCGTTAGTAGTAGCACTACAGCAGATAAAAATCTAAGTCTATTCATGTTGATTAAAAAAATAAAGAATACTGTCTAAACTCCAGCCGGTGTTAAAAACCAAGCCTTCTGTTTCAAACATATCGGAATAAGCGAAAAGTCTGATTGGTGATTTATTATCATCGGTCTCCCCTGTGGAAACGTCTGTTAGAACGATAATACGAGGTCTACGAGAGTTCGTTTGAAAGTCAATTGAAATAGTTACAAGAATAAAGAATAGGACCAAACGAAGCCTTTTTAACATCAGTTTGAGTGGGTTTACTGGTTGCTTTAATTACTGATGCGATAAAGGTAAAGCGGCCTATTGAGAACTGATGTTACATTTGATCAAGGTGATAGCAAATATGTATAAATTACTAAATCAATGCCTGAATTTCCATTTGCAGGTTGATCGGAAAGAAAGGTAAGAGACCTAATACTCTGGTGTCTTCTTTTCTAAATACCCATAGTAAAAG
>CAMPKC010000045.1 GCA_946887045.1 uncultured Sphingobacteriaceae bacterium | reverse complement strand
CTGATCCCTTTTATCGCAAAAATCAGAAACAGAATCGTAATTGAAGGAAGAAAAATACCTATCCCGTAATTCTCGGGCTGCAATTGAAAGTCACCGATTGCTGTTTTAGTTGTTTGGTACAACCAAAAAAAATGGCCCAGAATGGCAATAATTGCGATGTATGCCACAGTAATCTGCCTTTTTCTATCTCTAAATAAAAATATCGCGATAAAAGGAAGGATGCCAATTAAAGCTGTTGCAATCGTTAAACCTAAAAAATCTTGAGTAGACACTACTTCTCCGGCCCTGTTTTCGTAAACTCCGGTAACCTTTAAGGCCTTTGCAACGCCATTTTCAGAGAAATGGATATAGGCAAATAGAAATAAAGAATAGAATGTTATGGTTGCTAGAAAGAACCAGATGGATTGAATGCGTTGTATCATGATGCTTTTAATGCACAAATATAGAAAAGTGTTTGAGCTGAACTACAATTTGAGGACTATCATTAACTTTGGAAAGTGGCAAATCACAAAAAGTATTTTATCGAGATTTCCTATAAGGGAACAAATTATCATGGTTGGCAAATTCAACCAAATGCAATTACTGTACAAGAGGTTCTCGATAAGGCATTAAGCACCTTCTTCAGACAAAAAGTGGAAACTTTAGGTTGCGGAAGAACAGATACCGGCGTGCACGCCACCCAGTTCTATGCGCATTTTGAACTTCTTACGAAAATCAATAATGGCGAAAAAGCATTGCAAAGCATAAACTCACTGCTGCCTTACGACATTTCTATTCATCGTTTTGTCGAAACTAAACCCGAAGCTCATGCCAGGTTTGACGCAACTCTTCGCTCTTACGAATATCATATTCATTATACCAAGAATCCATTTCTTTATGGCCTATCATGGCGTGTTCGGGACAAATTAAATGCGGCTGCAATGAATGACGCCGCATCTCAACTTCTGTTCTACACAGATTTCAGCTGTTTTAGCAAATCGAACACTCAGGTGTTCACTAACAATTGCAAAATATCCCGCGCCGAATGGGTTGAAACTAAAGAAGGTCTAATTTTTCATATCTCAGCAGACCGTTTTTTAAGAAACATGGTAAGAGCTATAGTGGGCACAATGGTTGACATCGGACGAGGGAAATTATCACCGGAGGAAATACACAACATCATCGAAAGTAAGAATCGTTCAAATGCCGGAGCTTCGGTACCTGCCTGCGGCTTGTATCTTACCAGCATAAAATATCCCTATATCTAATTTATAAAACCCCCGCTCTAATAGACGGTTTATTATATTTGTCGTAAAGCAAGATCAAAAACATGAGTGAAAAAGAAGAAGAAAAAAAACACATTCCTGTAGTAACAGAAGACTCTCTTAAATTTCTGGAAACATATATCAATAACGCTTCTCCAACAGGTTACGAGTGGGAAGGTCAGCGCTTATGGTTAGATTATATCAAGCCATTTGTTGATGAGCACTATGTAGATAATTACGGAACTGCCGTGGCAGTAATAAATCCGGATGCAAAATACAAAGTTGTAATCGAAGCTCATTCGGATGAAATTTCGTGGTTTGTAAATTACATCACCAAAGACGGGCTCATCTATGTAATACGAAATGGTGGCTCGGACCATCAGATCGCTCCATCCAAACGTGTAAATATCCATACAGATAAAGGCATTGTGAAAGCTGTTTTCGGCTGGCCGGCAATTCATACACGCAATGGCGAAAAAGAGGAAGCACCTACCTTAAAAAATATTTTTCTTGATTGCGGATGCACAACAAAAGAAGAAGTTGAAGCTTTGGGTATTCATGTGGGATGCGTTATTACTTATGAAGATGAATTCATGGTACTTAATGACAGGTATTATGTCGGCAGGGCTTTAGACAATCGGGTAGGTGGATTTATGATTGCTGAAGTTGCGAGAATGCTAAAAGAAAACAAGAACTCCCTTACTTTCGGACTTTACATTGTAAATGCAGTTCAGGAAGAAGTTGGCTTGCGCGGAGCTGAAATGATAGCAAACCGCATTAAACCCAATCTGGCGATTATTACAGATGTAACACATGACACCCAGACACCCATGATAAACAAAATAGTTCAGGGAGATTTGGCTTGTGGAAAAGGACCCGTAGTATCCTATGCACCATCTGTGCAAACAAATCTTAACAAACTACTTATTAAGGCTGCAGAACAAGCCGGAATACCTTTTCAGCGTCAGGCATCATCACGGTGGACAGGAACCGATACAGACGCCTTCGCTTACTCAAATGAAGGAGTTGTTTCTGCGCTGATTTCATTACCACTCAGATATATGCATACTACTGTCGAGATGGTACATAAAGAAGATGTAGATAATGTTATTCGCTTGATTTATGAATCATTACTTACTGTTCAGGTAGACCACGATTTCAGAAATGTGAAATAAATCAAATTTGATAAAATAATCGACGAAGGGATTCGTTTATAATTATTCATAGGACCCAAAGAAAAGGCAGCGTATTTTTTTTTCGCTGCCTTTTTGATTCTACCTCAAACAAATCCCTCCCCTTTTTTCTTAATAGGATTTTGATAGTCACTTTAATAAATATGAAATTTTTAATTTAGCAGAATGAAACCAACTTTATTAATACTTGCAGCTGGTATGGCCAGTCGTTACGGAAGCATGAAACAAGTGGACGGATTTGGTCCAAACAATGAAACAATTATTGATTACTCTATTCACGATGCTATCAAGGCAGGGTTCGGAAAAGTTACCTTCATAATCAGAGAGGAATTTTACGAAAATTTCAAGTCCATTTTTGAACCTAAATTAAAAGGAAAAGTGGAGGTTGACTATGTATTCCAAAGTTACGATTTAACCAAATACGGCATTAATAAAGTCATTGAGCGCCAAAAGCCGTGGGGTACAGGTCATGCAATCCTCGAAGCGAGCAAGCAAATTAACGAACCTTTTTGCGTAATAAATGCAGATGATTATTACGGGTATGATGCATTCGAGAAAATGGCAGACTTCCTTAACAATGAGGTTAAAGATGATTATTTCTCCCTAATGGGCTACGAAGTTGATAAAACATTATCAGAGTACGGAGCGGTTTCAAGAGGAATTTGTAAGGTATCGAATGGCAATCTACAGGAAATAAATGAGCGTACTAAGGTTTACGAGAAAGACGGCGTAATAGTGTATGAAGATGATAACGGAAATACAACGCCGTTACACGATGATGCTCGCGCTTCTATGAACTTCTGGGGTTTTACTCCCGCGATTTTTAAACTGGCTGAGCCTATGTTTAAACGCTTCGTAGAGGCTAATGAAAATAACCCGAAGGCAGAGTTCTTCATCCCACTAATGGCAGAAGAATTGGTTAAAACTGGCCAGGCACAATTTAAAGTGATCCCTACCTCATCCAAATGGTTCGGAGTTACGTATAAAGAAGACAAGCCAATTGTCCAAAAAAGCTTATCTGACCTGGTTGAGACCGGCGTATACCCAAATGATCTTTGGTAAAATAAAATTCATAAAAAAAGACCTTGTAAAATTTACAAGGTCTTTTTTTATGAACTAAGTTTTTCTAAGCTTTTTCTTCAGTTTCAGAATCTGCGGCAGCTTCCGGAGCTTGAGGAACTTCAACGTCAGCACCAGTTTCATCAGCTGTTGCCACAGGAGCATCAGCCTTTTTAGCTTTTCCTGAACCGCCACGTCTACGCGTTGCTTTCTTCTCTGGTTGAGCAGGAGCTTCTGTTGTATATGTTGTATTATAATCAACAAGTTCGATCATCGCCATTTCAGCGTTATCACCAAAACGATTCTCTAACTTTATAATACGAGTATAGCCACCCGGACGATTAGCAACTTTCGCTGCAACATCGCGGAATAGCTCAGTTAAAACCTCTTTGTTTTGAAGGTAACTAAATACCACACGACGAGAGTGAGTTGTGTCGTTTTTAGACTTAGTTATCAAAGGCTCTACATAAACTCTTAAAGCTTTTGCTTTCGCTAAAGTTGTTGTAATGCGCTTGTGCTCTATAAGCGATGACGCCATGTTAGCTAACATCGCACGGCGATGGCTAGTGGTACGTCCTAAATGGTTGTGTTTTTTTCCGTGTCTCATTGTATTTTTTCGTTTTTCACGTGCATACCGTTCCCAACCAGCGGACTGGTCGGGAGGAATTATGCAAATCGCTTATTTATTAATTATTCCCAAAATCCCTTTAGGGATAGGGGGTTCCTTTTTATTCTTCTTCTAATTTAAATTTCGAAAGGTTCATACCAAAAGAAAGTCCTTTTGATTTAACCAAATCCTGGATTTCTGTCAATGACTTCTTACCGAAGTTTCTGAATTTTAACATATCAGCAACATCATAAGAAACAAGATCAGCCAAAGTGCGGATATCAGCTGCTTTTAAGCAGTTCAAAGCACGTACTGAAAGATCTAAATCAACTAACTCTGTTTTCAAGATCTTACGCATATGAAGAATCTCTTCATCCACTTCTTTAGTCTCTTCTTTAGCCTGAGCTTCAAGCATGATATTCTCATCAGAGAACAACAAGAAGTGATGAATAAGAATTTTTGCTGCTTCTTTCAAAGCATCTTCAGGATGAATAGAACCATCAGTAGTGATATCAAGAACTAACTTTTCGTAGTCAGTTTTTTGTTCAACACGATAGTTTTCAATGGTGTACTTAACGTTTTTTATAGGTGTGAAAATCGAATCAATTGCAATAACACCTAATGGACCGTCAACACTTTTATTTTCCTCTGCAGGAATATAACCTCTTCCCTTATTTACTGATAACTCTAATTCAAGAGTAACCGAAGAGTCCATATTACAAACAACATGCTCCGGATTTAAAACAGTAAAGTTATTCGAGAAGCGTGTGATATCACCAGCTTTGAATTGGTCCTGACCATTAATTATTACAAATATTTTTTCGGTATCACCAGCTTCTTCAGATTTCTTGAAACGAACTTGTTTAAGATTCAGGATAATCTCAGTTACATCTTCTACAACACCCTTGATGGTAGAAAACTCATGAGAAACCCCCGAAAAACGAACAGACGTAATTGCGAAACCTTCTAAGGAAGACAAAAGGATACGACGTAAAGCATTACCAATGGTAATACCGAAACCTGGTTCTAGCGGACGAAATTCAAATGTACCGTCGAAATCCGTAGATTTCTGCATGATAACTTTATCAGGTTTCTGGAATGCTAATATTGCCATTTATGTTCAGTTATGTTTTTTAAACTGTAAATAGCTGCTCTAAAAACAGAGCAGCTTTAATTTATTACTTAGAGTATAACTCGACGATAAGGTTTTCCTTAATATTTTCAGGAATCTCATCACGGTTTGGATAGTTCAGGAATTTACCTGTTAAATTATTGGCATCCCACTCTAACCAACTATGTTTGTTTATTCTACGGCCAGCTACCGAATTAGTAATAGCTTCAAGTGTTTGAGAACGTTCGCGAACGGCAACAACATCACCTGCACGTAAAGAATAAGAAGGAATATTTACTAGCTCTCCGTTTACGGTAATGTGTTTGTGACTAACCAACTGACGGGCAGCAGAACGAGTAGGTGCGATACCTAAACGATAAACAGCATTATCTAAACGAGCTTCTAAGAATTTCAATAGGTTTTCACCAGTAATACCTTCTTTCGAAGATGCCTTGTGAAACAGGTTTTCGAACTGACGCTCTAATACACCATATGTGTATTTAACCTTTTGTTTTTCCATCAACTGAACTGCATACTCAGATTTTTTACCTCTGCGTTTTGAAACGCCATGCATCCCAGGAGGATAATTTTTTCTTTCTAATGCCTTGTCTGGGCCAAAAATTGGCTCTTTGAACTTACGGGCGATTTTGGACTTGGGTCCTGTGTATCTTGCCATGTTTGTGTACTTAAAGTATCAAGCGGCCCGCAGCCGCTGAATCTTATCTTTAAAATAATTAATTAAACTCTTCTTCTTTTTGGAGGACGACAACCGTTGTGAGGAAGCGGAGTAATATCTTTGATAGTTGTTACTTCAATTCCGGTGGTTTGTAGTGTGCGTATAGCGGATTCACGACCAGAACCTGGCCCTTTAACGAAAACCTCAACTTTACGTAAGCCTAAATCAAAAGCAACTTTTCCGCAATCGGAAGCCGCCTGACCTGCTGCATAAGGTGTGTTTTTCTTAGATCCTTTGAAACCCATTTTTCCAGCTGATGACCATGAAATGGTCTGTCCCTGAAGGTTTGTCAACGTTACTATAATATTATTGAACGTTGCATTAATGTGTGCTTCACCTACAGGCTCAATAACAACAACACGTTTTTTGGTAACTTTTTTAGTCTTAGCCATTTTTTTAGATTTGAGATATGAGATGGTGAGATTTCAGAGTATTCCCTTTGGTCCCGGTATCTAATACCTTGTATTATCTTTATTTATTCCGTGAAACCTAGCCTTGATATTCTCATATCTCAGATCTAATATCTCACATCTTCAATTTTTATTTAGTAGCCTTCTTTTTGTTAGCAACTGTTTTACGTTTTCCTTTACG
This sequence comes from uncultured Sphingobacteriaceae bacterium, assembly GCA_946887045.1. Next base: position 32,186 of record CAMPKC010000045.1, on the reverse strand, counting down.
GGTACGAGTGTTATTTTTAGTTCTTTGTCCACGTACAGGTAAGCCTTTACGATGACGAAGTCCACGATAACAACCGATGTCCATTAGACGTTTAATGTTCAATTGAACTTCAGAACGTAGAGCACCTTCAACTTTAACTCTATCATTAATGATAGTACGGATTGCTGTTAATTGCTCATCGGTCCAGTCTTGTACTTTCACACTCCAGTCAATACCGGCTTCAGTTAATATATTCTGAGCCGTATTACGTCCAATACCGAAAATGTAAGTAAGTCCGATTTCTCCTCTTTTGTTTCTTGGTAAATCAATACCTGCTATCCTTGCCATATTTTATTTAAATAATTGATGATTGAAGGAGTGAATGAATGAATGATTATTTATCCTATCATTCAATCCTTTTGACCTTCAAAATTTTTTATCCCTGACGCTGTTTATACTTTGGATTCTTCTTGTTAATCACGTAAAGTTTTCCCTTACGGCGGATTATCTTGCAATCAGCGCTACGTTTCTTTATTGATGCTCTAACTTTCATCTCGTATCTTATTTATATCTATAAGTTATTCTTCCTTTTGTCAAATCATATGGAGACATCTCCAATTTCACTTTATCACCAGGTAAAATCTTTATATAATGCATTCGCATCTTACCTGAAATATGTGCAATTATTTCGTGTCCATTTTCTAACTCAACACGGAACATAGCATTTGATAATGCTTCCTTTATAATACCGTCTTGTTCAATAGAGGCTTGTTTAGCCATATTTTATTGATTTCTATTTAATTACGCCCCTACATTTGGGGTTGCAAAATTAAATAAAAAATTTAATATATTAATTTTTTTGTTTCAAAACTTCTTCGATAAAATCGAAAGTTGATAAAATATCAGGACTGCCCTTTCTAATGGCGACAGTATGCTCAAAATGAGCAGATGGTTTGTTGTCAATCGAACTTACCGTCCACCCGTCTTTCCAGAACTTTACTCCCGCACGCCCCATATTAATCATAGGTTCGATCGCGAGCACCATTCCTTCTTCTAACTTAATACCGGATCCACGTTTACCATAATTCGGAACTTCGGGTTTTTCGTGCAGCTTGAAGCCCACTCCATGTCCCACTAATTCCTTCACTACACCGTAACCATGTTGTTCGGCATGCTCCTGAACTGCATAGCTGATATCGCCAACTCGCAAACCTGTAACAGCCTTTGCAACTCCGTAATTAAGACAATCCTTAGTTACTTGCAGTAATTTCTTAATCTCTTCGCTGACTTCACCGACTTCGAAAGTATAGGCCGAGTCTCCAAAAAACTTATTCAATATAACACCACAATCAACAGATATAATATCTCCCTCCTTCAGTGCATAATCTCCAGGAAAGCCATGTACTACCTGTTCATTTGGTGAGATACACAAAGAATATGGAAAACCATTATAATTTAGGAATGCGGGCACACCGCCATTATCTCTGATATAGGTTTCAGCTAACTTATTAAGCTCAATGGTTCTAACGCCGGGTGCTATAACTTTAGCAACCTCGCCCAGTGTTTTGGAAACAAGTAACGAACTTTGTCTGATAAGCTCAATTTCTTCATCCGTTTTGTAATACACTTTTGGCATAAAGGACCTATATTACTGAACCCGAAGCAACAGGAGTACGGCCTTTCAAGCGACCAGTCTTCATCAATCCATCGTAGTGACGCATTAATAAATGACTCTCTATTTGTTGCAAAGTATCCAATACTACACCCACTAAAATCAATAAAGAAGTTCCTCCAAAGAAATGTGCAAACTGACTGTTAACTCCTAAAATGATAGCCAACGAAGGAAGAACTGCGATAATCGCAAGAAATATCGACCCAGGTAAAGTTATCTTGGAAATAACAGAATCAATATAATCACCTGTAGTTCTACCTGGTTTAACACCGGGAATAAAACCTCCATTCTTTTTCATATCATCAGACATCTGAACCGGATTCACAGTTATTGCAGTATAAAAGAAGGTAAAAGCAATAATGAGAAATGCGAATGTAAGATTATATGCCAAAGAGGTATAATTACTTAAAGAAGCAAGAAAATCACCTTGTAACGAGGGGAAAAAACCGCCAATACCAGCAGGTACAAACATAATCGCCTGTGCAAATATAATCGGCATTACGCCTGCTGCATTTACCTTCAAAGGTATATACTGACGCACACCGCCGTATTGCTTACTCCCTACGATCTTTTTCGCATACTGAACAGGTATCCTTCTGACCCCTTGAACTATCAGGATTGTAAATATGACGACAAAGAATAAAGCCACCAATTCTACTAAGAACGCGATAATACCACCATTTCCTAAAGATCTGGACTGAAATTCAGTAACTAAACTTCCAGGTAGCTGAGCAATAATACCCACCATGATAATCAGGGATATACCATTTCCAATGCCCTTATCAGTAATTTTCTCACCCAGCCACATTACAAACAGCGTTCCTGCGGTTAGAATAAACATACAGGCAATTGAGAACAACGGCTCTGACATCATCTTAGCATCGGCGGGTATCTGAGTGCGAACATATCCTACTGACTGCAACAAAGTAATCGCAACGGTAAGATATCTGGTTATCTGTGTGATCTTTTTACGTCCGCTTTCACCCTCCTTTTGCATCTTCTGGAAATACGGAACAGCAATTCCCAACAACTGAACTACGATAGATGCAGAAATGTAGGGCATTACGCCTAAAGCAAAAATCGATGCACGTGAGAATGAACCACCCGCAAACATATTCAGTAATCCAAGAATTCCTTCTCTTCCCTGAGTCTCAAGAGCAAGCGGATTAACACCCGGCAATACGATAAATGAGCCTATACGATAAATTAAAAGAAATAAGAGTGTGTTTAAAATACGCACTCTTAAATCATCTATTTTCCAGATATTGGAAAGTGTAGTGAACAGCTTCTTCATTAATTATAATTTAACAATTGCACCACCAGCTGCTTCAATTGCCTTTTGAGCCGTAGCCGTGAAAGCATGAGCAGAAACATCTAACTTGGCTTTCAACTCTCCCCTGCCAAGAATCTTAACAAGGTCATTCTTTGAAATTAATCCGTGTTCTTTTAATGAAGCGAAATCGATAGTTGTTAAACTAAATTTCTCAGCTAAAGCTTGTAATACGTCAAGGTTAATTCCAACATACTCGATACGGTTGATGTTTTTGAAACCAACCTTAGGTACGCGGCGTTGTAAAGGCATCTGACCACCTTCAAAACCAACCTTTGATGATGTACCAGAACGTGATCCGGCTCCTTTATGTCCGCGGGTTGATGTACCACCACGGCCAGAACCGGTACCTCTACCGATACGTTTTCTATTTTTTGTAGAACCTTCTGCAGGTTTTAAATTACTTAAGTTCATGATTAGATACTTTCTACTGCTACTAAATGATTCACTTTTCTTACCATCCCGATAATAGCGGGGGTAGCTTCAACTTCAACAGCCTGGTTTAATTTTTTCAAACCTAAAGCCTGCATAGTTCTCTTCTGACGTTCGCTTCTGTCGATAACGCTTTTTATCTGTGTTATTTTGATCTTCGCCATGATAATTATCCGTTAAAAACTTTTGAAAGTTCCACACCGCGATGTTGAGCTACTGTATAAGCATCACGCATTTGTGATAATGCTGAAATAGTTGCTTTAACTACGTTGTGAGGGTTAGATGAACCTTTTGATTTTGCCAATACATTATGTACACCGGCACTCTCTAAAACTGCACGCATCGCACCACCGGCGATAACACCTGTACCTGTTGATGCTGGTTTTATGAAAACGAAACCACCTGAAAACTTACCGTATTGTTCGTGAGGTACTGTTCCGTTTATGATAGGAACTTTTACCAGATTCTTTTTTGCATCATCGATACCTTTAGCAATTGCTTCAGTAACCTCTTTTGCTTTACCAAGTCCGTAACCTACTACTCCATTCTCATCACCAACCACAACGATTGCAGAGAAACTGAAAGTACGACCACCTTTAGTAACTTTAGCTACACGCTGGATACTTACTAAGCGATCTTTTAATTCGATTTCGCTTGATTTTACTCTTTTTATATTTATTGTTGACATTTCCGTTTCTGATTAAAATTGTAAACCACCTTCACGTGCACCTTCAGCAAGTGATTTTACACGTCCATGGTATAAATAACCATTTCTATCAAACACCACTTGAGTGATTCCTGCCGCGACTGCTTTCTCGGCAACCAATTTACCTACTGCCTTTGATTGCTCTATCTTAGCACCGCTTCCAGAGAAATCCTTAGAAGAAGATGACGCTGAAACTAGTGTTTTACCAGAAATATCGTCAATAATCTGTGCGTAAATGCCTTTATTGCTTCTGTATACTGACAAACGTGGACGCTCAGCAGAACCAGACAATCTTTTTCTGATGCCTTGTTTAATTCGCTCTCTGCGAGATAATTTAATTCCTGCCATGATTATTATTTTTTAGCTGCAGATTTACCTGCTTTTCTTCTTAACTCTTCACCTACAAACTTGATACCTTTACCTTTGTAAGGCTCAGGAGCGCGTAGCGAACGGATCTTTGCAGCTACTTGTCCTAATAATTGTTTGTCGATACTCTCTAATATAATTGTTGGATTCTTTCCTTTTTCTGCAGTGGTAGCTACTTTAATTTCTTTCGGTAACTCAAATACATAATGGTGAGAATAACCTAGTACAAGGTCTAATGTATTACCGGTATTTGTAGCACGGTAACCTACACCAACTAATTCCTGCTCTAATTTATATCCTTCGGTAACACCTTTAACCATATTGTTTAAAAGTGAACGGTATAAACCATGTAATGCTTTATGACGCTTTTGCTCAGAAGGGCGTTGAACAAGTATTTGTCCGTCTTCCTGAGAAATCGTAATATCTGAATCAACCTTCTGGGTTAATTCTCCTTTTGCTCCTTTGATGGTTACTACATTATCAGAAGAAACTGAAACGGTAACTCCACTTGGGATTGCGATTGGGGCTTTTCCTATTCTTGACATCGTTTAATCTCCTTTGATTAATAAACGTAACATAAAACTTCACCACCGATGTTCAAGTTGCGGGCTTCTTTATCAGTCATTACACCTCTGGAGGTCGAAACGATAGCTATCCCTAAACCGTTTAATACTCGTGGCATTTTTTCAACACCTGCATACTTTCTCAAACCTGGCTTACTCACACGTAAGAGCGTGCGAATAGCAGAAACTTTAGTAATCGGATGATATTTCAAGGCGATTTTGATTGTGCCTTGTACAATATTATCGTCAAACTTATAGTTGGCGATGTAACCTTTATCAAAAAGTACTTTTGTCATTTCCTTTTTTAGGTTTGATGCAGGAATTTCAACAACCCTGTGGTTGGCCTTAATGGCATTCCTTACTCTCGTAAGATAATCTGCTATTGGATCTGTATTCATTATTATTGATTATGATAGCGGTTTCCTTCCACCCTCCGGCGGACGACCTTCTATCGGTTTAAAAATTCAAAATGCAAAAGTAAAAATTCAAAAGGATTTAACGCCTATTTTTGAATTTTTACTTTTGACTTTATTTTCTTATCAGCTTACCAGCTAGCTTTCTTAACTCCCGGGATCTTACCAGCAAGAGCCATTTCACGAAACGTTACACGTGAAATACCGAACTGACGCATATATCCACGTGGACGGCCTGTTAATTTACAACGGTTGTGTAAACGTACTGGTGAAGAGTTTTTTGGTAATTTGTCTAATCCAACGAAATCACCTTCAGCTTTTAAAGCTGCTCTTTTGTCCGCGTATTTGGCAACTAATTTTGCACGTTTTACTTCGCGTGCTTTTACACCTTCCTTAGCCATTGTTTGCTGCTTGATTTTTAAATGGTAAACCGAATTGTTTTAGTAACTCAAGTGCTTCAACATCGTTATCGGCAGAAGTTACAAATGTGATATCCATACCCATGATCTTATTGATCTTGTCAATATTGATCTCAGGAAATATAATTTGCTCAGTTATACCTAAAGTATAATTTCCGCGGCCATCAAAACCTTTATCATTAATTCCTTTGAAATCGCGGATACGCGGTAAAGCAACAGATATCAAACGATCAAGGAACTCGTACATTTGAGTATCGCGTAATGTTACACGTACACCAACCGGCATTCCCTTACGTAATTTAAAGTTTGAAATATCTTTCTTTGATTTTGAAGCAACAGCCTGCTGACCAGTAATGGTAGTTAGCTCATTGATAGCAACTTCAATTAACTTTTTATCTGTGGTTGCTGCACCAACACCCTGGTTGATTGCAATTTTCTGCAACTTAGGAACCTGCATTACGCTTTTGTACTGAAACTTATCTTTCAGCGCAGTGCGGATATCATCTTTATATTTAGATTTTAATCTAGGTACGTATGTCATAACTTAATTTCCTCTCCAGATTTTTTGGTTATACGAACCGATTTTCCTTCAGCATTCTTTTTCTTACCAACACGGCTTGGCTTACCTGTTTTAGCATCAATAACCATTAGGTTTGATACGTGAATTGCAGCTTCCATTTTAACGATACCACCGTTAGGGTTAGTTGCACTAGGTTTAGTATGTTTAGATACCATATTAGCACCTTCAACAATCGCCCTGTTAGTTTTAAGAATTACTTCTGTAATCTTGCCTTGTTTTCCCTTTGAATCTCCGGCCATTACCTGAACTAAATCTCCTTTACGGATTTTAAGTTTAGGTATTATATTTAATTTCTTTTGCATTTTATAGTACCTCCGGTGCTAATGATACAATTTTCATGAATTGTTTCTCACGCAGTTCTCTTGCTACCGGACCGAATATACGTGTTCCACGCGGCTCGTCCTGTGCGTTTAATAATACTGCTGCGTTATCGTCGAAGCGGATGTAAGAACCGTCTTTACGTCTTACTTCTTTCTTAGTTCTAACAACAACTGCTTTTGAAACAGTTCCTTTCTTAACGTTACCAGATGGAAGCGCACTCTTTACAGTAACAACAATTTTGTCACCTACAGAAGCATAACGCTTACCGGTACCGCCCAGAACACGGATAACTAAAACTTCTTTAGCTCCGCTGTTGTCAGCAACATTCAGTCTTGATTCCTGTTGTACCATGTTACTTAGCCCTTTCTAAAATTTCAACTAATCTCCAGTTTTTAGTCTTACTCAGCGGACGAGTCTCCATAATTAACACTGTATCACCGATACCGCAAGTGTTAGTTTCGTCATGAGCCATAAATTTGGTAGTCTTTTTTACGAACTTACCATAAATCGGGTGCTTTACTTTTCTTTCTACAGCTACCACGACAGATTTCTCCATCTTGTTGCTAACCACAAGCCCGATACGTGTTTTTCTTAATTTTCTTTCCATTTGGACTCTAAAATTATTTTGTTTCAGAAGCGGACTGCACCTTGCGGCTAGTCAATTCTGTGTTTAAACGAGCGATATCTTTTCTCACTTTGTTGATCCTTGTCGGATTTTCGATAGCAGATACCGTGTGTGCGAATCTTAATTTTGTAAGGTTCGCTCGTTCTTCATTAATTCTCGCAACGATCTCTTCAGTAGATAGCTCTAAAATTTCTGAGTTTTTCATCTTTAATTTAGTTTTGTGTTGAAGGTTGTAAGTTGTATGATGCAATTTAACTTACAACGTTCAACTTATAACTTACAACTAATTTATGCCTCTACGTAATCTCTACGTAAGACGAATTTAGTTTGAACGGGTAATTTCTGAGCGGCTAAACGTAATGCTTCTTTGGCTACTTCCAAAGGCACACCTTCAGCTTCAAATATCATTCTACCTGGGCGTACAACTGCAACCCAGTATTCCGGAGCACCTTTACCTTTACCCATACGTACTTCTGCAGGTTTTTTGGTAACGGGTTTATCAGGGAAAATACGGATCCATACCTGACCTTCACGTTTCATAAAACGGGTAACCGCAATACGAGCTGCTTCAATCTGACGACTGGTGATCCAAGCCGGTTCTAATGATTTTATTCCAAAAGAACCAAATGCAAGCTCTGCACCACGAGTGGCCAGACCTTTCATTTTGCCTTTTTGCATCTTCCTGAACTTCGTTCTTTTTGGCTGTAACATGTTCTTATATATTTATCGAAAAACGATGTCTAAAATTAAATTATTTCTTTCCTCTGAAGCCACCTGCTCCAGCACCACCACCACGGTTTTGACCACCGCCGCGATTTTGACCCGGGCCACCGCCACGGTTTTGACCACCGCCACGATTATCACCACCACCACGTCTCTCGCCACCGCCGCGTCTGTCACCAGCACCGCCGGCACGTCTGTCTGCGCCACCTGCAAAACCAGGAGCCTCAGCACCGTCTCTTCCTCTTACACCTGTCGTTTGACCGATGTTAGGAGATAAGTCACGTTTTCCATAAACTTCACCTTTGCAAATCCATACCTTAACACCTATTTTTCCATAAGTTGTAAGAGCTTCTGCTAAAGCATAGTCGATGTCCGCACGGAAAGTATGCAAAGGAATCCTTCCCTCTTTATACTGCTCGGTACGTGCCATCTCAGCACCACCTAAACGGCCTGAACACATGATCTTGATTCCTTCAGCTCCCATTCTCATGGTTGAAGCAATTGTTGTCTTCATCGCACGACGGAAAGAAATACGAGCCTCTAATTGCTTAGCAATTCCCTCACCTACCAATTGCGCATCTAACTCAGGACGTTTTATTTCAAAAATGTTGATTTGAACGTCTTTCTTTGTTAGTTTCTTCAACTCTTCTTTCAATCGATCTACTTCCTGGCCACCTTTACCAATTACTATACCCGGACGAGCCGTGTGGATAGTAACAGTAATGCGTTTTAAAGTACGTTCGATAACTACTTTAGAGATACCGCCTTTTGAAATACGTGCAGCGATATATTTTCGTATTTTTTCATCTTCAACTAATTTATCGGAGTAGTTGTTGCCACCGAACCAGTTAGAATCCCAACCTTTGATGATTCCTAATCTGTTACCTATTGGATGTGCTTTCTGTCCCATTCCTTATTTAGTTTCAGTTTGAACGTTTTTTGTATCAACTACAAGAGTTACGTGATTTGAACGCTTGCGAATTCTGTGACCACGACCTTGAGGAGCTGGTCTAAGTCTTTTTAATTGACGACCTCCGTCAACAGTAATTGTTTTCACAAACAATTCGTTGTCTTCAGGGCGCTGACCTTCGTTTTTAGCTTCCCAATTTTTTATTGCAGACAATAACAGTTTCTCAACTCTTTGTGCTGCTTCTTTATTTGTATACTTTAAGATGTATAACGCTTTCTCTACACGTTCACCACGGATCAGGTCAACAACCAATCGCATTTTACGAGGTGAGGTAGGGCAATCATTTAATTTTGCTACTGCTTCCATTGCTTATTTTCTCTTTTCAGCGTGACCTCTAAATGTTCTGGTTGGAGCAAACTCGCCCATCTTGTGACCAACCATGTTTTCTGTTACATATACAGGAATAAACTTATTCCCGTTGTGTACTGCAAATGTATGTCCTACGAAATCCGGAGAAATCATTGAACGACGAGACCAGGTTTTGATTACTGATTTCTTATTGCTTTCTGTCATAGCAACCACTTTAGATTCTAAATTGTGGTCTATGTAAGGGCCTTTTTTAAGTGAACGAGCCATTATTTCTTCCTCCCTTCGATTATGTAACGGTTAGAGCTTTTTTGTTTATTACGGGTTTTGTAGCCTTTAGCCAATAAACCTTTTCTAGAGCGAGGGTGACCACCAGATGATCTACCTTCACCACCACCCATAGGGTGATCTACCGGGTTCATTGCAACACCTCTTACTCTTGGTCTTCTACCCAACCAACGTTTTCTACCTGCTTTACCTAACACTTCGTTAGCTTTTTCAGAGTTTGAAACCGTTCCGATAGTAGCCATACAAGTAGACAAAATCATTCTGGTTTCTCCAGAAGGCATTTTGATAATTGCATATTTACCATCACGTGCAGAAAGTTGAGCGTAAGTACCAGCACTACGTGCGATAGATGCGCCCTGACCTGGGTTCAATTCGATATTATGAATAATAGAACCTAGAGGGATGCTTTTCAAAGGAAGTGCATTTCCAATTTCCGGAGCTACGGCCTGACCTGAAACTACAGTTTGTCCAACTGTTAATCCTTCGGGAGCAATAATGTAACGTTTTTCACCATCTACGTAGTTTAATAAAGCAATACGTGCGGTACGGTTAGGATCGTACTCGATTGTGGCAACTGTTGCGGGGATATCTTGTTTATCGCGTTTAAAATCAATCAATCGGTATGACTTTTTATGTCCCCCACCGAGATAACGCATAGTCATTTTACCGGAATGGTTTCTACCACCTGATTTCTTAATAGAAACCACTAACGACTTTTCAGGTACGTTTGTAGTTACATCAGAATAATCGCCTCCGATGCGGAAACGAGTACCAGGGGTAACCGGTTTAAATCTTCTAACTGCCATGTCTTAATTATATATTGCTGTAAAAGTCAATAACTTCACCTTCTTTCATCGTCACAATAGCTTTTTTGTATTTAGGAGTACGTCCTGATACTAAACCTGCTTTTGTTTGACGATTTTTTGTTTTTCCAGATACCACCATAGTATTGATAGCAACAATGCTAACACCATACATCTGCTCAATTGCAGTTTTAATCTGCAATTTATTGGCTCTGTGATCTACTTTAAACGAAAAGCGGTTTAACTTTTCAGTTAAAGCTGATGCTTTTTCTGTTAAAATCGGTTTCTTTAAAATTTCCATATTACTTGGCGAACGCCTCCTCCAACATTTTAACAGTACCTGTAGTCAATAAAAGTTTTCCGGCATTCAATACATCATGTGTATTCAATTGATCTGCAGTAATAACTTTTGCTTTCTTAAGATTTCTGCTTGATAAATAAATATTGTTGTTAGCAGCTGGTAAAACCAATAAAGTTTTCTCATCGCCAACTTTTAAATCTGAAATCAGCTTTGCGTAGTTTTTGGTTTTAACTGCATCAAATGAGAAGTCTTCAAGAACTACTATATTATTATCTATTGCTTTATAGGTTAAAGCTGATCTACGAGCCAGTTGCTTTAATTTCTTATTAAGTTTAAAGCTGTAATCACGAGGCTGAGGACCGAATACACGACCACCACCATTAAATAAAGGTGATTTTATGCTACCTGCACGAGCACCACCAGTACCTTTTTGCTTATGTAATTTACGGGTTGAACCGGCTATTTCGTTACGTTGCTTAGACTTGTGAGTACCTTGGCGCTGATTAGCCAAGTATTGTTTAACATCTAAGTAGATTGCATGATCATTTGGCTCTACACCAAATATCGCATCAGGAAGTTGCACCTTGGCACCTGTTTCTTTACCTGCTATGTTTACTACGTTAACTTCCATCTCCTTATTTATCAACGATTACGTAAGAACCTTTAGCTCCCGGAATTGAACCGCTAACTACTAATAAATTTTGCTCAGTGTACACTTTCAAAACCTGAAGATTTTGAATTTTCACTCTATCACCACCAGTACGACCCGCCATGCGCATTCCTTTGAATACACGTGAAGGCCATGAAGATGCACCCAGTGAACCCGGAGCTCTTAGCCTGTTGTGTTGACCGTGAGTTTGCATACCCACACCACCAAATCCGTGACGCTTAACAACACCCTGGAAACCTTTACCTTTTGAAGTACCAACTACATCAACAAAGTCGCCTTCAGCAAAAATTTCTACAGTAACTGTATCGCCCAAACTTTTCTCATCTTCAAACGTCTTAAACTCTACAAGCTTTCGCTTTGGAGTTGTGTTTGCTTTCGAGAAATGGCCTTTTAATTGTGCAGATGTGTTCTTTTCTTTCTTTTCGTCGAAAGCTAACTGAACTGCCTCGTAACCATCTTTCTCAGAGGTACGAACCTGCGTTACTACGCAAGGGCCAGCTTCAATAACCGTACAAGGGATGTTTCTCCCATCGGCATCAAAAATGCTGGTCATTCCTACTTTTTTTCCAATAATTCCTGACATTTTCTTTTTTTTCTCTGTTTGTGCCCATCGAAGCAGTAGGGCTTCGTTCAAGGCATGGTAATCCCTTTAAGGGAGGGCAAAGATAGAAACAATTGATTAATAATCAAATAGCTAGTTAGTTATTTTTATGAAGAATTTTCATTTATTTCTTCGCCCTCACATTTTAACGAAGAAAGCTGGCATTGAAAAGGCAAAAAGCACTATCAGAAAGCCGCTTAGAAAGGTTGTATACCGACGTCTAAGCCTTGACGTCTTGCACGTTGACGCGCAATTAAAACTTTTTCGCGAAAGCGATGTTCTTTTTCAAACCAATATAAAATCATATGAAAAATAGTATTTTTAAAATGGCAGGGATTTTATTAGTCCCAACCTTTATTGCATGCAACAGCAATACAACTGATAATGCCTCTACTGATTCGGTAGAAACAGAAATGAGTGCATCCGACGCTTCCTACGTAAACCTGAGTACAGGAGAACCGGTTACAGTAATACGTGACACCGAAAAAGGCCAATATATATATAGCGACACGAAAAAGCCCATCGAAAGAGATTTATTTTTTGTAGACGTAAACACCCGTGATACACTTTACGGTACATCTGGTGTAGTTGTGAACAACGCTGTTATTAAATCCCCCGCGGGCACCTGGACTTTAAATGAATCGATGGTTGAACGCGACGGAGATGAAATAAAAATCAAAACAGACAGCACCAAAATGAAAATTGATGGTGATGAAATGAAGTATAAAGAAGGTGACGGGTCAAAGGTTAAAGTGGATGGCGATGAGTCAAAAACAAAAACGCCTGACAGCAAAACCAAAACAGACGACTAAGACAACGAATTTAACTCATTACAAGAAGAAGAGCTGTTCAAACGAACGGCTCTTCTTATATAAACTATTGGCTAAGCTTTTCGATCAACCGGCTACTCTGTTTTGCCCCGTCCTGCAATCTATCGGCAAAAAAATCTTTCACCTGATTGAAATGGGTAATATATCCATCCATATCTCCATATTCAATAATAGATGCCCACTCCCGCACCGCCGAATGAAATTCCAGATCATCCGCCCGGATACCCTTATCATACAAAGCCGCCTGGATTGTCTCTTCCAGCAATGCTTCATTTTTAAAAAGATATTCAGCAATTCCAAGTCGTAATCTAAAAGGCGGTGTTTGGCAAATTAAGTTTTCGTAGGGATTCACCTTCATCTGATACCATGAATCCACCATCGCCAATAAGCTTAAATGAGAATTTGGCATATGATCTTCTCCTTCTTCAGCCATTTTAAAATCTTTCATAACTTCAACGTCAAGCGTGATAAAATCACGTTCACCGTGAAATACAAATTCATTGGCAGCTCTTATTCGTTTGCGAAATTCGGCCTCCTGCTCACATATCATCATCTTAAATAATTCAGACTCCGACTTTGCGTACTGCTTAACCTGTTCTCTTGCGAAAGGATTTAATATTGCCAGGCCGGCATATACATGCGCTTTATAGCTAAATATCCGGAGGGTGGTAAGAATTTTTACATTATCTATGCCGGTAGAATAGGCTCCGTGATCCCAGGGGTAGAAACCGGAATTTTTCCAGGCTGTTCCCATGCTCTCAAATCCCATATGGGTAACAGCCTGAGTATCGGCCATTATTTTATCGTGTTGTAAATAGCTTTCAATTTCAATGATTTCAGAATCGAGAGCCTTATAAATCGCCAGGCCCTTTCGATAAGCATCTTCACTTACTCTGTGCGGCACTACAATTAACTTTTGACCGACGGTTGAAAACGCAGGACCATGCAAAGAATGACAGGTAAACACGTCAATATCAGGAGCAAGATATCTGTCGAACGCCTCAATTTCAGGAAATTTGACTGATGTTTGTCCGGCTACTATAGTACCCGGCTTCACAAAATCGGCCACCAGCTCCACCACCTGGCTGATGTTTGCTGTCTCGACGGAAAAAAGCAGAAAATCTGCATCTTTAGCCACATCTGTCGCATTTTTCATAATAACAGCAGATGAACCCTGAAAGACCTCCTTAAGCGATTCATAATTCTCGGGTAAATCACAACCAAAAACTGAATATCCTTTTTCGGCCCATTTGCGAGCACATAAGGAGCCCATATCTCCTAAACCAATAATGCCAATATTCATCCTGTAAATATAATAAAGATGCAGCGGTTACAAACCGGTTATTCTTTGGCAAAAGCAGTAAAAACAGGAACTCCGCCCAGGGTATGGTTAGGATTAAGATTTAAAAAAGCGGCGATGGTATTCGCGATTTGATTAGAGTAATAATGACTTTTAAATTTAACCTCACCCAAGGGATTTGTGTCGGGGCCTATTATAGCGAACCAGGTATGATTTGATCCGGAGTGCCCGGGACCATGATTTTTCCATGAATGTCTTCCTGATCCTCTTCCGTGATCGGTAGTTATAATGAGAGTGGTTTTGTTTTTATAAAGATCGCTAGATTGAATCCACTCCCAGATCTCCTTAATGTAATCATCTGTCTTTCGTATAGCCCGAAGATAAGCGTCATATTTACCTTGATGAGCAAACTCATCAGTTTCTCCGTACGCAACCAAAAGTAAACGAGGAGAATTTTTCTTGAGATATTCCAGTGCATAGTTATGAGTAAAGTTATCGAACCGGGTTCCCTTCCACGGACTCGGGGAATCGGACTGTAAATGATTCAGATATTTCTCTCGGACGGTAAGCCTTAAGTGTGCAGTATCGTTTCCAGCATTCAGATGAACACCAGAGCGCTGCGGGTTAATGATGTAATGAAATACATCCCAGGATGCAAATACAGCAACCTTATCCTTGAAATTAGCATGCTGATTAGCTACTTCAAAAACTGTTTCATTGGCATTCATCCTTCTGGCATTGCTTCGAATACGTTTGTCGAACCTTCCGGTTAATAGCTCATTGTAACCTGGGTAAGAAAACCAATAGCGATTGGTCAAGTTTACTTTATTTCCGAGATTGCGGTTCCCATAAATTTGTCCCCTTCCGGCTATTGTGTTCCAAATAAAAGGCGCTAACTTTTGTCTGCGTTGGAACTGATCGTCACTCCAATAATCAACTTTGGTTAGTGCGATATTTTCAACATATCGCTTATTCGTGAGTATATCCGCATCTGCTCCGGCAAACAGCTCCTGCCAACGCAAACCATCGATAGTAATTAAAACAACATTTTTTGTTAATTGCTGTGCATATGCATAGTTAACCAAAAGGGACATGAAAACAAATATATTTGAAATGACTTTATTACTCCTCATATCCTGATGTGATACATTATTAACACCCGCAAACGATATGAGGTTTAATTTTTTCTATTTAATAAAATACCTATTTTCACCATATCATAATACATAATTCTATGAAACAGACCTTGCGCAAACGCTCTCTTATTCTTCTTTTGAATCTTTGTTTTATAGCTTTCGCCAGCAACGCTCAAGATTCCAGTAAGACTGCGACTAACCCACCAGCGAAACCGCCGGTGACAGTTCCGGCAAAAACAACTGTTCCTGCACCTGCAAAAACAGTCGTAAACTCTCCCGTTAAAGTTGTTAATCCTCCGGCCCAAACTATCTCCAAAGTTCCGGCAAAGCCGACAGACAGTTCACTCAAGGGGCAATATGAAGCCCTGTTAAAGTATTCATGGATGCAAAAAGGATATAAAGTAGTTGATCCGACACGACTTAACACTCTATGGAAAAGTGTCAACGATTCTTTAAATAGAAATAAAAGATTGTTAACGGCGGCAAATCAAAAGTTAAATGAACAGGCAAAACAAATAAATGAATTGAAGAATACTGGCGGCACCGGTAATGTTACCGAGGGTGAATCCATGAGCACCGTAGAACAAATCCAGATTCTGGGAATGACGCTCGATGTGGCAACCTATAATTGGATAGTATGGGGGGCAATAATTCTGCTGGCCCTTGGATTGGGTGGAGTATTATTTACTACTACTAAAAGCGCTCACGATGCACGGCACCATAAACAGTTATATGAAGAGATTTCATCAGAGTATAACACATATAAAACCAAGGCTAAGGAAAAGGAATTGAAACTTGCACGGGAGCTTCAGACCGAAAGAAATAATCTTGAAGAACTTATGTCCAGGAAAGATCAGGACCCCGGAAGGAAAACGTAACAAATAAAAGAGGCCTGTCCAGGTAACTGGACAGGCCTTTCTTTTTTAACCTCCTGTACTTAAACTTTGATTTCTACTTCAACACCGCTAGGTAATTCAAGTTTCATCAAAGCATCTACAGTTTTAGAGTTAGAGCTATAGATGTCTAACAATCTCTTGTAAGAACAAAGCTGGAACTGCTCACGTGCTTTTTTGTTTACGTGTGGTGAACGCAACACTGTGAAGATCTTCTTTTCGGTTGGAAGAGGGATCGGTCCGCTAACTACTGCGCCTGTAGGTTTTACAGTTTTAACGATTTTCTCAGCTGATTTATCAACTAAGTTGTAATCGTAAGATTTTAATTTAATTCTGATTCTTTGGCTCATTTTATGTTTGTTTAATCCCGGCTTAAGAGCTATTAATTAAGCAAGGAGATTGTTTATTTTTATAGAGAAAGGCAAGTTTTTACCCTTTACCTTTCTGGTTTACCTTATTAAGCGTTTACAGACTTACCTTTTGATTTCGCAATAACTTCGTCTTGAACGTTTTTAGGAGCTGGCTCATAGTGATCAAACTCCATGGTTGAAGTTGCACGACCTGAAGTGATAGTACGTAACTGAGTTACATAACCAAACATCTCAGACAGAGGAACCAATGCTTTGATAACCTGAGAACCAGCACGAGTGTCCATACCTTGCAGCTGGCCACGACGACGGTTCAAATCACCCATTACATCACCCATATTTTCTTCAGGAGTAAGAACTTCAATTTTCATGATTGGCTCCATCAATACAGGCTTAGCCTTTGGTAAAGCTTCGCGGAAAGCAGAACGAGCTGCGATCTCGAAAGATAAAGCATCCGAATCGACTGCGTGGAATGAACCGTCTATCAAACGAACTTTCATATCAGGAAGAGGGTAACCTGCTAACACACCATTTGACATAGCTGCTGCAAATCCTTTTTCAACCGAAGGAATAAACTCACGAGGGATCGAACCACCCACAATTTCATTCACAAACTGCAGACCGCCTTTTTCAAAGTCAGCGTCAATTGGTGAAATCACCACCTGGATATCCGCAAATTTACCACGACCACCAGTTTGCTTTTTATATGTTTCACGGTGTTGAACAGTACCAGTAATAGCCTCTTTATAAGCCACCTGAGGAGCTCCCTGGTTTACTTCAACTTTAAACTCACGTTTTAGACGATCGATAAGGATATCCAAGTGAAGCTCTCCCATTCCAGAAATTACAGTCTGACCAGTTTCCTCATCTGTTTGTACACGGAAAGTTGGATCTTCCTCAGCAAGTTTACCTAAAGCCATACCTAATTTATCAACGTCAGCCTGAGTTTTAGGCTCAATTGCTAAACCGATAACCGGCTCTGGGAAGTTCATAGACTCAAGAACGATTGGGTTCTTTTCATCACAAAGAGTATCTCCTGTTTTGATATCTTTAAATCCAACTACAGCGGCAATATCACCAGCACCTACATTAGGGATTGGATTTTGCTTGTTAGCGTGCATTTGGAAGATACGTGAAATACGTTCTTTATTTTCTGAACGTGTATTGTACACGTAAGAACCTGCTTCAAGATTACCAGAGTAAACGCGGATAAAGCACAAACGACCAACGAAAGGATCGGTTGCAATTTTAAACGCCAATGCTGCAAAGGGCTCTTTTTCAGAAGGCTTTAACATTACTTCCGCACCAGTGTCAGGATTAGTACCCACAACACCTTCAGAATCAAGCGGCGAAGGCAATAACTCCATTACATAGTCAAGCATGGTTTGAACACCTTTATTTTTAAAAGATGAACCACATACCATAGGTACAATTTTAGCATCTAAAACTGCAGCACGTAATGCGTCTAAGATTTCACGCTCTGTAATTGAATTTGGATCGTCGAAGAATTTCTCCATCAACGACTCATCATAATCAGCAACAGATTCTAATAATTTCTCTCTCCACTCAGCAACCTCATCAAGCATATCCTCAGGAATTGGAACCTCGGTAAAGGTCATACCTTTATCGTGCTCGTTCCAAACGATACCGCGGTTGTTGATCAAATCAACAACACCTTTGAAAGAATCTTCTGCACCGATAGGCAATTGCAAAGGAACTGCATTACTTCCAAGCATATCCTTAACCTGCTTAACAACTTTCAAGAAGTCAGCACCAGAACGGTCCATTTTGTTAACGAAGCCAATACGTGCAACGTTATAGTTGTTTGCTAATCTCCAGTTAGTTTCAGACTGAGGCTCAACACCATCAACCGCAGAAAACAAGAATACCAATCCATCCAATACACGTAAAGAGCGATTCACCTCAACGGTAAAATCCACGTGTCCCGGAGTATCGATAATATTGATGTGGTAAGTATTGTTTCTGTATTTCCAGTTTACTGTTGTAGCAGCCGAAGTAATGGTGATACCACGCTCCTGCTCCTGTGCCATCCAGTCCATTGTTGCAGCACCTTCGTGTACTTCACCAATTTTATGACTAACACCAGAATAGTAAAGAATACGCTCTGTTGTCGTGGTTTTACCCGCATCAATGTGAGCTGCGATTCCTATATTTCTTGTATATTTTAAATCTCTTGCCATTGTTATTTGATTTCTTCGATTTTTTAAATGATTACACCGATTTACCGTAACGGACAATCGGTGCATTCATTCTAATCTGTGTAATCTTCTTTTTAGAATCTGAAGTGTGAAAACGCTTTGTTCGCTTCAGCCATTTTGTGAGTATCTTCTTTCTTCTTCACTGCAGCACCCTCACCTTTAGAAGCAGAAATAATTTCTCCGGCTAATTTCTCCATCATAGTTTTTTCACCACGACGACGAGCGTAAAGGATCAACCATTTCATACCTAAAGCGATTTTACGCTCAGGACGAACTTCCGTTGGAACCTGGAAGTTAGCACCACCTACACGACGAGATTTAACCTCAACAGCAGGCATAACATTGTTTAAAGCTTTTTTCCATGCTTCTAATCCGCTTTCGCTGGTTTTTTTCTCAACCAATTCAACTGCATCATAAAAAATAGAATAAGCGATAGATTTTTTACCGTCGTACATCATGTTGTTTACGAAACGGGTTACCATCACGTCGTTAAACTTCGGATCAGGCAGAAGGATTCTCTTTTTTGGTTTTGACTTTCTCATTTTATATCCTCCTTAATTATTTCTTTTTACCTTTTGCAGGAGCTGCAGCAGCTTGACCTGGTTTAGGACGCTTAGTACCATATTTAGAACGACGCTGATTTCTTCCGGCAACACCAGAAGTATCTAAAGCACCACGAATGATGTGATAACGCACACCTGGTAAATCTTTAACACGACCACCACGAATCAACACAATTGAGTGTTCTTGCAAGTTGTGACCTTCTCCAGGGATGTAAGCATTCACCTCTTTTCCGTTTGTTAAACGAACACGGGCAACTTTACGCATTGCTGAGTTTGGTTTTTTAGGGGTAGTTGTGTATACACGGGTACACACGCCTCTTCGCTGTGGACAGCTGTCCAACGCTGGGGATTTACTCTTATCCACCAGAGCTACTCTACCTTTCCTAACTAATTGTTGAATAGTAGGCATTTAGTTTTTTAGCAGTTTTTTATTAATTACCCCATACCGAGCCACACCTATGGCAGGTAAAATTGGGACTGCAAAAGTAGGAACTTAATTTTGATAATCAAGGGGTTGAGAGAAAAATAATTCGAGGGCTTGTCCCGGCAAACTTTTGGAAAGTTCCAGACCTTCCAAAATTGAATTAATTGATAATTAAAAGGTTAATCGTAAATAAGGGCTTGGTGCTGCTATGAAAATTCAGTCCCGCTTTTCGCTCATACTCCGCGAGGCCTTACACGCAGGCTGGTATCCGCTGCAATCGGAGTTTAAAAATCAAAGGGAGGTACTATTATTTCAGATTACAAATCTGAGTTTATAGAGTCGGGATTACAAATCCCGACTAACATAATTTTTCACGCGTGTTATGTTTTGCTCGTAGTTTTGGAGACAGTATACCTATCTTTGCTGTGAATGAAAGAGTTTCATTATCTGGTAAGAAACACAATACTTCATATTATTGATTTCTTTTACCCTCTCTTTAAACGATTTTTTACGCTTCAGATCTTTCGCTACCTGGCTTGCGGCGGTGCAAATACATCCCTGGATATAGTTCTCTTTTTCATTAGTTATAACTTCATCTTTGATAAACAAAACGTGCACTTGGGTTATGTAACTCTTAGTCCACATATTGCTTCTTTTCTTCTTGCGTTTACAGTAACCTTCCCTCTCGGTTTTTATTTAAGCCGCTATGTAGTGTTTCAGCATTCAGAGCTAAGAAAAAGGACACAACTTACAAGGTACTTTTTGGTAGTCCTAGGCTGCATATTTTTCAATTATGCATTTCTTAAGTTTTTTGTAGAACATTTAAGCTGGTACCCTACGATAGCAAAAATGGTTACCACTTTGCTAGTTGTGGGCTTTAGTTATTTAAGCCAAACTTATTTCTCATTTAATTCAAAAAAAGCAGCTGTACATCTATAGCTAAGAAAATTGACCGGAGATAAAACACAGAAAGTTTAATGATTTTATTGAAAAAGGTTAACCTGCAGTCTAATCCTCGAAAAATTAATCCAGATTCAAGAATTCGGTAAAGGCCCTATCCTTTTCAAACTTAAATTAACTATCCCCTCAACAATTTCTGAATGTCCATCAACTCGCCAAACAGAACCATTGTATCATTTTCCTGCAATACCAAACCCGAGGTAGCGATACCGGTAGCTTGCTTATAATTCTTATCAATAGTACCAGAACTGCGCTGATAGCTTTTAATAGTAGTTAGCACAATAACTTTGTAACGATTGTTAAAATCGGCTTCCTCAAGAGTTTTACCGGCAAACTTTTTCGGCACCAGGGCCTCTACAATACTATACTTCTCTGATATTTTAAATGAATCTATCACGCCTACGGTATCCAATCGCATGGCAAGGCGTTCAGCTGATTCCTCTTCAGGAAGGATATATTCATCTATTTTCATGGCATCCAAAACCGTCTTTTGCAGATCTGAAACCACCCGTCCAATAATTCTTTTTACCGACAATTGCTTAAGTAAAGCGGTTGTTAATAAAGACGCGGCTTCATCTTCTCCTATCGCCACAATCACAGCATCAGCATCTTTTAAAGGAAGTGAACTCACAGCTTCACGATCGGTTGAGTTCATGCAAACCGTATGCGTTATAACTTCTTTCAACTGCTCAACCCTGGCTATCCTGTTATCAACTCCAATTACTTCGTGGCCCATCTCGGTTAATCTGGATGCAAGCGCAACGCCGAAATGTCCCAATCCTAATACGATAAATTTCATAGTCTCAAATTAAAATGTCATTTCCTCTTTTGGATAATGATAATTCTTTACATAAACCCTTTTAATCAACGCCAATAATAGGGTTAGCGTCCCCACTCTGCCCATAAACATCGTAGCTATTAATACTATCTTGCCGGCACTACTCATGCTCGACGTTATCCCGAGACTTAAGCCAACTGTACTATAGGCCGAAATGGCCTCAAATGCAAGGGCCTTTAAACCTTTTCCACCATCAGTAATTGACAACAAAAAAATTGCTGCACCTATTGAAAGAACCGAAATTGAAATCACTGCAAAGGCCCTTCTCACGGTATCGTCAGACAATTCACGTCTGAATATCTCTATGCGGTCTCTACCCCTGGCGATGCTGAAGATATTAAGGACACAAATCGCAAAAGTAGTGGTCTTAATTCCACCTCCGGTAGAACCTGGAGAAGCGCCTATCCACATAAATAACAAAGTAATCATGATAATAGGAAAACTCAGCGCTGTCATATCTACTGTGTTAAATCCTGCTGTTCTGGGCGTAACGGAAATAAAAAACGCAGTTACAAATTTTCCCCATAGCGACGGGTGCTCTGCCATGGTGTTATTATATTCTAAAACAAAACATACTATTGTTCCTAGAACAATCAAAAAGGCTGTTGTATAAAGTATCACTTTCGAATTAAAGCTCATCATCCAGGGTCTGTAAAGAATGGGTTCGCGATAAAAAACACGGTTGTGGAAGATGAAATACCATCTGTTAAAGAACCTGTAAATATTGTAGACAAGAGCAAAACCCAGACCTCCCATTATCAATAGAAAAGCTATAATCAGCTGAAGATTATAATTGAATCTTACTGCGGGATCGTACAATCCATTTGACAGAGTAGAAAAACCCGCATTACAAAACCCTGAAATAGCATGAAAAACGGAAAAGTGCACCTGGCCTCCTATGTCTTTGAAATTTCCGGGATCCAAGCTGAAAAAAATCAGGACCGCCCCTACCGCTTCAAATAAAAAAGTGATCCCAACGATGGTGTACAATGTCCGGATAACCGAACTAACTTTATTTTCATTGAGGAACTCGGTAAACATTAACTGATTTTTATAAGAAAATCCACCTGTAAAAAAATAACCGAAAAAACCTGTAAATGTCATAATACCTAAACCACCTAACTGAATCATCAGCAGGATAACGTTTTGCCCAAAAGTTGAGAAATTCACGCTGATATCTGTAACAGATAACCCGGTTACGCACACTGCACTGGTTGACATAAACAAAGCGTCGACAAAACTCAATTCGCTGTAGGTAGATTTTGGCATTAACAACAGCACCGTTCCCAGTAAAATCAGAAAAAGAAAACTGACAACAAATAAAAGCGTGGGGTTAAAATAGAATTTATCAAAGAACAGACTCGTTTTAGATACTTCGACTATAAAAACAGCATATATTCCGACATACAGCCAAGCCGGAGATGCCAGATCAAGGTCGCCCAGAACAGCCGGATTTAAACTGGCCAGAATAATGAGGGTTAAATAAATAAACAATATAACTTCTGAATAGAATGACAATTTCCGGGTATCTTTTGAAGAAAGGGAAATGACGATTTTTACCAGAAGAAGCGAATCGTAGAGATAAATGAAAGCATCTATGGGATAATAGAATTGAGCCTCCAGTACAGGGTCGGTATTATAACCGATTAAGAATAATATGAATACAGAGCATAAGAAACTGCTCCATAACATAAAAAGATCTATCCTGCTCCTTATATCTCCCTTGCGTTTGTTGCTTATGTTCTCGAACATTTTATATCTATTGATGCAAAAGAAGTCAATTTAACTGATTCGCTAAAAGTATTAATGCTTTCGCCACTGGATAATTTAAGAAAAAACCAGGGAGCGCTCGGAAATTTAAACAGATTGCAGATTTTATCTGACTTATTTTGCGTTTTGAATAGGATTGGAGGTGCCCCCTCATGCGTATCGGCGATAAAATGTAAGACACCTAAAGCCTTCAACTTTTATTTCAAACCATATTTGTTATCTTCGTAACACCAGACCTATTTAAAGCATTATGACAGAAAATCCTCAGCTGGATTTAGCGTACAATTTTGTTCAATTCACAGATAAAAACATCTTTTTAACAGGCAAGGCAGGCACGGGCAAAACTACTTTCCTGCATAATTTAAAAAAATCTACCCTAAAGCGGATGGCAATTGTTGCTCCAACCGGAGTAGCCGCAATCAATGCGGGCGGAGTCACCATACATTCATTTTTTCAATTACCATTCGGTCCACATATCCCGGAAAACAAAAACCAGCAGCTTAAAAGATTTCACCGCGAAAAAATAAACCTCATAAAAAGTCTTGACTTACTGGTCATTGATGAAATCAGTATGGTAAGGGCCGACACTTTAGATAGTATAGATGAAGTGTTAAGAAGGTTTAAAGATCACGGAAAGCCTTTTGGCGGAGTACAGTTACTGATGATCGGCGATTTACATCAATTATCTCCGGTTGTGAAAGATGAGGACTGGCAGATTTTAAAAGACTTTTATCCTAATCTGTATTTCTTCAATAGCAGGGCGCTAAAAAAAACCTCACATGTAAGTATTGAACTTAAGCACATTTACCGTCAGTCGGACACCTTTTTTATTGATTTATTAAATCGTGTAAGAGAGAACAAAATAGACGAGGAGGTTTTAACTCAATTAAACCAGCGTTACATAAAAGATTTCAAGCCAGACGACGATGAGGGTTACATCACCTTAACCACGCATAACAACTCGGCACAAGAAATTAATGAACGCAAACTATCAGAAATAAAAGAACGAGTTCATAAATTCAATGCTACTATCGAAGGGGAGTTTCCTGCCTATTCGTTTCCAACGGTTTTAGAACTTGAATTAAAAACCGGATCACAAGTTATGTTTGCTAAAAATGATCCATCGCGTGACCGTTTATTTTACAATGGAAAAATCGGGAAGGTAACTCGAATTAACGATGGCGTTGTTTATGTAAAATGTCCAGGTGATCTTAATGAGATAGCCGTTGAACCGCTTGATTGGAATAACATCAGCTATGAGCTGAATGCAGAAACTAAAGAGGTTGCCGAAAAAGTTATTGGTCGTTTCATACAATATCCATTAAAGCTTGCCTGGGCAATAACGATACATAAAAGTCAGGGTTTGACCTTTGAACGGGCAATAATTGATGCTAATGCTGCCTTTGCACACGGACAGGTTTATGTAGCCCTAAGTCGCTGCAAAAGTTTTGAAGGGATGGTGCTTCGCTCGCCGATATCCTTTAACAGTATCAGAACAGACGGAACTGTCGCGGTTTATACAAAAAACGCACACGAAAATGCTCCGGATGAAATGCATTTGAAGACTTCGAAAGTCGCATTTCAAAAATCTCTGATCTATGAATTGTTCGATTTCAATAGCATTAAAACCCGGTTTTTCTATTTAAACAAAGTATCTGAAGATAATTACACCTCTCTTTCGGCACAATTAGCAGACGAACTAAATGTGATTAAACAAGCGGCGGAAAAAGACATTTATAGCATTTCTGATACTTTTAAAAAACAGCTGCATAATTTATTTATTTCTGATAGCTTGCCCGAAGAAAATCCTGAATTGCAGGAGAGAATAAAAAAAGGATGTGCCTATTTCACTGACAAGGTCGAGAATATTCTGCATCTGGCCTTGCAAAAGCTACCAATAGATTCGGATAATAAAGCGGTTAGATCCAGTATTAAAGAAGCCCTTGAAAACCTTCAAAAGGATGTATTTATAAAAATAGCAGCTATCGGAGCAGGCAGGAACGGGTTTAGCACACTATCATACCTGCAAACGAAAGTAAACGCAGAGATAGGTTATACATCGGCAGCCAAAGTTACGCAAACGAATCAACCGAGGGTTTCCTCTAAAATACCACACCCTGAACTTTATTCGATTATTAAAAGCTGGCGCGATAAACTAGCGGCAGAAAAAAACGCGCCTGTCTACATTGTGTTACCTCAAAAGTCATTACTTGAATTAGTAGAAAAGTTACCATCTACTCTTGCCGAACTCGAGTCCATCAAAGGTATCGGAAAAATGAAAGTGAAGCAATATGGCTATGAACTACTTGATATGATTATGTCGTATTGTGATAGAAACAATATCACAAGATCTGATATGCAAATAAGCATAAAGGAGGAAAAGGTTAAAATAGACACCAAAAAAGTTTCGTTTGATTTATATAAAGAGGGAAAATCAATTCAGGAAATTGCTCAACTCCGAAGTTTTACACCGGCAACAATAGAAGGCCATCTCGCCCACTATATAAGTGCCGGCGAAGTATCGGTTTTTGATCTTGTTACCAAAGCAAAGGTCGCTAAGATAATGGCGCATATAATCCAGAACCCGGGCCTCCCGACCGGAGAAACAAAAGCGGCACTGGGAGATGACGTCTCATACGGCGAATTGAAAGCTGTTATCAACCACCTCAATTACATAAATTCAGAAGTAGTCTGAAGCTATAAGTCTAAGCTTGATGAAATCAAAGCAGCAGCCAATTATTATTTACAAGCTTAAATTTCAGATATTTAATCTTTGCCGACAGAACATCCAGATACGGAATTGCACAAAAAATCTGATCGGCTTTCGAGTATAATCCAATACGCTCTCTTGCCATCTCCACCAACCTCTTTTCATCAACCTTTTTCGTTTTCAAAAGCATGATAATCCTCCGCTTTGATATGTACGATAATACAAACAATAAGTTACTGAAATCACAACGAAAATCATGAGCACGAACGCAAAAAAACCGCGAAATACTCTGCAATACTTTTCTCAGATCGACTAAGGTGCTTCCCAGGTATTATTACTGCTGTTGTGATCAGGCAATACGCGATCAGGGTCTGATGTTACCGATACAATTTCCTCTGTAGAGGGATAACGGAATGTCCAACTCACGTTGCGCTGCCAGATCTCTACCGGCAAAGTTGTTCTGAAGGTTTTACCACTTTTGGTTTTTATTTCCAAAATCATTGGGAAAGGCATTTTCTCAAGATTTGCAACAGTTATTAATGAACCGTTTTTCGCATTATTTTTCACGTATTCTACGTTTATAACACTCTGATCCAATCTCCAGTTATTTATAAACCAACCCCGCCAAAACCACGACAAGTTCTCGCCAGCCACGTTTTCAATCGTCCGGAAGAAATCATAGGGGGTGGGATGTTTATAAGCCCAGCGGTCAATGTACTCCTTAAATGCTCTGTCAAATCTATCAGGCCCTATAACCTGCTCTCGCAGCAAGGACAAGCCAATTGCAGGCTTAAAATATGCGAGCAAACCAATATTTGATTCTTTCATATTATCCGGACTGGTCATTACTGGCTCTAGTTGGGGATTGGTCAGTATTGTTGCCCACTGCTGCATATCACGGGGCTTATCCTGATATTCTCCTTTGTTAAATTCTTCTGCTGTAAAGTTGTTGATGAACGTATTGAATCCCTCATCCATCCAGGCATGTAAACGCTCGTTTGAACCTACAATCATAGGAAACCAGGTATGGCCAAACTCATGATCGGTAACACCCCATAAAGACTCATTCTTAGCTTTCCAATCGCAGAAAACTATACCGGGATATTCCATACCTCCAACAATACCGGCAACATTGGTTGCTGCAGGATAGGGATAATCCATCCATTTTTTCGAATTAATCTCAACCGAAGCTTTTGTATATTCAGTGGATCGACTCCACGCATTATTGCCAGAACTTTCGACCGGGTAAGCTGAAATGGCAAGCGACTTCTTATTTCCTGATAAATTTATCCGTGCGGCATCCATTATAAATGCGGCTGAGGATGCCCATGAAAAATCACGTGAATTTTCCATTCTGAATTTCCAGGTTAACTCTGTTTTTCCCGATGGCCTTGACGCAGGCTTATTAACATCTCGTGAAGAGCGGATAATGACAGTTTTATCGCTTGCCGATGCTTCTGCCCATAACTTCTGTTGTTCGGCAGTATATACCTCTTTAGCATTGAGCAACTCACCAGAAGCGACTACAATATGACTTGCGGGAGCGGTAATATTGACATCAAAATTTCCATAGTCGAGATAAAACTCACTCGGACCAACATATGGAATCACATTCCAGCCGGCAATATCATCATATACATACATGCGCGGAAACCATTGAGCCACTGTAAAAATCTTCCCATTTTTAGTTTCGAGCACGCCCATACGATCAGAGCCATAGTCGGGCGAAATAAATGAAAATTCTACTTTCAACTTTATTTTTCCCCCTTTTGCTTTTAATTCCGAAGGTAAAAACACCTGCATCCTGGTGTCGTCAATATAAAATTTCAAATCAGTTTCCGGCGAAATAAGCTTAACCGACTTTATCTTAAATCCACCATCAAAGATCTGACCCTTAGCTCCGTTTCTGCTTCCGGTAATCGGAATAATAGCATTCCCTTTCGAATCTTGTTTAAAAAGATTTTGGTCCAGCTGCATCCACAAAAATTCCAGGTCGTCGGGACTATTATTAGTGTATGTAATAACTTCTGTCCCGGAGATCTTGTTCTTCGATTCATCAAGTCTCACGTTTATCTCATAATCAGCGCGATTTTGCCAATATAAAGGCCCCGGTTTACCGCTGCCGGTTCTATACTCATTGCCATAACTGGTATAAAACAACGGGCCGAAAGCATCATTATACTGGTACCTGCTTTGTATTTGAGCTTTAGTAGAGGAAGGGCCCTGCTGGGCAATTAATTGAGTAGTGAAAAATATGAGTGCTAAACCCAAACGAAATTTCAGTCTGAACATAATTTAAGTTAAAACGGGCAAAAAAATAAAATCAATTCTACATTAAACAAATCATAAATGAACTAATAGTTAAGTTTAAAGTCAGATTTTTGATTATTGTTTTAAACCAGAGTTTGCTGATACGTATTTTCGTCGAAACCGATAAGTATATCTTGGCCATTTTCGATTACAGGTCTCTTTATCACAGAAGTTTTTTCCTGCATTAATTTAAAAGCATCATTCTCATTTATAATACGATTCTGAGTTTCGGCATCCAGCTTTTTCCATGTAGTTCCTCGCTTATTTAATAAAGGCTCCCAACCCAATTTTGTCGACCATTCTTTTAATTTCTCATTGGATATGCCCGACTTTTTAAAATCATGAAACTCAAAGTCGATGTTATGAGACTCTAACCACTTCAGAGCTTTTTTTACTGTATCGCAATTTTTTATTCCGTAAACTTTCATTAAAAAGATATATGAGGTGTTAATATGAGGATTATGCGATTCAAATTTACATTATTTAATTTTCATTCTTGAACCCGTCGAATGGGCATTAAACTCAGGTGCATAAAGGCATTGAACAGAACTTATTCCCGTCGAAAAATCCCCTGGCTGCACAACTCTTAAGTTATATTCAAATACATAATTTCCTTTCGGGAGAAAATTAATAAAGAAGTTGGTTGCCACATCTTTAGTAACCTGATAATAATAAAACCGTTCCTGATATTTGTATCCCGATAAAACTTCAGATGGTTCGGTTCCTGATGGACGCATATCTTTTAGATGAATATATTCATAATCCCGGTCGGCATTCAGATAAACGACCACCTTCAAAAGATCACCCGTTTTAGGTGCATTCACATTGTCTACAGCTATAAGCATCGGACCACTGTCTGTTTGCTTTTGAATAAAATACTTCCGCTCAAGCATTAACTGAGTTTCTGCAGATGAGATTTTATCCAGGTTTTCTAAATATTGCCAGTGCATAGCACCCCAGCTTATTGTCTTGCCCGAGTTTTGGACCGTAACATTTCCAAGTTCCGGCTTAATCTGTTCATCTTTCCACGCGGTTTTTAAATAGCCCGTACCCGCATCAGCTTTAATTTCAGGTTTTAAAACCGAAAGAGAGCTCGAACCCAAACTAATCTCAGAATACGATTCTGAATTTACCCAATTATCTCCGCGTAACAATAATGAATAACACGCCAATGCAGTAGCTTTAGTATTATTCCAATTTGTGGTTTGCTTATTGCGAAGTAACCATATTTTCATCTCTTCAACCGACTTTTGCTCATTTCCAGCTTCAGAAAATAATTCAATTAATAATGACTGGGTTTCAATAGGCGACTGATACCAATAATAACCGACTTTATTTTTGGCCCAATACATCCCCAATTCGTCCGACTGCTGAGCAGTTTCTTTTAGAGAGCGTATGATTGCTTTTGAAGTCAGGGGTTGGTTGTTGCGGTGTAAAACAAAAGCCATTAATGCCTGCTCGTAAACAGTTGTAAATTTCCAGTTCTCAACAATTTTCGGCAGATAATAGCTAAAAGCAGACTTTAAAGCCGCAGACATTACATGATCCGGAAAATAACTCCGCACATACATTGCATGAAGCGTTATCGATGAGATATCGCCACGCTTTGTCTTATGTTTTTTCTCGTACAATAAGGCGTCTTTATGATCTTCTATTATTTCGTTATCCAGATAACGCAAAGCTTTTTTTGCAACATCTCTCAGAGAAGCATTTTGCCCAACATCTGTAAGTTTGTTTAACTGTCCGATGCCGCCAAGTATGTATTGAGTGATATATCTATCGGAGTAATTTGAACCTGCAAACCATGGGAAGCCTCCATCCATACGTTGCATTTTACTCAATTTATCAAGATTAAAAGCCAAATCATTGCTCATCTTATTCAAATCGAACAATAAGGCGATGTGCTTTTTCTGCTCTGTCTCACTAACTGCGTCGCGCAACCATGGAGTTTCTTCAATTAAAACTGATTTCAGTTCCTGATTCTTTTCCAAATTAGACAGTAGCTGCTCACTTTTCGCATTTTTCCATTGCTCAAAAACAGTCTTAATCTTGGGAAACCGGTTAACGATAGTACCGGCCAGACTATTAGCAAAATACCGGCTAAAAGTTTGCTCTGAACATTCATAAGGATATTCCATCAAATAAGGCAAAGCCTGAACGGCATACCAAACCGGATTTTGTGTGTATTCTAACGTAAGAGTTTTATTTTGAAGGGTGGTACTCGAATTGCTTAGCAATTTTGTAAGACTAAAGGTTTTAGATTGCCCGGCACGAACCATCATTGGCATTGACTCGGTAACCAGCATAGAATTTGGCAAAACCGGGATAGTATTTTCTTCACCGTCTGTAAAATCTCCCCCATCGGCAGTTAAGCGATATGTTATAGCATCCAGGCCTTTCGGAACTATCAGCCTAAATGTCACAGCATTATTGCTCGATCCTGCGATTCCGAAATCCTGTTTTGCCTGTCCCGGATCATCAAATAAGGCTAATGGCTGCATCGTTATCGCATTAAACAACTGAAGCTCAACCTGTCCTTTTATATGTTTCGCTGTTAAGTTAGCCACCCTTGCAGAAATAGAAATAGTATCCCCTTCGCGGAAGAACCGCGGCATATTCGCTGAAATCATTAAAGACTTTTGCGTAACTACTTCCTTTTCAATATACCCTGTTTTTGAATCCTTTGTATGGGCAAAGCCTTTAAAGCGCCAACGGGTAAGCGCTTCAGGGATGGTAAATTCTATCAGAATTTCGCCCTTTGCATTTGTGCGCAACTGCGGATAAAAAAATGCTGTTTCATTGAAGTTTTTACGCATAGGTATTTGCTTAGGTTTGCCTGGCACAAAACCCATAGTAGCCATATTATAAACACTTTTATCCTCAGTTATTGAACTATTGCCTCTTATCTGTATATCTACTCCCGGTGCCCTTCCTTGTAAAGACTGCTCCACGATAGCAACCGAGCCGGTAAGTTCGCTTCTCTTCTGAGTTGCATAACCAACGACCACTACTTCTTCTAATTTTCTTTCATCTTCTTTAAGTATTACAGTAACAGACTCCTCTTTAGTGACCTTTAATTGATATCTTTCGAACCCTATATACGAAAATACAAGATTTCCATTTTTGGGCACTTTAAGCTTAAAGTATCCTTTAGAATTGCTTACAGTTCCAATTGAAGTTCCTTTAATACTCACACTAACGCCCACGAGTGCTTGCTTGTGCCTATCAGTAACATAACCACCAATTTCGAAACCGTCTTTTACTAAGGCAGCATTTTTAACGTAATCCTGCTTAAGTTTTTCATCCTTGTCTGCAACTTTAGCTTTTGCATTTACCGTCCGCAAATAACCTTGATAAGCATAGTTATACCCTCCGTAATAATTGTATCCCATAAAGTCAAGATGTTCATACCTGCGAGTAGTAAGAGAATAGTGATTACTGTTATAGCCAAAAGGAATACTTTGCGCCTGTCTGACATTGTTATTCTGATTCCATGAAAAATAGTTTGGGCCATAGCTATAAGAATTGTTGAGAGTATGATGCCAATTCGGATGGCTACTTATATTATCTAAAGACGCATCATATAGAGTAGCCACCATTTCGGCTGCATGTTGATCTTTACTGCTAAGCTGTAACTTCCATTGCTCTTTTGCACCCGGCTGCAGTTTATCACGAAAAGTGAGAAAACGGATATCTAAATTATCATTATATTTCTTGAGGAAAACTCTCTGATAGCTGCTAAAAACCCGGTTTTGAAAAGCCATAAGAAACTGCACGGCGAATGCTTTGCTATCTAT
>CAMPKC010000044.1 GCA_946887045.1 uncultured Sphingobacteriaceae bacterium | reverse complement strand
AAGGCTCTTGTATTAAATACAATGGTCAATGTAAAGAATACAAAGGCTCTTGTATGAAATACAATGGTTAATGTAATGACTACAAAGGCTCTTGTATTAAATACAACGGTCAATGTATTTAATACAAAGGCTCTTGTATTAAATACAATAGTCTATGTGTAAAATACAATCGTATAGGTAAGTTATGTATTAAACCTTCTATTTAGCGCAAGTATGCATTGCCAATTGTGGACTGAGTACCTGTGCCTCATATTAACAAGACGTGCGGATATCTTAAGTGATTTTTTTCCTTCCCCGCAGAGTCTCCTACTTTCAGGCACTCCGCGGTAGAAAAAACTTTCTTGTACCTTTAAACCACTATGCCTGTTAGAAGAACAATCTACGAATCTCAGGGAATCTATTTTATCACAATTCACCTGTACACGTTGGCAATTGCTATTCTCGCATCATCCTCGTTGCAAACGAGGACGACCCAAGGGGTTTGGTCGTTTATTTGCCCAGATTTTAACAGATACTCCAGGCTCTTTTCTATTCAGATTTAAACAAATAGACCTGGCCAAAACATTTTGACGAAAATTTATATTCAATTAGCGGATCTAATGTCTTTAATATAGCTAAAGGGTTTATCCATAGAGGTATCATTCTTTGTTTTATGTATTTTCTTATATACCGCAGTGAAGCAATAAATCCAATGAGCGAATCAGACCTGAAGTCTCTTTTGACTCAATCGCGTCATCGAAACAACAGCCTGGATATTACAGGCATGCTCCTGTATTTCGACAATAAATTCCTGCAATTGCTCGAGGGAGACGAAGAGCAGGTAAAATTGCTTTATAAAGCAATTTGTGCCGACGACAGACACAGGCATGTGACTATGTTGAAAGATGGACCGGCGGATAAACGATTATTTCCGGGCTGGTCAATGAGCTTCAGAATTGTTTCTGAAGCAGAATTAGCTAACGAACCTGGCTACAAGGACATTTATACCCCCGGTAGTAGTGGTGCACTTGATTTGGTTTCCCTTTTTAATTTATTACGTGGTAAAAGCACTGTGAAATCTTAGATAAAGTTTACCCCGTCCAGTATACTTATTGAAATTGTTTAAAGAGCGATGCAATCGCTGTTCTCGCTTCATCCTCGTTGCAAACGAGGACGATTTAAGGATGGGGTATGTAAGTTGGCTTTTTTTGACTTGAAAGATTCATCTTACCTGTTTTCATTCTGAATACCAGATATTCTGTCTGCGGGTACATTATTAGCTTTCGCTATCTCTTCTAATAGCTGCACTTGCTGCTTCATCAGTTTGTTTCTTTGTGAAATAGAAAGGATAAAACGAAACACTATCGCTGTGATAGCCGTCACAAGCACCAAAGCAATAAATAGAATAATTAATTCTGGTGTACCGATGTTTAAGAATGCAAAAATCATAGGATTTAAGTTTAAGTACTGCTAATATAAACCATATCTGCTATTAGCCATAAAAAGAATAACAGAAATATCTTCCTCGTTTGTAACGAGGATGCAAGGAGGATGCAACGAAGTCTGCGAATTTTTCGCCCGTTTTATTCTCATCTAAAACGAATTTCTAAATTTGGAGACCGTCAGCATCTTCATTTCGCTGGAAGATGCGAAGAACCGCATCGAATGTCAGATTTCCTGTGGGATTTTAAAAAGCATACATCAAAAACTTTAGCGAACGCTGTGCTCAGGATACCAGAAAGCAGGAGGGAGTGGCTTATGGATAAGTTTGTTTTTGGAGCAAGAAGGAGCAGTCGGGCAGACCGATACAAAATCTGGCGGGATGATAATCATGCAATTGATCTATCTGGTTTGGACATAAGAAAAAAGCTTTCGTATATGCACGACAATCCGGTTCGGGCAGGTATTGTGGAAAGAGCCGAAGATTATCTGATGAGCAGCGCGAAAGATTATTCAGGAGAGCCCGGCTTGGTGCCTATTGAGATTGTATTAAAGAGCGATGCAATCGCTGTTCTCGCTTCATCCTCGTTGCAAACGAGGACGATCAAAGGGTCAGCTTAGTCCGGAATATCCAGTTAACGATGTCGTTTTACACATTGCAAATCCGTATAATTACGCGTTCGAAAAGCTCATTATAGTAGCTCGATCAGTAATAGGTTTATTAGACCACCTGTTTTTAATAAGATTTTAATGAACATAAAAACACTAATACTAATTATGATCAATAGTTTGATCGTATTGGTGATCGCTTTGTTGTCTTTTTCGTTTTATGAACAGTTTTCAAGTGTTTTGAACGATCGTATTTTAATGCAGTTAAATTCAATCGAAACCCTTGAAAGTATTCAGATAGAAAATCTTATAAAGGCAGAATGGGAAAGTCTTGAATCATCTGACGGGTATAGCGAAAATATTGATAGTACTACTTTCGCGCTTCCGGACAGTATAAAAATGATCAGTGGCATCCATGATTTCACTCCTTATCATAAGGATAAAAAACCAACAATAGGTTTTATTTTAAATACCAAAAAAGGCAGAAAGATCAAAGTAATAGATTACAGCAATATTCAAAACATTCTTTTGGAACGAACCGGTATGGGCGAGAGTGGAGAGACCTATCTTGTTGGCGAAGATTTTCGAATGCGTTCTGAATCTCGTTTTTTTTCGAATAAAAAACCTTATGATATTATTGTAAAAACGCAGGGGGTAATCAGTGCGTTAAAAGGGATCAATGGAAGAGATATTTTTAAGGATTACAGAGGTGTTCCGGTTTATAGTGTCTACAGTCTTATTCAAATTTCAAATCTAAAGTTGGTCATTCTCTCTGAAATTGATGTAAGTGAGGTTACGAAGCCCTTAGAAAAATTGAAGTTAAGGCTTATGACCTTAACTCTTATCATTTTTTTAGTTGCTGTTACTCTGTCACTTTTCCTAACACGAATTATTATTGATCCGATAAAGAATATGCGAAATAGCCTGAGAGTTATGGCTAAAGGCGACTACAATCAAAGCATCGAATACAAAAGAAGTTCAAGTGAAATAAAAGAAATGTTCGATGCGCTATCGAACCTGAAAGCTTCTTTACAAGGTGCTGTAAAATTTTCTGAGGCAATCGGCAATATGGATCTAAAAACAAATTATGAACCTAGCAGTGCCAATGACGTCCTTGGAAAAAGTCTTCTAACGATGAGAAATAAGCTCATCGATTTTAAAAACAAAGAAGATAATACTAGAATAATGGCAAAGCGGCTGTTGGTGAGTGGTTTGGAAAACGAAAGGCGTCGACTTTCGAGAGAGCTTCATGATGGTTTGGGCCCTTATTTAACTTCTTTGAAGTATTATATCGAAAATAACGTCGAAAATGAGTTGAAGAAAACTGAAATGAAAAAAATAGTGGATGAGACCATTTCCGAGATCAGGTCAATGTCGAACGCATTAATGCCTGCATCAATAGACGATTTTGGAATTGGCGTAACACTAACAAACTACATCGAAAACTTAAATAAATCAACCAGTATAAACATTGAATATGAAGATCTGACTAAGCAAGAGAACTCTAAAATAACTGATCATCAAGCGATCAACCTTTTTAGAATAAGCCAGGAGCTAATAAATAACTCATTAAAACACTCTAAAGCGAAAAATATCCGAATTACACTTTCAGAATTTGATGAGTTTATTTCACTTTTCTATTTTGATGATGGTTCTGGTTTTGATATTAACACTGTTAAACTGGGATCTGGAATCACAAACATTAAAGAGCGGGTAGACATTTGCAATGGTAAAATTACGATCAATGCTTTACCCGGAAATACAACTTTCGAAATTGAACTACCCGTTGAACTATGAATGAGATCAAGTTAATAATTGCTGATGACCATGAGCTTTTTAGAAATGGGCTTGTGGAGTTACTTAAAAAGCATGACGACATTAAGATTGTTAAAAGTGTTGCTGATGGCTTTGAGTTTATGAACGTAATAAAAGAGGAGTTTGATGCGGATATTGTTTTGCTCGATCTTACTATGCCAGAAATGGACGGTTTTCAGGTTTTAAAAGAATTAAAAAACTTAAACGCTAAAATAAGACCTATTGTGATTTCCATGCACAGTGCCGGTAACTATATAGCAAAATGTGCCAGGATGGGCGCTTACGGTTACCTGTTAAAGAATACCGATGAATCTGAACTGATCTTTGCAATTAGAACTGTATACAAAGGAAAGAAATATTTTAGCGCTGAAATTTCTGAAAAAATGATAAACTTTATGTCTGCCCAAAGCGTCAGCGAAAATGTTTTATCAAAGAAAGAGACCGAGGTTTTGGGACTGATTTCTAAGGGCTTGACCACAAAAGAGATCGCTGCCAAGTTGTTTGTGAGTTCACGCACAATAGAAACCCATCGCACTAATATTCTTAAAAAGCTTGAAGTGAAAAACACTGCCGAGCTCATTAAAAAAGCCACTGAAATAAACTTAATCTAACTCACTAATTCAACACCATCCGTATAAATACGGATACAAATAGAGTAAATTCACATATTACCAAAGCCCTGTCATCGACTGTAGATTTGATTTATGAACAATAAAAAAACAGTCATGAAAAAGGCAACATTAATTTTAGGATTGTTTGTCATTTCATTTGGTGCGTTGGCACAAGACAAAAGCGAAGTAAAACAAAGTGATCTGAAAGGTCCGGAATATAAAAATTTTAAACATTGGATGCACAAAGCGGTGCCAACAAAATTACAGTCGGCCACCTCTGTAGAAACAGTCCAAGGGCCAGCATATAAGAACCGTCAGCCGGGGAGAGTTACGTCAAATGTAGAACAGACCATAGTGACCACTGGTGGCAATGAGCAGCAGAAATTAAAAGGTCCTGCATACAAAAACTACAATCATCATTTCAGAAGACCAAATTAAGGATCGTTGGTTCGGGCCACTATTTTTTAGTGTTCGCCCTGGTTTGGCGCAAGTATGCAACGCTGACTGCGGGCTGGGTACTTGTGCCTGATTCTATTGAATGTTTTAGATAATCGGATGCTGGTTTTTGGCGCAAGAATGCAGCTAAATCTCCGAATTTTTCGCCCGTTTTTCAATCCGTTATTCCGCCCAAGCCTCCCACCAAAAAGCCAAAAGTCCGACGAATCCAAGGCCACTTAACAGGCAGGTAAATGGATATCCATGCACTGTAAATGAGTATTAGCTCGTGTAATCGGCCACTACGGCAGTGTAATCGAACATTACGGCATTATAACCACGCATTACGGCATTGTAATCATGCATTACAGCCCTGTAATCCGGTATTACGGCTTTGTAACCAGGCATTACAGCCTTGTAACTAAGCATTACCGTTTTGTAATTGGGCATCACAATGATTTAAGTTTACACATTTTTGCTATCACCTTGATCAAATGTAACAGTCGTTCTAAGTGTGCTGCTCTACTTTTGAATACCGGATTCTCTATAAACCTCGAACTATCGGCTGGATTAGACTGTGCTTTATCTTTAATAAAACATGAAAAAAACTGAATTCCTTTCTGCCTGGTTCATGCGCTCACGCAGACAAGGGTTTAATTAATTCCTGAGAATTCACCAAGGCAGAGGATTTGCGTAAAAAAAATTAAATAACTAACACATATCAACCACCATGATTCAAAAGCCAATAAATCTTGCTAAAAGGTCCGCCTTAGCGATCTTAATGACAATTTCAGCGTCTGCCATGGCACAGGACGGCACTATCTATCCACTAAATGCGCCTGCAGAGCCGAATGCAATTCCACTCGGCACCGGCGGTGTCAATAATCAGCCGGCACAAGAAACCTGGTTCCGCCAATGGGGTGATCCAATGGCAAGGAATATCACCAAAGCGACTTTAACCCCTTTTCTGCCTAAGGCCGGCAAAGCAAATGGCACCGCGGTGATTGTAGCGCCCGGCGGAGGTTACAGGTGGCTATCGTTAGACAACGAGGGCTGGGAAGTTGCAAAGGCACTTGCGGACAAAGGAATCGCCGCTTTTGTGCTTAAATACAGGCTGCAACCTACTCCCGTATCGCTTGAAGATTTTAAGCAATCGATGAATGCTCCGCGCCCTGCAGCTGCCGCCTCTGCTAATAATACACCGGGTACGGCACCAGCCAGACCCGCACAACCTGATCTGTCTAACCAACTCGCCGACGCAGAGGCCGCATACGCCATGATTATTAAGCGTGCCAAAGAGTGGGGTGTTGACACTGCAAGAATAGGGATGATTGGGTTCTCGGCCGGGGCAGGCCTAACCATGCACTCAACACTTAATTCTAAAACTATGAAACTCGCTTTCATCGGTCCAATCTACGGAGGTATGGGTCCGGTGCAGGTGCCAAAGAATGCTCCGCCTATGTTCAACGTAATTGCTACGGATGATTTCCTTTTCCGCGGACAGTTTGGCGTGGTTGATTCCTGGTATAAAGCCGGTATCCCAGTAGAGTTTCATCTTTACCAAAACGGCGGTCACGGCTTTGGACTAGGCAATCCGGACAGAACAAGTAATCGTTGGTTTGATGCCTTTATGCATTGGCTTGAGGTTAATCGCTTCTTAACGGCCAAATCTGCAATTAATCGGTAGGCGACATTTTCGGGCTACTCGAAGATATGACTATTATATGGATGCCTAAGTAGATGGAGTTTTGGTTTGAGTTTAAGGCGCTGCCTGAGCCCGGATAAATAAGGGTTGCTATGAAAGGAGGTTTGTAAATCCGTCTACTCTGGACGTACAGCCTTCTTTCTGCAATCGGCATTAAGCTAGACCCACTTTACAGTCATGGCACTGAGCTCATGCCAGAGCAATAGCAAGTTATGCTATTAAAGGAATTCTGTTGATAGAAATGTTTGCAGTATGTTTTAGATCCCAACTTCGTAGCAAACAGATTGCCACGGTTTCAACGCACAAATCCAACGAAGCCTTCGCCTTAAATCTATTCCGCAACTATCTTCCTCAACATCCCTTTAAAAATAAAGGAATGGAAAGGTAGAACCGAATACCAGTAAAGTCGCCCAAGTAGGCCCAGGGGCCGGAAAGTAGCCGTTTGATGGAGGACATTATCCTTGTCCAATCGAAATTCAAGCCAGGCTTCGCCCGGGAGCTTCATTTCGGCATACAATAGCAGCCTCCGGTCTTTTTTATCTGCCAGAATAACTCTCCAGAAGTCGATAACATGTCCCGGGAGTATTTCATTCAGATTTGTTCGCCCCCTTTTCAGACCAACGCCACCCACCATTTTATCCAGAATGCCCCGAAGCGACCATAAGAAATCTGCATAGTACCAGCCGGTCTGTCCACCTATAGACCAGATATTAGTCATCACTTTTTCAGGATTGCTGACATTCATCCGGCGTTTATCAGTAAAACAACCATCAACCGGAACTTCTACCAGGCTGGCAAATCCCGACTGGTAGGCCCTGCTGTTCATGGCATCGCGCCAGCTGGAAATTACCTGGTTCTGTTCAATCTTATCAAAAGCGAGTTCAATAGCATCATTATACGGAATAAGTTGAATGTTAAGTCGTTGCCCGAGCGTGTTGGGTTGCCCAATGATCTCTACTTTCATGCTTTCTACCAGATTCTTTGCAAGACTATAAGATACCGAGGTTACAAAATATAACCAGTAGGAAGACAGACGCGGAGTCATGACAGGCACCACCAGGATGCGGCGTTTTAATTTCCTCACTTCGGCAAATCGTAACAGCATGTCTTTATAAGAGATTATTTCTGGACCGGCAATATCATACGTTTGGTTAAAGTCAGGTTCAGACAGTAAAACACCGTATAGGTATTCCAGCACATTTCTGATAGCGATGGGCTGGCACTTTGTTTCGAGCCATTTCGGAGCAACCATCACCGGCAGCTTTTCAACCAGGTCGCGCATAATTTCAAAGCTTGCGCTGCCCGAACCCACTATTATTCCGGCTCTTAGCGTGGTGAGGCTATAGCTGCCGGAGGAAAGAATTTCTTCTACGTTTTTTCTTGAATTGAGGTGTTTGGAAAGTTGTGTATCGTTTATAATTCCGCTGAGAAAGATCACTTGCCGGGCATTAGTTTGCTCAAGCCGGTGCTTAAAGTTGATGGCCGTTTGTCCTTCCATTTCTGAGAAGTCGCCGGAAGCCGAC
This sequence comes from uncultured Sphingobacteriaceae bacterium, assembly GCA_946887045.1. The sequence goes on along the minus strand of CAMPKC010000044.1, from coordinate 30,758 downwards.
GACATGGAATGCATGAGGTAATAGGCGGCATCAATATCATTCGGGATAATGTTCAGAGAATCAGTATTTAAAAAATCAACCTCCAGTAAAGTGATTTTGAAATCTTTATATTTTTCCAGGTCAAACCGGCTTTTATCTCTGAGACAGCAGAACAGTTCATGCCCTCCTTCCAGTAATAGTGGTAAAAGTCGCTGGGCGATGTAACCGGTTGTGCCTGTTAAAAGAATCTTCATAACCTATGTTGATTTAATGTAGGGATTTAAAAGGCTAGGGGATGAAAAGGAATTGCGTTGAAATGCTGGATTATACAAGAATCTTTGAATCGAGTCGTCACATTTGTAGCACCCCTGTTGTGCAGGCATTGTGGAAAGAGCCGAAAATGCCTGATGATCAGCGCAAAAAACTATTCCGGAGAGTCGGGCTTTTAACAATTGAGATTGTTTAAAGAGCGTACAATCGCGTATTCGCTTCGTCCTCGTTGCAAACGAGGACGATTCAAGGATATATTATTAGTACTCCCTGTGGAAGCGAACCGTCTAGGCTTTTTTTACCTTAATCGCATTAAGCCCTTTTTGTCCCTGCTCTGTTTCAAAACTTACGCTATTGCCTTCTTTAACAGGGTCAATTAAGCCATTGATGTGGAAAAAGATGCCTTCCTGAGTTTCTGAGTCCTTAATAAAACCAAAGCCCTTAGACTCGTTAAACATAGTAACTATACCTTTTCTCACTGTATCGTGAGGTATAGCTTCTTGTCTTGCTATGCCGATTTGGATGTCTTCAGAATTGATTTCTTTCTTTTTCTTAGTTGCATCCGGAGGAGTTGAGGTAATATTTCCGTTTTCATCCACATAAGCGAACATTTCTTCCAAACTTTTACCTTTGGTAACATTAGCCTTGCGATCTTGCGCCTTTTCCAGCTTATCCTTAGCCTTCTTTAGCCTTTTTTTCTCTTTTTCTTTTTTATTGAAAGTCTCTGATGATTTTGCCATAATTTTTAGTTCAACAAAGATATCATATATGTTTTACACGGCCCTGCATAATCTTCCCTAATCGTTTGTAACGATGACTATTCAAGTTTAGTGCCAATTTAGATTGCTTAAAGAGCGATACAATAGCTGTTCCCGCTTCAAGAAATTCATAGAATTATTCAAACCATGCCCTAAAACAAGCTGCTCTGCTCCGCCGCCGGCCCCTTTAGTTCCTGTTCATAAGCCCGTATCAGCATGATTAAGTCAGGCCCGTATTGTGTTGCCTTCGGTGGGCCAACCCCTTTAATACTGCTCAAAGCTTTAATAGTTGCCGGTAGTTTCTCTGCGATGGCAGCAAGAGTTTTTTCCGAGAAAATCATACCGGGCATAAGCTTTTCATTTTCAGCTATATTATCTCGCCAGCTTAATAATTGCTCGAATAGTTTTTCATTTGGCTTTGCATTCAGTGCTTTAAGATAGGAGCGATCCTGATTGTTGATTTTATCTTTTGTAAGGGATAAATAGGCAGACGTTGTAAATGGATTAAGAGAGAAATACTCTAAAACCCGGATGCGCTGCATTAACCAGCTTATTAATTGATCTGCCTTTAATGCTTTGTCTTTTGATTGTTCTATAAAAAGCGGTAGCTGCTTGTGTAAGCTTTCGGTTATGACTGTAAGTTTATCAAGAAAATACGCCGCCGCTGGCTGACTTCGTTCGGCATTAAGCTGTTTACTGAATTTCTCGGCTACGTCTAAAATCTCTTTTTCAAAATTGGGAAGCAGGCTTTCGAAGCCCTGCAACCTCGATTGAAGCGGCTGAAAATTGAATAATTCGCTGAGTAAGAATAAACGGTATTGTTCCTGATTGTTTTCGAGCCTGCCTCGATCCGGTTCAAGAGTTGTTGCCATTTGGTTGAAACGGGCGACTGCCGGATCACCGATAATGTTGTGAACAGATATCGGATTACGCAATACCATGCCCGACAAACTGCGGCAACGGCTTACGGCCACATACGCCTGTCCATGCGTAAAAGCTTCAGAAACATCTATTATTGCTTTATCAAAAGATAATCCCTGGCTCTTATGTATAGTAATGGCCCAGGCTAGCTTTAAGGGTATCTGACTGAAGCTTCCGGCATTTGTTTCATTAATGGAATCGCCATCCATCTGATACTTTATATTCGTCCATTGTAATGCCTCAACTGCTATTACCCTATCCGCAGAGTCACATTTTACATATACAGTTCTGTCTTCAACTTTAATAACTGTACCAATTTTGCCGTTATAGTAAAGCTTTTCGGCCGAGCTGTCATTTTTAACAAACATCACCTGCGCTCCAACCTTCAGTTTCAGAGTGGTTTCGGTGGGATAAGCATCTTTTGGGAAATCGCCGCTAATCGTAGCTGTGAATTCATATTCTTGTCCGGCTAAGGCTTCAATATATTCATTGTTGATTTGCTGAGCAATACTATTGTGGGTGGTTAAGGTAATATATGGGTCGTCAGAACTTGGCCGGAAATCCGGCTGGTATCTGGCATTGAGCAATTCAAGGCTGGATGTACTGATCACCTGGTTACGAACCTCGTTCAGGATATCAACAAAATCTTGTTCTTTCTGACGAAACACCTGGCTGAGCTCTATCCTGACATAAGGCGTTTTTTGCATCACCAGGCTGCTAAAAAAATAAGGACTTGAATAATACTGCCTTAGCATGGCCCATTCATCATCACGAATAATTGGGCTCAACTGCGACAAGTCCCCGATTAGTAAAAGTTGTACACCTCCAAAAGGGTAGGAGGTGTCTTTAATAGTACGCAATATCAGATCAATCTGGTCTAATACATCCGGCCGTACCATACTTACCTCGTCGATAATTAATAATTCCAGGCTGGCGAGCAGCTCTTTTTTCTCGTCGCTATAATACACTTCTTGTTTTACCTTGCCTGAAGGGATGATAGGACCGAAAGACAATTGAAAAAAGGAATGGATGGTCATGCCGCCTGCATTAAGCGCGGCCACGCCTGTAGGTGCCACAATAGCCAGCTTCTTTTTTGAAGTTTGCCGCAGATTTTGTAGAAATGTGGTTTTGCCTGTGCCCGCTTTTCCTGTTAAAAAAACCACCGTATTGGTAGTTTCCAGATAATCGTAGGCTAATTGCATCTCCGGATTTGTTTTCTTCATTCGCACAACACCAGACAAATTTTTGCCGGTGATTGCAAAGATGCTAGCTTTTTCGGTTTAATGCTAAAAATTATAGTAATTAAGCTTGGTGCGGCCCAAATGTAGGTAATCACCCTTAATTCCTCTCCTCAAGGAGAGGGTGTATATCGCTTTAACTTGGATAACGCTTTTAAGAGGATGGTAGTTTAAATTCAGAAATGTTGATCCACACGCCTTTGGTTCCCTTCTCCAGAGGGAGAAGGGTTAGGGATGAGGGGGATTTCAGATAGGTTTAAATAAGGAGACATACCAAAGGATTTCCTATTTTTGAGCCTATCTTCATAAAATGCCATCATCTGCAAATCAGATTTTAAAAAAATATTTTGGGTATGATACTTTCCGCGCGCAGCAGGAAGAAATTATAGAACAGGTTGTTGCTGGTCGCGATGTATTGGTTTTGATGCCCACTGGCGGAGGCAAATCTGTGTGTTACCAAATCCCGGCTTTGATGCTGGATGGCATTTGTATCGTAGTTTCTCCGCTGATATCATTAATGAAAGATCAGGTTGATGCTTTAAAGGCAAACGGCATCGCGGCAGCATTTTTAAATAGTTCGCAATCGCAGGAAGAACAGCAGTCTATTTTGGAATCCTGTTATAAAAAGGAAATAGGATTGCTGTACGTGTCGCCGGAAAAGTTAATTTCAGACCTGCAGATGATCACCCAGATGGCTCAACCTTCGATGTTTGCCATTGATGAAGCGCATTGTATTTCTTCCTGGGGCCATGATTTCAGACCGGAATACACACAGTTAGGCTTACTGAGAAAAAAATTCAGCCATGTTCCTTTTATCGCTTTAACAGCAACGGCAGATAAAGTCACCCGGAAAGATATTCTTAAACAGCTCAAATTAAAATCGCCCAGTGTATTTATCTCGTCGTTCGACAGGAAAAATTTAAGTCTTGATGTGCGTATCGGGGTAAAAACAAAGGAAAAGCTTCAGGAAATAGCCGCCTTTATTGATAGGCGAGAAGACCAAAGCGGAATCATCTATTGCCTGAGCCGCAATAATTGTCAGGATGTGGCCGAAGCCTTGAGAAACTATGGCATCAATGCCGCTTACTATCACGCCGGAATGAGCGGAGATGCCAGAGCAAAAGTTCAGGAGGATTTTATAAATGATAAATTGCAGGTGGTTTGCGCAACCATTGCTTTCGGAATGGGAATCGATAAATCGAATGTTCGATGGGTGATCCACTATAATCTGCCGAAAAATATGGAGGGTTATTACCAGGAGATCGGACGGGCCGGCCGCGATGGTCTCCCATCCGAAACTATCCTGTATTATAACTACGCAGATCTAACGATGCTGAATAAGTTTGCAGCTCAAAGTGCCCAATCGGAAATTAACTTAGAAAAGCTAAAACGTATTCAGCATTATGCTGAGGCTGATTTTTGCCGGCGTAAAATTCTGCTGAACTACTTTTCTGAAAACCTCGACGAGAACTGCAGAAACTGTGATGTATGTAAAAATCCGCGAAAGCACTTTGACGGAACCATTTTGGTGCAAAAAGCATTGTCGGCTATTTACCGGATGGGAGAGAAAGAGGGAGCCAACATGGTGATCGATGTTTTGCGCGGCTCGCGTAAAGCAGAGATAATGCAGGCCGGCTACGATACTTTAAAGACGCACGGAGCGGGTGCAGAGATTGGAGCGGTCGACTGGCAACGCTACCTGATGCAGATGCTGAATCTGGGGGTCATTGAAATGGCCTACGATGAAAATTTCGCTTTAAAGATTACTCCTTTGGGCCAGGACATCCTTTTCGGAAGAAAAACAATAGAGTTGACCGTACTTCAACCTTTGGTACAAGTTGAAAAACCGGCAGAGAGAAAACGTACCAGGGTTTCGGTTAGACCGGAGGAAGATTTATTTAGTCGTTTAAAACAGGTTCGCATGCGTTTTGCAACGCAGGAAGATGTACCGGCTTACATCATTTTTAGTGACGCTGTATTGCAGGAAATGGTTAAGGAAAAGCCTCTGACATCGGAGGAAATGATACAGATTCCGGGAATCGGAGAACATAAGATGTGGAAATATGGTCAGGCTTGCTTGGATACGATCAGCAATTTCATGGATGGAAGCAATTCCAAAAAAACGAAGGTGGATACCTACCAGGATACTCTTGAACTATTAAAAGCCGGTCTGACTCCGGCACAAGCCGCCGAAAAAAGGGGACTTCATGAAACTACAATATACTCACACATTGCCTACCTGTACATCAATAACAAAATAGGCAGCATTTCTTCTTTAGTCTCTGATGAAGAGGTAAGAATTGTTAAGCAAGCAATTGAGATTACTGGTGAAAGTAAAGCGTTAAAGCCTTTGTTTGATTACTTGCAGGAACAAATACCGTATCATAAAATTCGTTTGGCTATGGCTGTACTCGAGCGGAAGAAAATGCTTTTGAACTGATGTTCCGGTCGAAATTATAGACTATTATTTACTTTTCATTCCCGCTTATATTAAAATGTCCCCCATATCATAAATCATGGTGACCTGCATCATTCTTTAAACGCGCCGAGCGAGCGTAATTTGTAGGAATCTAAATAATTGTTATGGAAAATTTTGTAGTAATAAGCGAAGATCAGTCAGAGGTTGGCGATGATAAAAATGTATCTGGGTTTGTAGATTAACCAAAAGGTTTCAGAAGTTTATCTTCATCTTTAAAAAACAAAGGCTTGTTGGTTAGAGTAAAGCGCAAGTTCCTGATTCGAGACCATATGATACAGATTTATTCTGAACTTAAGTTTGGGTAGACCTGTTTATTTGTCCCGTTTACAAACAAATCGTTGTAAATCATTGAACAGAAGAACAGGAATAGCGGATCATTACAATATAATGAGCGATACAATCGCTGCTCGCGATCCATCCTCGTTGCAAACGAGGACGATGATATGTCTGAATTGTGGGGATTAAACATTCTGATTATCTTTGGTATAATATATTCATCTTATGAAAAAAGGTCTTTTCTGTTTTTTGTTGTTAATTCTGATACATAGAGAAACAACATCTGCTCAGAGCAAATTGATTAAACTGAACTCTATTAACGATGCAGATTCAATTGCCTCTATTCAATACGCTTATCCACATTTCATAGATGGCCGCGTCTTTTTTGTTAATAAAGGTATTACGCCGGCAAAACTCAATTACAGCAGAGTAAATGGAGAAATCCTTTTTAAAGATGGCAATAACGTACTGGCCTTAAACAAACTTGAAACAGTCGAAAAGGTTATTATAGCAAAAGATACCTTTTTTGTTTCGCCGGCAGGCGGTTTTGTTAAACAAATTATTGCGTATCCAGCGGTTTCATTGGTAAAAACATCAAGATTGAAACTGATCGATCGGGAGGCCAAAGGAGCTTTTGGCAGCTATTCAAAAGCTTCTGGAGCTAAGCCTGTCGTTACGCTGCCTGGCGTTGACGGAACGGGTGAAAGAGTGAGTGTAGATGAGAATCTATCGTTTACTTTAACAGATACATATTACCTTCTTACCTCTTCAAAAAAACTTATTGAAGCAAGTGAAAAGGGTTTTTTACTAGCGTATCCTCGTAATAAAAAAGAAGTTAAAACTTATATAAGCAGTACGAATGTCAATTTTGGAAATGAGAATGATTTGACCAGACTGCTGCTTTTTGTGCAATCATTTAACTAGTGCTCTGTTGGCAATATTACCTCCTAGTTTGGCGCGAGGTATGCAGCGTTTGGGCAGTGTATTCGTAGTCCCAATCGTCCTCGTTGGTAACTAGGATTCAGCGAGGTCTGCAAATTCTTCGCTTTTTCCTGCCCTTATATTGTATTTTAGTCCTCATCAGCCTGCATTCAGGGAGACAGATACTTTCAGTTCTTTTGGCTACACAAAAAAACAATCTTGCATACTCTCAGACAGTTAAAAATTCCGGCAGTAGTTTACGAAACCTGATTTCAGATCTCACGTATCGAGCGCGAATATGACGACTATCCAGAAACTATTACTGCTTTCCTTTTTTTTCTCCGCAACCTTTTGTGATTCATTTGGCCAACAAGCCGAAAAGAAAGGTTCACCTTTTCGTTTTTTAATTCGGGGTGGCCTTGAATATGGTGGCGATGATGTGGCAGAAGTTTATTTTGTTGACGGAAGCAAGCAATCTGTCAAAGCGGGGCAGGGGGCCTCTATCGGAATTGGAGCTGAATTTCAAGTTCCTACTTTAAAAAATTTATTGTTTCATGCTACGGCGGGATACAAGTTTGTAACGACTAAGGCTGATAATGCGAACATTAGTTTGAGCAGAGTGCCTGTTCAGGTTACCGCGAACTGGATGGCGACTAAAAAACTACGTTTCGGCGCGGGAGTAGCTTCTCATCAGGCCATTCGTTTTAAAGCGGACGGTATCGGAGAAGACATAACTTTCCGCAACGCCCTGGGGCCCACAGTCGAGTTAGCTTATAGCGTAATAGGATTGACCTATACAGCTATGACTTATAAGGACCAGGCTGATAAGAAGTATTCGGCTAATGCCATTGGTGTTTCAATTACTTTTGCACTGCCTAAACGATAGTTCATTAGCTTTGGAACTCAAGCTTTGTCAATAAAAGAATTTTGTAAATCAACCGTAATCAATATTCCCACAATATTCTAATGCAGAATGAAGGCCATATTTTTGGGAAAGAACGGCGCTTATTGCGGAAGACCATAGATCCAATTATCCTATCTGGTAACGAAAATAGAAACGTTACGAAGGATGGACGTGAGATTATTTCAATAAAGAATTCTAAAGATATTTTCGGAAACCTGGAGACCAAGATTAAAAGTGAGGCAGATCCAGAAACGACGGCTTTTTTGATGAAGTTATTGTCTGAAGCAGATAGTACCCTCACTGGCTCATTTTGTTGCTCCCGTCGAGACAATTAAGACAAACTCTACAGATTATTAAATGAACAAGAGTCTCCCGACCCGATAGGCCTTCAGATTGATTCTTTACTAATTCGATAATTTTTTATATTTAAAGGCTCAATTTGAGTTTAGGGGTCTTCATCTAATTGTTTTTGTTTGAGTAAGCACGTTATTATTTTAGGAGGTGGTGTAGCTGGTATGAGCGCCGCCCACGAGCTAATTGAAAGGGGTTTTAGAGTAACCGTTTTTGAAAAGCAAGCTTGTATCCCAGGTGGAAAAGCAAGATCAGTTGACGTACCAAAAACCAAAACTGAACAAACCAGGGCGCTGCCCGGCGAACACGGCTTCAGGTTCTTTCCTGGTTTCTATAAGCATATAATTGATACACTAAAACGAATTCCTTACCATACCACAGAATGGAAGGGCAGCGTTTACAACAACCTTGTAGAGTGCGAGGATATTATGATGGCCCGCATCAAACAAAAAACCATCTATCTTCCAAGTCACTTTCCTCGGTCAGGCAGAGATCTAAAAATGATCTCTGATTCGATAAAAATTTTAAAGAGTGTGCTTAAGCCGGGCGAGCTGGATCTGATAGGTAATAAAGTGTGGCAGTTAATGACAAGCTGCGAACTTAGGCGAATACACGATTATGAACGCCTTGGATGGTGGGAGTTTACAGAAGCTTCAGCTTATAGCGAAGAGTATCAGAGTCTTTTTGTAAACGGATTAACCAGAACGCTGGTAGCTGCAAAAGCCGAAACTTGCAATACAAAGACGAACGGTAATATTCTGCTTCAAATGATATTCGATTTGCTCAATCCGTTTAAACAGAATGACCGCATTCTTAACGGGCCAACAAATGATGTATGGCTTTTCCCATGGTTAAAGTATTTAAAAGAAAGAGGTGTAGAATATTTTTTTAACAGTGAGGTTGTTGAGTTATCCTTTGATGAACGGGAGATAAATGGGGTATGGGTCGAGACAGATGAGAAAAAAGTAAAATATACCGCCGATTATTACCTGTGCGCCCTTCCTGTAGAGCGTACAGCGGAATTGCTTTCTAAAAATAAAGAAATATTCAATCTGGATAAAAGTTTAGAAAATATTCTTCGTCTTAAGGATGATGTAGCCTGGATGAATGGTATACAGTTCTATTTAAAAAAAGATGTTTCAATTAATAAGGGCCACATTATTATGGCAGATACGCCATGGGCCCTGACAGCTATTTCGCAGGCGCAATACTGGACCATTGATTTGAAGGAGTATGGTAACAGAAAAGTAGAAGGAATAATATCCGTTGATGTTTCTAATTGGGAGAACGATGGTATTTGCATTAAAAAGCCGGCTAACAGATGTAAAAAAAAAGAAGTAATTGAAGAAGTATGGGAGCAAATGAAGGCTTCTTTAAATAAAGATGGTCAAATAATTCTGGACGAAGCTAATCTTGAGCTGATATATGTGGATGGAGCTATTTTATTTGGAGATGAACTCCATAACAACGCTGGATTTTTGGATTCTCAAATGAATGAGCCTTCAAAATATGGCTCTAAAGGAATAAACCATAACGAAGAACCGCTGCTTGTGAATACCACTAACAGCTGGGCCCTAAGGAACGACGCAAAAACAGATATTCCTAATTTCTTTCTTGCCTCAGATTATGTTAGAAGCAATACTGATCTTGCTACTATGGAAGGGGCAAATGAAGCGGCCAGAAGAGCGGTGAACCATATTATTGATAGTTCGGGAGTAGATGCTTCTTACTGTAAAATATGGAAATTTAAAGAGCCATGGTGGCTTTGTTATTATAAATGGGTGGATAAAAGAAGGTTTGAAAGAGGCCTTGAATGGAAAGTAAGCAAGCCATGGTTTGCTTCACTATTAAACTTAATTCTTAAATAATCGCATCATGCTAAAAAGAATTCCGGCTTATTTTATTCCAGCCGATAAGGTCTCGCTACCTGAGACATATAGAAAGTATAACCTGGTAATAATTATTATCCTGTTAACAGCCCTTTATGATCTAAATTATGGAGGTACAACTATACTAATAGGACTGGATGAGGCAACTCCATTATTGTTCTTTACTGCATTTTTGAATGTATTGCTGCTTTTTGCGATAAAGCGGGGACTTAACCTTTTAGTAACAGTTAATCTCTATGCATGTGTTGGCGTAGCTACAATTTTAGTTTCTATTTATTATTCGGGAGGGTTTAAGTCGCCTGTTTTGCCCTGGTTAGCCACAACCCCAATTGTAACCATGCTGATGGCGGGAAGAGCAACAGGTATTTTCTGGGCGGTTTTTAATACCTTAACTGTTATAGTTTTAGGAGCGCTTGATAAGCAAGGTTTTTCTTTTCCTAATAATTATGATCAGAGCTGGGCCAATATGCTTAGCACCAATTGCTATTCTGGTCTGGTTTTAATTATTTTCTTTACTGCCCTTGTTTTCGAAAATGGAAAAAATACAGCTTTAACTAAACTAGCAGCAAATAATATCCTTTTGGCAGAAGAGAAAAAGAAAGCTGCCCTGAATCATATCTCGCAGGAGATACACGACAATGTGGGGCATACCTTATCGGTTGTTAAATTGAATTTGCACCTCATAAACCTGTTAAATGACGATAGCTATAAACTTAAGGCCAGGGAAACAGTTGATCTGGTTGGTAAGGCCATTTATGAGTTAAGAAATATCTCTCATAGTTTATATGAAGATAATATTACCGAATTTAACCTCTCTCAATCTATCGAAACAGAATTAACTAATATTTCGGGAACAGGAGCCTATAAAACGCAGTATTCCTCCGTAGTAGTTAACGACAGCCTCGATCCTAGAATTCAGTTTGTGTTATTCAGGATATTTAAGGAAACAATAAATAATATCATAAAACATGCACAAGCTTCGAGCATTTTTGTGGAATTAAAGGAAATAGACAACTCTCTCTGCTTAAAAGTAGGTGATAATGGTATTGGCATAGATCTTAAAAGACTTTCTTCCACGGGCCAGGGAATAACAAATATTCAGGATCGGGTTAAACTTTTAAACGGACAGCTGGCAATAGATTCTGATGTTAATAAGGGAACTACAATCCTTGTAACTGTTCCCTGTTCTTAATAAGCTATGATACGGATTGGAGTAACAGACGATCAGCAACTTTTTTTAAAATCATTAGTTAACCTTATTCAAACTTTTGCTGGAGTTGAAGTAGTGATTGAAGCAAATAACGGAAACGATCTGCTTGCAAAGCTGGCTAACACAACAATAAAACCCGATATCTTACTAATTGATGTAAATATGCCTGTTTTAGATGGGCCCGCTGCTCTTAAAATATTAACAGCACAATACCCCGGGATAAAAACAGTCGCATTATCTATGAAAGATGATGATTTATCGATTTTAAGTATGTTGAAAGCGGGCGCAATTGCTTATTTATTAAAAGACATTCATCCTTCCGAACTTCAAAAAGCAATAGAAGAAATTTATAGTAAAGGTTTTTACAATTCTGATGCTATTCATCGAAATTATAGAAGGTTAATAATGGCCGATGAAAGTCGGGAGCCACAACTTACTAACAGGGAAAAAGACTTTCTGGAACTTGCCAGCAGCGATCTTACTTATAAAGAACTTGCAGCAAAAATGTGTCTTTCTGAGAAGACCATTGATGGATACCGGGAATCGGTTTTTCAGAAGTTCAATGTAAAATCGCGGGTTGGAATGGTGCTTGAAGGATTAAGACGAAAACTTATCAGCATAGATAAATAATTGTCATTCGGCAGAACAGGGAAATCCCTGTTCTAAATACAGGAAATTTCCCCTTGTTCTATAAATCATCTTAGGTTTATATTGGCCCAAGTTTTAAGCCATAAAAATGCCTTCAGATAAACTAATTAAACTGGCCCTTGCAGACGATCATTCTCTGTTTCTTCAGGGACTTTCTTTGATCATAAAACAGTATCCGGGCTTTCATATCGCAGCCACAGTATCTAACGGTATTGAATTATTGAAAGTGCTGGAAAATACAGAGGTAGATATCGTAATAACCGATTTAAATATGCCACTTATGGATGGGCTGACATGCTGTACAGAGATTGGCTTAAAGTATCCAGAAATCAAGACTGTAGTTGTTACTTTCGAAAATGGAAAAAGAATAGAACCTCGATTGAAACTTCTAGGGGTTAAGGGCTTTTTTAATAAAGAAGTAGATCCGGAGGTGTTGTTAGAAAAATTGCGAATTATTGCTGATGGAGGATGTGTATTTTCTCCGGACCTGAAAGATGGTGCTTCGGGAAAACAAAACTTTAAGTTGGAAGGCGGAGGAAGTATTTCTTGCAGAGAACTCGAGATTATCTCACTTATTACAGAAGGTTATACAAGTGCCGAAATTGCCGATCGCTTATTCATAAGCATACATACAGTGAGTCAGCACCGGAAAAACCTGTTGCAGAAGCTTAAATTAAAAAATGTCAGCGAGCTTGTAGCTTTTGCAATGAAAAATCAACTTTATAGCATTTAGGAAACAAGAATAATTTAGGCCAATGAAGGATTAATGCAACAGCAATTAAGCTGCCGGCATTTTTCTATTTTAGAATCGTAATCTGTCCGGCGATGTTTTTCTTCCAAGGCCGGGGTTAATTATATAATAGTAGGTGCCCACAGGTAAGTCGACGCCATTAGATTTCACATCCCAGGGCTTAAAAATCCTTTTGCCGTGCATACTCTTGCACCATACCAGTTGAAGATATCCAAGGATGCAGAAGGGTAAGTATCCAGGTGCTGCACCATCCAGGTATCGTTTATTCCGTCGCCGTTTGGAGTGAACGTATTAAGTGCTTCAGGCAGGCTAAGCACTTTGATAACGATGTGATCGGAACTTATCGAGCCGCAGGGCGTTGTAACTTCGCAGGTATAATCGCCCTCTGTGCTTACTGATATCGTACGGGTATTGCCCCATTGCTCCACAAGTACGTCGTGGCATTCCACTAATTAAGCCTAATTAACAAAAAAAATCGCCAGTTCCCATTCTTACACGATGATCTTTTTTCACTCATTTTGGTGCAGTATGCAGCGCTGAAGGAGGGCTGAGTACTTGTGCATCAAACTAAACAACGGCATCAACCCAAACTGGTGGAAGCAATAGGTATGGGTAAAAATGCATTAGGATTTACCCATACCTACGTTCCATTTTTACAGCAATTTAACCCTAACGATGGCTGGCTTGAGCCATGGTGCGCTGAAACGTACCATTACTTCATCGGAGGCTTTACCCTTTGCTTGTATGTAGACAATCATTTTTCCATGGAAAGCACGCTGCTTGTTATCCGTATAATCACTTACATCCGAATTATCTCCGGCTTCCATACCGAGTAATCGGGCGTTTCCGGAAATTTCACAGGTTATCTCATCATCAGCGGTTGCTACCGGAATACCGTCTTCATCAATCACCTGCAGTTCAATCTGAGCTATCCCGTCTGCTTTAACCTGCAGCTGTTCGCCTTGGAGTACTTTGATTGCGTGCGGACGTTTGCTGGATTGTAGCTGGTGACGGATGGTTTCCTTTCCTTTAGTATCCATGCCTACCAGTTCAAGTTTGCCTGCGGCATAGGGAATGTCCCAATAGATAATGCCGGTTTTTTGGTCATAGTCTTTAGTCGGGCCAACTACCGTTCCATTCAGTTCCAGACGTGCTTTTGCCGCGTTGGTATAGGCAACTACACGGATCATCTGTCCGGTTTGGTAGTTCCAGATTGGCCATGCATCCATTGAAGGAATCTGGGCTCTTTGCGGAACTTGTGTTGATTCGAGCATAGACCATGCATCGGCGGAAGCACCACCTCCTCTAAGTACGTATGTGCCCAGGTAGGCCATAGGTTTATCTGACCATAGCGACTGGCGGAAATAGCCTCTTGGTTTGATGAAGCCGGCAAAATCCAATAGTCCTGAATAGAATCCGCGGGCCGGCCAACGACCAGACTCACCCAAATAATCGATCCCGGTCCACAAGAACTGTCCAAAAATATGTTCGTTATCTGTTACCGCTTTCCATGCGGTCAGGTCGTGGCGGTTTTCACTGCCGTATATTACACGCTTAGGATATTTTTTATGATCTGAGATATAGCGGCTTTCTGTGTAATTATACCCCGCAATGTCCAGTGTGCCAGGGTATTCTGTTTCGTTAGACATGGCCACGCCGGCCAAGCCAGCAGTTACCGGACGGCTTGTATCATACTTTTTAACTACTGCGGCAAGTCTTTTGGCAATATCGCCCAAACGCATTGCATCCGGAGCATCTTTTTTATAGCCGCCATACATTGGCTGTGTAAAGCCACCTTCGGTGTTACCGGCAAGTATTGGGTGGGAGTAGGGATCGTTTGGATAATCTACCTCATTGCCGATGCTCCAGGCAAATATCGAAATATGGTTACGGTCTCTTTTTACCATATCTGCCAGGTCTCTTTCTCCCCATTCTTTGAAGAAATCGAAAGATCCCTGATGCCCGGGAGTGCCGACGTTCCAGCCTTGAAGCCATTTGCGTTTGGGGAATTCCCATTCGTCGAAGGCCTCGTTCATCACTAGTAGTCCCAGTTCGTCACAGAGATTATAAAGCGACGGAGCCTGGGGATTGTGACTGGTTCGGATGGCATTTACACCAAGTGATTTCAATGTTAATAAACGACGGCGCCACACTTCGGGATACACTTCTGCGCCCAGCACACCCGAATCGTGATGTAAACATACCCCTTTCACTTTCATGTTTTTACCATTAAGGGCAAAGCCCTTGTCGGGATCAAACTTATAGGTACGGAAGCCTGTAACAACTGTAGTGCTGTCGATGATCTTATTGTTTTGGAGAACGGTTGTGCGCAGCCTGTAAAGATTAGGTGCATCCAGGCTCCATAATTTTGGATTATTTACCGAAAGATCAGTCTTTACTTCCCGTCTGCTGTTTTTGGCAAGTGTTAGCTTACTCGTTTTTTTATCCAAAACGGCTCCGCTTTTATCCAGGAGCTCATTAACGATGGATATGCCGGCACTCGATGGCGACTCGTTGGTTAGCGCTGTTTGTACATTAAGGATCCCCTTGCTGCCCTTTACCTCTGGAAAGGCATATACTCCCCATTGCTCAAGATGGACAGGATTTGCACGAACAAGGTAAACATCGCGATAGATTCCTGAGCCTGTGTACCAGCGGGAATCAGCATCCTGACTATGGTCTACACGAACAGTAATTTGGTTTTCTGCTCCATATTTGATGTGAGGAGTAATATCGTAGCTAAATGAAATATAACCGTTAGGACGTTTACCTAAAGATTGATCGTTTACAAAAACTTCGCTTCGGTTATAAACTCCCTCAAAATAGAGATAAAGTTTCTTTCCCTCATCTTCTTTGGAGATAGTAAGGTTTTTTTTGTACCAGCCTATACCTCCCGGAAGAAATCCTGTAGCACTGGCAAGTGAGGGGTTGTAGGTCTGCTTGATGGTCCAGTCGTGGGGCAACTGTATAGATCTCCAGGATCGGTCACGTGCATCTATCGTTATTTTAGGGTCAGTTTCACCAAGGTGAAAACGCCAATCGGCATTGATTTTCTCCGCTTTGCCGAAGCCGGGTTGGGCAGAAACATTTTTTGTAATAAGCAAACATAGCGCTAATGCCAAAACTTGGGATTTTATAAATCTTATCATGGTTTTAATTATCCAAAGAAAATATCAACAAAGTAAGGCATAAACCTTTTAAATATTGTTTGACATTATATCTATGCATTCTTTTTTTTTAACTGCATAGTTTTTTAGTTGCGTTCTTTAGATAGTCCCGCTTGAGCTGTACAATCTGAATGTGAGTTTAGCCTCATCATTACAAAGTAGAAAATCAGACGAGATTTATAATTCTGCTTGCCTTTAGACTGTCAAACCGATTCCCCATAATCCCCCGTTGAACGTAAATGTTACACTTATTCAGATGGCTTTCGTATATATTCAGGTAGAATTTATAAATCAATGAAAAGATTCTATAAGAATTTAAAAAAAATGAAAAGATCCTATCAAGTTTTCGCATCGAGTTTGCTTTTGTTTGCTTTTTTATGTCTGGGTGAGGGCGCGAATGCACAAAATATTAACAATGCTGTCGGGCAGCCTGAATCAGGACAAATACCTCCACATCCTACCCGATTACCCGAGGGTGCTATCCCTGCATTTCCAGGAGCATGGGGAGGTGGTATGTTTACCACCGGAGGACGTGGAGGCAAAGTTATTGCTGTCACAAATCTTAACGATAATGGTCCGGGAAGTTTTCGTGCTGCTTTAGAGACTCAGGGGCCACGTACTGTTGTCTTTCGTGTTGCAGGTACGCTCAAAGTTAACGGAGATCTCAATATCAATCATCCCGACATCACAATTGCCGGCCAATCCGCGCCGGGCGATGGTATTTGTATTGCCGGAACGCTTAATATCAACACACACAATGTGATTATCCGCCACCTGCGTGTACGCCGAGGCGTTCCTACAGGCGGACAGGGTGATGATAATATAGGTGGAAATCCGGACCATCACATTATTATCGACCATTGTTCTACAAGCTGGGGTATGGACGAAAATATTTCGCTCTACCGCCACATGCGACCATCGTTAGACGGAAGCACACAAATAAAAGATGCTGCAGAACATATAACCGTTCAATGGACTATTTCCAGCGAAGCGTTAAATGCCAGAGGGCATGCTTTTGGCGGAACCTGGGGAGGAAACCCATCTACCTTCCATCATAACCTGTTTGCCAGCAACACGGCCCGGAATCCTTCCATAGGGATGTCAGGTCCTTTTGATTTCCGGAACAATGTGGTTTTCAATTGGCAGCACCGTTCGGTAGATGGTGGCGATGAAACTTCAATGATCAATCTTATCAATAACTATTTCAAACCGGGTCCGGCTACTAATGAAAACATGCGCGCAGTGTTTGCCCGTATCGAACAACGCAGCATGTATTCTCCCGGCAGTGCATGGAAGGAAGGCGACTGGTACAAAAAGGAAACTAACCGTCCGGGCAAATGGTATGTTGCCGGTAACATCATGCACGGTAATGAAGAGCTAAACAAAAGCAACTGGGCCGGTATGCGCGGACCAGAGACGCTTGCCCGCGTGAATACCCCGTTTGTAGGCTGGCCGGTAGCACCACACCACACAGCTGGTGCCGCTTACGAGTCGGTACTGGCGAAGGCAGGCGCTACTCTACCAAAACGTGATGCTGTTGATACACGTGTAACCGAGATGGTACGTACTGGAAAACCGATGACTGCAACCGGTATCATTAAAGATGTTGCGGAAGTTGGGGGTTATCCTAACCTGACATTCAATCCAGCCCAGGTACCTGTTGACAGCGACGGAGATGGTATGCCTGACACGTGGGAAATCAAACACAAGTTTGATCCGAAAAATTCCAAAGATGGCGCTATGGATTCGGACGGCGATGTATATACAAATGTTGAAGAATACCTTAATGGTACTAACCCTCACGAAAAAATCAATTACCGCAATCTTGGCAACAATATCGATACGATTAGTTAATCCAGTTAAAAAGTTCATTAAATAATAAGAATCAACTCTTTATCAGTTTTAACTATATGACCTTTAAACCGGGTCTCAAAAAGAGATTCGGTTTTATCCGTATAATCCAAGATAGATCAGCGCAAGGGGAGATGCCTGCGCTGGATGGGGTGGGGTAAATCGGAATGTGATAGGCCTTGATGCAGACATAAAAGCAATAAAAAATCACATCCAGAGTTTATCAAATTATCATAATGCCTATTTTCGCACTTTAAGCAAGTTAATGAACACGAGCCGATTTATAACCTTTGTATCTTTTTGTTTGATAAGTTTATCTGCCTTTGCACAAGACAGAACTGGCAAAATTGCTATTATCCCCGAACCTGTTGAACTTATAAGAACAGAAGGCTTTTTTACACTTCCCGAAGAAATTACTATAAAATCCCCTGCTTCTTCTGAGCTAGCGACAACCCTTGCGCTGTTAAGGAAAAGAATTACTACAGCCACCGGAATTAAGGTAAATACCAGTAGTACTGTTAAAGATGATAATGCCGCAATCAGGTTGCAAATAAATAGCACAGCGGATACTACTTTAGGAAAAGAGGGCTATCGTTTGCTGATAAATCCGAAAAACGTTACAGTAAAAGCTAATCAACCGGCAGGTTTGTTTTATGGTGTGCAATCCTTAGTGCAACTATTTCCAAAAGAAATTGAAAGCGAAACGGTTTTGAAAAGAGGAGCATGGCAGCTTCCTTGTGTAACGATCACCGATTATCCCAGGTTTGGATGGCGCGGATTAATGTTCGACGTGTCGAGACATTTCTTCACCAAACAAGAGGTAAAGAAATTCATCGATAATATGGTGAAGTACAAGTATAATCTATTACATCTTCATTTAACCGACGATGAAGGCTGGAGGATACAGATAAAAAGTTTACCTAAACTTACTGAGGTTGGGGCTTGGAGGGTAAATAAAACAGGGCAGTTCGGGACTTTTTCTCCGCCTACACCTACAGAGCCGAGAGATTACGGAGGGTTTTATACTCATGAAGATGTGAAGGAACTAATCCAATATGCGTCCGAACGTTTCGTAAATATTCTGCCGGAAATAGATGTACCGGGACATAGCCTGGCTGCCGTAGTATCCTATCCCGAATTGTCTTGTACACCAGGCGTAGAAAAATACAATGTCCGTTCGGGCGAACAGATTATGGATTGGTCGAGGGGCGCACCTCCGATTGCTTTAGTAGATAATACTTTATGCCCTGCAAACGAAAAGGTTTACGAGTTTTTGGATAAAGTTATAACTGAAGTAGCAGCCCTGTTTCCGTTTGAATATATACATATGGGAGGCGATGAAGCGCCGCACAATTTTTGGGAAAAGAACCCTGCTATAAAAGAATTGATGTTAAAAGAAGGCCTTAAAACAATGGAAGAAGTACAGGGGTATTTTACCAGAAGGGTAGAGGCCATTGTGATAGGCAAAGGGAAAAAGTTTATTGGATGGGATGAGATACTGGAAGGCGGTCCATCTCAATCCACAGCTGTTATGAGTTGGCGCGGTGTTGAAGGCGGTATAAAAGCAGCCCAGTTAGGTCATGAGGTGGTGATGAGCCCCAGCACCTATGCTTACCTCGATTATATGCAGGGAGATGTAGCCATAGAACCTAAAGTATATGCTTCCTTACGTTTAAACAAGGCCTATCAATTTGATCCGGGAGAGGGTATTGCCGACATAAAGTATGTAAAAGGCGGGCAGGCTAATCTGTGGACAGAGAATATCTATAATATGCGTCATGCAGAATATATGGTGTGGCCACGTGCTCTGGCTATTGCAGAATCGGTATGGTCGCCGGTTAATAAAAAAAACTGGACCAATTTTTATGGTAAAGTGGAAGATCATTTTAAACGGTTCGACATTGCAGAGGTAAAATACTCTCCAAGTATATACGACCCTATTTTTCTTCCTTCCGCCGGACCTGGCAATACTTTACGAGTAGAACTTAGTACAGAAATCCCAGGATTAGATATTCATTATACCTTTGATAATTCTTTTCCGGATAATTTTTATCCGAAGTATACCGAATCGTTGATTGTTCCGAAAGATGCTGCAACATTGAAAGTAATTACCTATCGGGGTGGAAAACCAATCGGACGTATGATCACTATGCAAATTGCTGATTTAAAAACCAGGATAAAGAAGAAGTAGATCGCGTAGCATTGCTCCTAAAATCTATTTAAGGATCTCTCATTCTAATCTGGTTAATCGTGTTCAGGAGAGAGATTTAAAAACTTTTATAATCTAATTTCTTATATATATCTAACAAGCGTATTATGAAATGTCCAAATTGCCAGGCCACCTTATTGCTGGCCGATAAAAAAGGAATAGAGATTGACTATTGCCCAGATTGCAGAGGTATATGGTTAGACCGGGGTGAATTGGAGAAAATTATCGAGCGTTCTGCCGATCATTATTCAAAAAGAGAAAATTATGAGTCTGACTATAAACGATATGGATATGGCGAACACGATAGCGATCATCATAAAGGACAGCATGGTCATCATAAAAAGAAGAAATCATTTTTAGACGATTTATTCGACTTTTAATAATCCGTAGCGAAACTTTTCCTCCGCTTTTAGGAATCTGTGACCAGCTCTTGGGAATTTGTAAATGTATTTTACTGACGTTCCTAATAAAGGGGCCTAAGCTCTGGCCACCTTTAATATCCTTAAATTTTACCTATTCCCGCCTTGGTGGTTACCTCAGTTTTTACACTGCTGGTTGCATCCATCGTGTAAGAATATGAGGGCGTGAAACTGCAGGTAGAGCTTGTTGGTGCAGCAGTTCCTGTAATTCCACTGAATGAGTTGCCTGATATCTGGTATTTTCCCGGTGTGGTGCCAGAGCTGATGATCGGGCTTCTTACAGTTTCAAATACATTATTCTCGATCTTAACACAGGCACCCATTCTGGAGTCGATAGCCGAAGAGCCAATAGCGTTGTAATAGTTGTTGTAAACGTGTGCCTGGCCAAAGCGGTTTAACGGAAGACGCGATTTGATGTTCCGGTACCAGTTGTGGTGGAACGTTAGTTTTCTGTCTGAGTTATCGGTATCAGAAGAGCCCACCAGGTGAGTTTTGTGATTGTCGTGGAAGTAATTCCATGAAATAGTAATGTACTGACTGGTGTGTTTTATATCAATCAGTCCGTCGTAAAGATCCTGGTTTGTTTGAGTTGAAGGGTTTTCATTGTATATTTCACAATGGTCGATCCAAACTCTTGAACTGCTTCCCTGGATACCGATACAATCACCGCCATTAACAATAATCTGAGGGCGTCCTTCGTCCCCGTCAGGGTCGTAAACCGTAGGATCGGTGCGATCTGTAATAGAAGTTAGGGTGATCTTTACATTTTGAATGATAATATTACTCTTGCTGCTGATGTTCAGTCCGATGCCATCTAAAAATCCGGCTGAACCGACACCTAAAAGAGTTTTATTAGAATTTACATTAATGGAGCCCCCCTTTGTGCCATTATAAATCCGTCTGTCTACCCTTACGACGTACCTGGTAGAGCTTTCAAGATATGATTTTAGCTGCGCATAGGTAGTTGCCGTAACTGTAGTACCGCCAGAACCGCCTGTGGTTCCGCCGTTTTGAGTTGCAAATCCAACCAAACCGAATGAAGCTGATACTTGAGCTTTTGATCCGGATCCGGTGGTTAATTCTTCTGTCTGGCTTTCGTTCACCTCTGATTTGGAACAATAAGACAATGAAGCACACAAGACAACGCCAAGTGCTGCTGACAGGATTTGATTTCTAGTCATTTTGGTTTTAATTTTAGTTATATAAATGGTTTATAAAGGCCAGGTTCCTAATGAGCTTAACGGAAACCTGATAGACAAGAACGATGCAAATCTTGCTGATGTTTGAATGAAACTGTGCAATCGTGCCCGGGAACGATTGCACAGACTCGCTCGTGGTAAACGAAGACGATTTTGCGATAGGAAGAGTACTTTTGTTTGATTCCTTTCCCCGTTTCGTGTAATTGATAGGTTAAGGATGTACAGAAAACGTCAGAATATGGAGTGCAACGCGAGTTGTTTAAATGAAAAGCTCAATTGTTGTTAAAACAATGCCAATTGTCTTAGTGAAATCTCATCTTTGTTTAATACAACGCCAATTATCTTCAAGGAAAATTCAATTGTTGTTAACACAATTCTAATTGTTTTTAATAAAACTTCATTTGTATTCAGTACAATGCCAATTGTCCTCAGTGAAATCTCAATAGTCTTCAACGAAAGATCAATTGTTCCGAAAACAAGTTGTGTTGTTTTCGGGAAAAGTGCCCATGTCTTTAACAAAAGGGGAATTGTTTATAAAGAAAGGCGCATATCTTTCAAAGAATCTGTGATTTCATTTAAAGAAAATGGCTTGTTTTCTGTCCGTAACTTATTTGTTTTCGCCCTTTAAAGTCTCAGGGCGAGCTTTTTGAAGTATTTAATTTCAAATCTCCGATTCTTTGATTATTATCGGGACAAGTTTACAGCCATCGGGCAAACGGTTTTGTCTTACAACCGTTAGAGGAGTACGATTTATAAATTAACACAACAATAGATAACATGGCATCAGGCTTTTTTGCAATTCTGGACGATATAGCTGCTTTAATGGATGACGTTGCGGTAGCAACGAAAATTGCGACGCGTAAAACAGCCGGTATTCTGGGTGACGATCTGGCTGTAAATGCAGAGAAAGCAACGGGATTTCTCTCCTCGCGAGAATTACCGGTACTCTGGGCTATTACAAAAGGCTCGTTTATTAATAAGCTGATAATCGTTCCGATTGCACTTCTGCTGAACGCTTTTTTTCCCGCCGCCCTTAAAATTGTTTTGATACTGGGAGGAATATACCTGGCCTATGAGGGCGTAGAAAAGATAATTGAGTACCTTTTTCATCGCTCAAAAACCGGACATGAGGTTATTGAGGAGGTCGAACAAGATGACAGTGCCCTCGAGAAGGCAAAAATAAAATCTGCAATAGCAACAGATTTTATTCTCTCTGTCGAAATTGTAATTATTGCTTTAGGTAGTGCAGCTGAAGAAATCTTAACCACTCAAATAGCGACCGTTGCTGCTGTGGCCATACTGGCAACGGTAGGGGTTTACGGAATTGTTGCCCTTATTGTACGAATGGATGATACTGGTTTAAAGCTTATCAAACGTTCAAATAATAAAGGTATTTTATTCGCACTAGGCTCTTTATTGGTTAAGTCGCTGCCCGTTATTATCAGGATTCTGGCTGTAGTTGGCACTATAGCCTTACTATTGGTCGCCGGTGGCATCTTCGTTCATAACATCGACTACTTTCATCATCTTTTCCCGGCAATTCCTGCCACCATCAAGGAGTTTTTAGTGGGAGCGACTGTCGGATTACTGTCCGTAATCATTTTTTCAATAGTCAAAAAAGGAGCTTTCGCTATTCAAGCGATGCGTCCAAGGTTAAAAGAGTGAGGCTTCCGCCGTAGAGAACTGCAGTATGTAAAAACCTATTTTTGCTCCTCTTTTCGCGCACGAAACCTGCTTCGCTGACCTGCATATAAGGCTACAATCACCATGGCGGTTCCGGTTATAGTGTAGAGGCTTATGGGTTCGTCCATGATCCACCAGGCATATAAGAATCCGAACAAGGGGCAAAGAAACAACCAGAGAGCTGCTTTAACGGTGTCGATTCGTAAAAGGTGAAACCAGCAGATCAATCCCACTACGGACACAGCAAGACTTAGCCAGAGAACGGAAGCAGTGAAGCGTATATCCCAGGATACCTGATCGAAATTGCTCAGCAGCAGAGTGAGGGGCAGTAGAAATATACCTCCGAGAAACACCTGCCAGCCATTGATAAGCAAATTGGGCAATCGCCAGTTAACCGAAGCATAGTAAACACTGGCAAATGAAACCGCTACCATGCTCAGCATGAGAAGTACAAGCCCTCCGATGGTGCCATAGCTGTTCTGGAGCAGCGGCCAGGCCGCAATTACAATTCCTGCCATGCCCAGTACAATACTGAGAATTTCTATTACTGATGGCTTACGATTGAGGAAAAATGCGGATAGGATAACGATGATAAGCGGGTTAGTAGAAACGGCCAGGCTTCCAATACCAGCAGCGGTGTTTTTCATAGCGTATACATAAAGCCCCAGGTACAGACTTGTATTCAGCAGTCCAAAAATGCTGAGTTCTTTCCATTCAGCCCTGTTTGGCATACGATAATTTTCTCCTCTTTTTCCGAGGTACGAGTACCCCAGCAGAACGAATCCGGCAATGAAAAAGCGTATATTGGCCAGCACCAGCGGAGGCGCAGATTCTACCCCAAACTTCGTAGCTACAGAAGCCGATGCCCACAGAGCAGAAAAGACAATACCAATCAATACCTGTTTCACAATTGCGACAAAGGTAGTGCTAAGTAGCAAATAGCGGCAAGGGGTTTAGATAATTTACACTGGGGTAGCGGTTCCGGGTAAGGTTGAGCCAATAATCCGCCTTTGTTTCGGGCACCAACGCCGGGTTTCGCCCCGGCAGTTGTCTCCACCAACCGCTTAACTTTGAGTTCCGCAGAATTGTTGTCCGCTTCGTGCCCATTGATGGGGAAAATTAATTAAAAATTTAAAGCAACACAATTGTAAGCAGGTGATGTTGTGTTAACATCTACAAATAAAAAGACAGATTATATGTTTCATCACGTAAAAGATTTACAGTTTAATGCCCGGGTTTCAAAGCCTGACCCTCGTTTTGCCACCTTGCTTTTGGAGCAGTTTGGCGGCGAAAATGGCGAACTCGCAGCGGCCATGCAGTACTTTACCCAGGCATTTGCCGCGAAAATGCCTTATCCGGATAAATACGATATGTTGATGGATATAGCAACGGAAGAATTTAGTCACCTTGAAATAGTTGGTGCTACTATTCAAATGCTATTAAAAGGTGTTAACGGCGATTTAAAGGATGCAGCGGATGAATCTGAAATTATGCAGGTGTTAAATGGGAAGGGGGCGAAGGAAAGTATTATCCATAGCGCGATCGAAAACCCGCAGCATTATGTGTTAAGTGCAGGAGGTCCACGGTTAACCAATAGTCAGGGAATTCCCTGGTGTGCCTCATACATTCATTCAAATGGTGATTTAACGGTTGATCTTCGTTCAAATCTCGCATCCGAATCGAGAGCGAAATTAGTTTATGAGCATTTAATGCAGTTTACGGATGATCCTTACGTTAAGGAAACGTTGTCGTTTCTTATGACAAGAGAGATTGCCCACTTTGAGATGTTCGATGCGGCTCTTTCTACCATTTCGCCAAATTACCCGCCGGGTGTACTGCAAAGAGATCCTCGCTTTACCAACAAATACTTTAACCTTTCGCAGGGAGAAAGCGTGCGAGGGCCCTGGAATGAAGGTTCAATGCCTTTAACAGGCGAGCCATGGGACTATATTGAAAATCCTGTTACACATATTTCTGAAACTAATGGTCTGCAGACAGAGGAAAAAGGAATGAGTAAGAAGATGAAAGAAACCGAAAAGCTTAACGCGGAACTTAGTAAAGTACGAAGCGAAGAAGTGAAAAGTGCTGAACCTGAAGGAGTCGCCCAGTGGAGTTCGTATAGTAAAGAATAAGAGTATACTATGTTTATTTAAATGCCCATGCGAGTAATTGCATGGGCATTTCTTATTTTCATTTCATCAGGAGGTTACTATTTTTAGCTATGAAAAACCACGTTCCTTTTTTACTCTGCTTAATATTCTTTTCGTGCGGGCAAGGCCGGCTTAACAATGACGAAGCTTCCCTAGGTACCAGTTCATCAGCTTCTGACGCTGATACGATTACAGTAGTCAAAAATCCAGCCTCATTAAAGGATATCAAACAGCTTTACGCAGACATAAACGGCAAATTGCAAGGTGGTAAGCTGGATTCAACTTCAATAAAATATGATTGCAGCGGCGAAAGATCCGGCACGGTTACTTATTTTTCGGATAATGGAAAATTGAGTATGATCAGGCATCGCTATAGCGAATACAGTCATTTTTCAGCGACAGATCAGTACTTTGTAAGTGATGATAAGTTGTTTTTCGCACACCTCACCGGCATAAGTTGGAGTTTCGAATCTGGAAACGCTGCTACGGGAGCTACCAAAGACAATATTTTAGAAAGACGTTTGTATATAGTCCGGGAAAAAGCATTGCTTTGCCTGGAAAAAAGATATGTAAAAAGGTCTCATTCCTCAGACAATCCTCAACCTGTAAATGTCGAGAGCAAGCAAGTTGACTGTAAGTCTTTAGAACCCGTATTAAAAGATTTTTCTAAAATACTGGCATTTAAGAATAGTTCCGGTCAAGATTGTTTAGAGAGGTAATTTTACCAGCTGTGGTGTCGGAGGGCCGATTCTGAGCAGTTTCCTGAGTACGATTATAAAATCAAAAATAAATCAATTTACCCGTTTGCATGGATGTAAAGATTATTATTATTGCAATTAATAAGCCGACAAAATGAAAATTGAAACCCACAATATAAACGACACAAAGATTGCGGAGGTGATATCAGAAACCACTATAATAAACAACATTGAAGATGGAGTAGACCTATTAGGAAACCTATATTATCAAGGCTTTGACAAAATTATACTTTGTGAAGAAAACATCACACCAGATTTTTTTGATCTTAAAAATGGGATTGCAGGAGAAATACTCCAAAAATTTTCAAACTATCGTGTTAGCCTGGTTATAGTTGGTGATTTCTCCAAATATGCAAGCAAGAGCTTAAATGATTTTATTTATGAAAGTAACAAAGGCAGACATATAAATTTTGTAGCGTCAACGACAGAAGTTTTAAATAATTAAATGTCTTTATTCAGGCTGCCGGCGATGACAAAAAAGAAGCGTTTTAATTCTTAGTTATTTTAAAATGCAACTTATCGACATGATGCTCAAATAAGGACAAACGGATACTTACACCATCAACTATCCAATCATATGATTCGTCAGACTTATCAACTTTTTTGTTATGAGCTTCACCAAATTCTCTGATTAAGTGAGATAAAATAAGTTTTAGATATCGTTCAGCTTCCTCATCACTATAAGCCCGAAACTCTATTGAACTGAATTTTCGAAAATAACTGTCAACTCCAAAGTTCCAGTAGGTGGTTGAGAGATCCAGTTCCAGACCGTTAAGAATTGAATGTTTACCCCAATGAAAGGTGTCTCTGTATCCACGGCGATTCTTTTTTGCCTTGAAGGTATTCTTTAACTTTTCTATCGGAGTTCCCCATTTGAGAAAGCTTCCTGTTTCTTCGAATAAAATTCCATTACTTAAAGAGGTTTGATCTGTACCAGCACTCACTTCTTTGTATTTAAAAGCCTTAATCATCAGATAAACTCCGTACGCTGCAATTGGTAAGGATATGACTAAGCCAATATAGCCAGCATTGTCTCTTTCTTTGGCAGAGTATATTACCAGGCTAAAGGTCATAAAAAGACCAAAGATGATAAGAATAAGGCCGATAAAAATAATTGCGATTTTGATCATGGTTGGCATATTAATGAAGAACGCACTGGCCGGATTATTTATAATATCCTTAAAGATAGTAAACCTTGAAAAGTAAGCAAACTTTCAGGAACTGATAAGTACGATGGGTAATATCGTTATTTAATCACTTTCACCTCCGGAAGACAATGTACCGGGTTAAATAAGTCTTAGAGATCCTAAGATCAGGCAGTAAACTTTCGATACATCAATCGTCCTCTGTGTAGCCAAGTATCTTTTGAGGGTACGAAATCCGCTTTTTCACTATTTTGATAGCAACTCTACCCAGCCGGAGTACTCTCTTCGTTAGTCGGTCCGTACATTCCGGGCACCTTGTTCCCGGTGGCACAGGTCCGCGTCCTCACGAAAATAGAAGATTTATTTTATTGATGCGTGAGGACACACGACCGAGGCGAAGATTTT
Source organism: uncultured Sphingobacteriaceae bacterium (assembly GCA_946887045.1). Next base: position 3,177 of record CAMPKC010000044.1, on the reverse strand, counting down.
TTGATGAGTAGCGCGGAGATTTTGCAGCAACAAATGGGTTGGTGAATTTCTCGCTTCATCCTCCTCGCAAATGTTAAAAATGACTCTTCTGAAAAGGAAATTTTGTTACTTTGGTTTCAAATCGACCTATCATGAAATATACCATCCTCTGCGTTTTTTTGTTGCTTTCGGCTTCTCTTCAGGCTCAATCCGATGTTACAATAAGCGGTCGTATCAAGAATTTTAACAAATATCTAGATAAGGCAAACTCAGTACAGGTAATCGTCAACGATCTTGCCTTTGCCGACCAGCTGACTTACCGCGGCAAGATAAACAGCGACGGAACTTTTAAAATAGTTTTCCCTAAGGATCAACCACAGGATATTTATCTGGAATACCGCGGATTGATTACAATTTTTGTGTCGCCGGGAGATGATCTTATCGTGAATTTTGATGCTGATAACCCTGATAGCAGTAAAACATTTCAAGGCTCCTCAGCAAATGTAAATGAAGATATTCTTGCCTACAAGCAGGAAATCATAAAACATCGGCCCGATAATTACGCATGGTTCCAGAAGCTTTCTGCAGCTCAAAAAGATAGCTCGGCAGATGCTTATAAGGCATTTCTTTATAACAGGCTAAAAGATGAGAAAGAAATTTACGAAAGTTTCATACAGGGAAGAAGTGTTAGCGAAACTTTTAAAAAATGGGCTCTGGCTGAATTAGAGTACGGATGTGCTGATGAATTGCTTCGTTATACCTGGGTACATTTGATGACAAATAAGGACAATGTATTACCTGCAGACTACTTTGATTTTTTTGACAGATTTCCGCTCGATAACCCCGAGGCTTCTGTCAGCTCTAATTATGGTAGTTACCTTGAGGAGTATGGTAAGTATTTTATTTCAAAAGCTGAACTTAGTGCCCCCTTAAATATGTCATCACAACAAGTGGCTGCCATTCTACTTCAAAATACCGAACTTCCTAAAAAAGATCTTCAAAAGCTAGAAAAAATTTCATTAAAAGATACCAGCAAGAATTTGTCCATATTTGATATGCTATTCTTGCGCAAGATGTTTAAGAATGAAAATAACGAAGAATTTCTTAATCAAAAATTGTCGTATAAAACATATAAGCCCTTAATAGATTACTACGCTGTGCATTCTAATGGGTTTTTACGCGATGTGCTTCTTTCAAATTTAGTTAATAGCACAATAGAAGCACGACAGTTAGAAGAAATAGAGCCCTACATAGAAGACTTTAAAGAATTGGTAGCTACGAACTATCTAAAGGATAAGATACTGCATAAATATTATACTGCGCTGGGTAAAATAAGGGACTACGAATTACCAGTTAACGCTAACTTTCGGGCTCTTCCGGTAACAGAATCGGATAGCGTATTCTATAAAATTGTTTCAAAATATCCAGGCAAAGTAGTTTATATCGATTTCTGGGCAACATGGTGCGGACCATGCAGAGATGAAATGCCTAATTCAAAAATTCTTCGGGAAAAGCTCAAAGATAAAGATGTGGTGTTTGTTTATCTTGGTGTAAGCTCGCCCGAAAAAACCTGGAAAGCTGTAATTGCAGAACTTGACATGAATGGCGAAAATTATCTTTTAAAGGATGTTGAATATAAAATTTTAGCAGAAAAGTTTCAGATAAGTGGTATTCCACATTACGTCCTTGTGGATAAACATGGTAGAATAATAAATTCAAAGGCTGGTGGTCCAGGATCAGCGCAACTCGAAAGAGAGATAGTGGATTTATTAAAATAAAAGCCACATACCGCTCACTGCTTTGCTGGCGTTGTCACAACGTTGATAGTTACGCCACTGGTCTTGGCGTCTCGCTAAGATCTTGAACTAAGACAATGTACCAGGTAATAATAAGTTCTCGCGAGCGGCAAAGATCCGGCTAGGCCGTCTGATCTTTCGATAGTCTGCGAATTCCTCTTAGATTTCTCTGTTATGACGGCAACTCTATCCGCCCTGAGTACTCTCTTCGTGCGTCGGCCCGTACATTCCGGGTACCTTGTTCCCGGTGGCCCGCAGGTAAACAATCATTTCGCCGCGATGGTGGTAAATATGGTTGAAAAGGAAACTACGAATTACCACAGCTCTGGGCATCGGACCCAAAACAGTGCGATCGCCGATTTTCATTGTCCATTGATGCTGTAAACTTTCTTCGCTTATTGACTTTAGCGCATTCCTCGCTTTTTCCACATTCTGTTCGAAAAGAGCAAGTGTGGCTTTGATATCTCCGGGTTCGCCGCGTTCAAGATGATCTGTTGCCATATCATATACATCTTTAGTAAGCGTTCCCACGTACCAGTAATAAATGGTAGCAATATGTTGAGCGAGTTCGCCCATGTTCCATGAAATTGGAGATGGTTTATAAGCCAGATCTTTTTCCGGCACTGCCTGCAGAAGTTTTCGTGTGCTGTTTACTTCGTATTCAAATTCCGCTATTAAAGATTGTACTATCATTTGCGTCATTTTAAAAGTTTCATAACCAGATACTCACAAGGGAGGGTTATCCTGAATGTTTTTCTGAACGGAACTGGATCCGCATGGAAATACAAACCTTTTAGTGTTTGAAAAGTTTGCTTAAGCCGGCTTTAGCATCCTCTGTGTTTGAGTTTAATCCAGAAGAGGGAAGCTCTCACAGGAAATAAGGTAAACATAAAAGCATTTTCATTGCAATCTTATTGTGCTATTTTGTGTTACGATAAAAACAATAAATGAATTTCAAGAATCTAATCGCGCTGTTGATTTGTATCTCTGTTCCGCTGTTGACTGGGGGGATTGCTGGTTTTGTAACCTCATCCAATATCGAAAGCTGGTATGCTTTCCTGGATAAGCCCGTTTTTAATCCTCCCAACTGGCTATTTGGGCCGGTGTGGACGGCGCTTTATATTCTCATGGGTATTTCATTGTTTATTGTCTGGAAGCAACCTGACACGCCAAAGCGAAAATCAGCACTTCGAATTTTTTTCGTTCAGCTACTCCTTAATTTCGCATGGAGCTTTATCTTTTTTTACTTTCACCAAACGGGAACAGCCCTGCTCGAAATCATTGTTTTGTGGGTCGCTATATTAATGATGATAATCGCCTTTTACCGGGTAAACAAATGGGCAGCATATTTGCAGATCGCTTACCTGGCATGGGTAACATTTGCGAGCGTTCTGAATGCATC
>CAMPKC010000043.1 GCA_946887045.1 uncultured Sphingobacteriaceae bacterium | reverse complement strand
GCTTATTTTATCCCGTAAGGATTTAAGTAATATTGAAATCTTAAAAGAACGCATTTTAATCCAGGGGAAGGACACTTCCGGGATTGTAAATTTATTCGGTACCCTACACTATAACTTGTTAAACCAACTTGCTGTTTTCGAATTAGATTCTGTTGAAAAAAGAGTAGTAGCTTAAAAGCTATCTAAATACTTCTATTACAAAGGCCTGAAATTAAATTTTCAGGCCTTTTTTATTTTAGCGATTTCAATAAACCTTTCAAAACTTTTGTTGGTTTTTGCCGTAACAGGACTTTAACTTATAGAGTTAATATATTAATATAATTACTTCTTATATGATGAACCTGCTCTCCAGCTCACTAAAATATTTCTTTTTAGCTCTAATAGGCTTTTTATTACTCTCTCCATCAATTAAAGCTCAGGATAGTGATGAGCTTTTTCAGCGTGCCCGAAATGCTGCATTTGAAAAAAAGGATTATCCTTTAGCTATAAGATTTTCGCACGAGGCATTGGTTAAGAGTCCGGGCTACAATGAAATTAGGGTTTTTCTGGGACGGCTATATACATGGTCTGCAAAGCCCGATAGTGCAAAAATTCATTTTGAAGCTGTACTAAACAAAGAACAAGGTCATGAAGATGCGAGCCTTGCATATGCGAACCTCGAATACTGGAGCGATAATAATACCAAGGCCCTTAAATTAGTGAACACTGGTTTAGAATCGCACCCTGATTCAAAAGATTTGCTTCTTTTGAAGGCTAAAATTTTAAATAGTCAACGCGATTATGTTCAGGCAGAGAAGATTATTTCTCAGTTTCTAAAGCTTCATCCAAAGAACACCGAGGCCAGGGCAATGTCTCAAAGAATTAAAGAGAATAGTTCGAAAAATAAAATTGGAGTCAGTTATGATTTTGTCCATTTTGATAAACAATTTGAGGATCCATGGCACCTGACGAGTTTTGACTATGGCAGGCAAACTAAGATTGGATTGGTGTCGGCCAGAATAAATTATGCCAATCGATTTAAATCTAACGGACTTCAGTTCGAACTGGATGCTTATCCTAAAATTTCTCCTACCTTTTACACCTATGCAAGTATTGGTTATTCTGCTGACGATATCTTTCCGAGCTATCGGGGAGGATTTTCTTTATATGCCAATTTACCTGCATCTTTCGAGGCTGACGCGGGATTTAGATTTTTAAAATTTGATAATGATACCTGGGTTTATACCTTCGGTCTTGGTAAATACTACAAGAGTTATTGGTTTAATCTTCGCTCGTCTCTAACGCCTTCTGCAAATGTATTGTCGCAATCTTACTCTGTTAATGTGCGTTATTATTTTGGTGGGGCCGATGATTATATAAAATTTGGTGCAGGAACCGGTTTATCTCCCGATGAGTCATCGAACCTTGTTTTGATAGGAGGGTTAACCGATGCGGCAAACAGCTATCGACTTAAATCCAATAATTTGAACTTAGGTTTCGTCCATACAATAAAAACATTCAATATTGTTTCATTAAACGTTTCCTGGCTCAATCAGGAGTTTCGGGAAAATACATTTGGAAATCAAAGTACGATATCGTTAAATTATCAAAGACGATTTTAGCCCTGCAAAATAAATCAAACGTATTACGGGTAGGCTTTCCAATTACATTACATGCAACAGTATCCGTTGTTAATTGTTATGCTTTAGCAATATACTTATGAATAATGGATCTGAAGCAATTTGAAATACAGTACACCAATCCGCAAGAAAATGATGATAGGACAATCCCTGTTAGTCATAAATCCGAAACTTATGATATGGAATTCGATGGCTCAGCAATTTCTTTGATTAATAACGGAGATAATTCATGGAGTTTGGTTGAAGGAAGTATTGATCAGGAGACTGTGAATTTAATTGGTGAGGCAATCGAGAAAAAAATACGGTTAGAGTTGTAAGAGTTTACCCGCCGGCTCATTATTCGAGATAGGCGGCCTGCCTGATCAAAAGTGATCTGTACTTGTTGAATATGGTGGATTTTGAAACAAACCCCATATATTTTTTATCTGCTGTTATAACAGGCAATATCCAGATATCATCTTTATCCATTTTCTTCATGACGTCTTTCATGCTTGTTTTTATAGATACGACATAAGGGGGTAGCTGCATGATGTCTTTTATCAGGATATTATTTTCTGTTTCAAAGAGAGCATCAAACAATTGGTCGCTATATACGATGCCTAACAAAAATCCCTCGTCATTCACTACCGGAAAGATGTTTCTTTTCGATCTTATTATATCAGATCGTTTTTCGTTAGGGCTTTCTTCTGGGTTTAATGTTATAAAGTCCTTATCTATCAAATACTTGAGCTTCATCATTTGAAGGACCGTGCTGTCTTTATCTTCATGCGAAAGCAATTCACCTTTCTCTGCCAGCACTTTCGTATAAATAGAATATTTCTGACTTCTTCGACTAATGAAATAGGAGATGGCAGATACTATCATTAAAGGTGTCATCAGCTCATATCCGCCGGTAATTTCAGCGATCAAAAATATTCCCGTTAAGGGAGCATGCATGATTCCGCTTAACGCTGCGGCCATGCCCGCTACAATGAAATTTGCTGTATTTAATGGAAGTAGTTCCGTTTGATTCACAAATTGAGCAAAAACGAAACCCATAAGGCCTCCCATGATTAAGCTGGGACCGAAAACTCCGCCATTTCCTCCCGCAGCCAGGGTTATTAAGGTGGCCAGAGATTTGGCTAAAACAGTAAGAAGAGTGAAGATAAGGATCGATGCCGGTATAAAACTGTAGTCGGAAAAGATGCTGTTATTTAAAATTGTAAGATAGTCGCCCGCAAGCAACTGTTTAATAGTGATATACCCTTCGCCATATAGTGCCGGGAAAATAAATATGAGAGCGCCGAGTATTAAACCTCCGGAGACAGCACGATAGTAGTCATTCTTTATCTTCTTGAATTTTCCTTTAATATAAAAAGACAACTTTGTAAAATAGATAGAAAACAAACCTATAATTAGCGCCATGATTACATAAAAAGGAAGAGCATTAAAATTCCATCCTTCAGTAACTAAAAAGAAGAGTTGCTCTTTGTAGAATAATCTGGCTACAACGGAAGCGGTTGCAGCTGAAATTAAAAGAGGAATAAATGCAGGAATAGAAAACTCGGGGAGTAATACTTCTATAGCAAATACAATTCCTGCAATAGGACTGTTAAAAGCACCTGCAATACCGGCGGCTGCGCCGCAAGCCAATAATAAAGTGATTTCCCGATACTGTAATCCAAAAAATCGGCCCGAATTAGATCCTATCGCTGCTCCGCTGGCAACAATCGGAGCCTCTAAACCTACAGAGCCACCAAAACCAACAGTCAGGGCGCTTGTAATAATTTGGGAGTAGATGTTATGAAAGTCTATTTTACTAGATTTTCTTGAGATACTGAATAGTATTTGGGTTAAACCAGTTTCAAACTTGCCCGACCGAATAAATCGTTTTACGTAAGTAACTGATAATAAAATTCCCATCAGTGGGAAAAATAAATAAAGGAAATATTTGTATCTCCACTCCAGATCGGTTTGAAGAAAAGCGCTAATGTGATGACTCAAACTCTTTAGCAACGAAGCGGCTAAACCGCCGATAACGCCAACGAAAACTGCTGCAATTATTAGGAAATTCCTATTTGAAATCTGCCGGTGTCTGTAATCATTTAATCGGGTATGTAGATCTTTGATCTGTTGAGATATCATTAGCAGGCAAGGTAAAAAAAGCCTTTTGCTTTTTAAAGCCGCTTTGTATAAGCTCGGGAAAATTTTTAACTGGATGTGTGCTATACCCGATGCCTTAGCACATAAACTATCAATATTCAGAGGGAGATAAGCAGAGAAACGCTCGTAAAAAACGTTTCTCTGCTTAAAGATCAGGACCCAGACCTATCAAACATTGAGCTGTCGGTTGATGTATTACTCTTCAAGGTATTTAGAAAATCTTCACTTATCGGCCTATCGTAGTCAAATTCAGGTCGGTTCTTTAACATATCCGTTGTTTGATCCAGATAAACAGAAGAGGTTTCCCATTCTATTTTCGTTATGCTATTGGTAGGGAGCAAAATTTTGCTTCCAGAATACCAATTCCCTGTTTCTACTACCAGGCCAGACAGGATCCAGGTGGTATCATCAACCAAAAAATCTTCAACGTCGCCAAGCTCAGCGTCGGCTGCATGAATATCATAACCGGTTACTCTTTTTACACTTCTTAAATGTAGTTCCCTTGGTGGCTGATTGATTTCGCCGGGATGTTGTATTTCATCTGATATTCTTTCTTCAAAAGGAATGTCGGGTGCTACAACGCCGCCAACCATTCCCGTTGTCATGAAACCAACGCCTCCGCCTTCATAATAGGGCCACGAATAATGACTATGAAGTTCAGTCTCCTGATCTCTGCTAATAGGTTTTTCTGCATCAATATCAGGACTATGTTTAATCTGATCTTTTGTAAGGTTCACCGGAAATACCCTCGCATTCCAATCGGGTGTTTGTAAAGCTACCGGAGAAAGAAGTACTTTACGTCCAAACAGCCAGTTACCGGTTTCTAGAACTAAATAGCGGATTTGCCATGTTCGATCATCGAAGTAGAAATCCTTTACTTTGCCAATCTCACCATCGGTTGCACCCATGGTAAAACCAAACAAACTTTTAATACTGCGTAGCATAATGCCTCCTGCTTTAATTGTTGAAATAGTATTCGAACTATTTATATAATAATAGTTTTGGTGAATTTGTTTCAAATGAGGGATTTGCAGGTTTCATTTATAGGAAAGAAAAACGCTTACATAATCTTGGGATCACGAAAAGCACTTTTGCAGTCTCGGGCAGGAAATAAAATCACGCATCTATTATCAGTGCCACCGGACAATGATCTGACCCAAAATATTCGTTGTAGATCAGTGATTCTTTTACACTAGGCATTAGCGAATCACTTACGAGGAAGTAATCAATTCTCCAGCCGCGGTTTCTTGCACGCGCATTGAACAGCTGGTTCCAGTAGGTATATTTTATGTCGTCGGGATTCAAATGGCGAAAACTATCAGTCAGGCCCAAATGCAAGAGCTTATCAAAGCCATCTATCTCTCGCTGAGTGTATCCGGCAGATTTGTTATAATTCTCTTTAGCCCGGGCGATGTCAATCTCTTTATGTGCAACGTTCAAATCTCCGGCGATGATGACTGGCTTAATTTTATTGAGTTCGGTTACGTAATTCCTGAAGTCAGCATCCCATTTTTCACGATAGTCGAGGCGCTTCAGTCCCTCACCGGAATTAGGCGCATAAACGGTTATCAGGAAAAAGTTCTCATATTCTGCCGTAATAACCCTGCCTTCCTGATCATGTTCTTCGATATTCATATCGAAGCTTATCCCTAAAGGCTCAGTTTTGCTAAGAATAGCTGTTCCTGAATAACCTTTGCGGGCTTTAGAAGAGTTAACATATGCCTTGTAAGCAGGAAAAAGTTCACACAGTGACTTCACCTCTTCTGAGCTGGCTTTTGTTTCCTGCAGGCATAAAATGTCAGGATCCATAGTTTGGATGTCTTTTATAAAATCCTTCTTACAAATCGAACGAAGACCATTAACATTCCAATTAACGAGATGAATTGAGGGCATATCTGATATTTTTAGCGCTTAAATTAATTGAATTCTTTGAAGATGGTTTTATTTATTTGCAATAACCGCTTCGCGATGCTTTAATCCCCATGCTACCATCGTATCCAGTACGTCTCCCAGCGATTTTGCCGAAGGAGTAAGTTCATACTCAACAGTGACGGGGAGTGTGTCGTAAACCGTGCGCTTAACCATTCCGTTCATTTCCAGATCTTTCAATTCCTTTGATAACATGCGAGGGGTAATTTTAGGAATGTTTCGCTGTATTTCGGTGAAACGTTTTTTGTCGAAAAGCAAGGTGCCTATTATCGGTAATTTCCATTTTCCGTTTAAGACATTTAAGGTGTCGTTTACAGCCAATACAAATTGAATCGGACAGGATTTTGCTTCCTTGAAAGTCATTATTTTATCCATAATTGTTAGAAATCTATTGCCAGTATACTAAAGTATAGCGCTATACTTTAGTATACTGGTATATAAAGTATATCAAATATACGATACTTTTGCTTCTGCAAACAATTAAATAATTAGAATATGATTTTAGTAACAGGAGCCACAGGTCATTTCGGAAAAGCGGCCATAGATTTTTTAATAGCAAAAGGAATACCATCAGGCGAAATTGCCGCATTAGTAAGAGATGAAGCCAAGACAGGAGATTTAAGGGAAAAAGGAGTAGTTGTAAAAATCGGAGATTATTTGCAGTACGATACTTTAGTAAATGCTTTTAAGGGGGTGGATAAACTATTATTGGTTTCCAGTAGTGATGTTGAAAATCGTAGCTTGCAACACACCAATGCCGTGAACGCCGCTAAAGAAGCTGGTGTGAAATATATTTTGTACACCAGTTTTGAGCGGAAGAACGATACCGAAAGTTCGCCCATAGCTTTTATTGCCAAAGCACATCTTGACACCGAAGAGCTAATTAAAAACTCCGGCATTCCTTACACGATTTTCAGAAACAATCTTTATATGGATTTTATTCCGGTATTTATTGGGGAGAAAGTGCTTGAATCCGGGATTTATTGGCCTGCGGGCGACACTAAAGGGGCTTTTGCAACAAGATCTGATATGGCGGAAGCAGCAGCTGTTGTTTTAGCAGGCGATGGTCACGAAGGAAAGGAATATGTTATTTCTAATATTGAGAATGTTTCTTTCCATTCTGTAGCCGAGGTGTTGAGTCAAGCAGCAGGTAAGCCAATTTCCTATACCAGCCCTGGTGCAGATGAATATAAATCTACGCTGACGCAGGCCGGTGTTCCTGCTGTTTATATTGACATGTTTGTCGCTTTCGCCGAGGCAATAAAACAAGGCGAGTTTGAAATTAATAATTCAGACCTGCAGAAATTACTTGGCAGAAAACCTACCACCTTGGCAGAATATCTTAAAGATGTATACGCATCTAACTAACAGTTTGTAATATTATTGAAGGCCGGCAGTAATAGCGGCCTTCTTTATTTTTCCTTGTTATCAGGTTCACCGGTATCAGATATATTGTCGGCTTCAGCTTTTTCAATTTCTTTTATATCTTTTAATATCATTTCTTCAAGTTCGGTTATACGTTCGCTAGTCAGATCCCTGTAGGAGGAAGGTCCAGTTCGGTTTTTGATCATGTCTTTAAGAGCGTCTTCGTCGTGACGGAGAAAGATACGTGCCGCACGGTCGGTTGTATGCGCTTTGAAGCCAAGCATTTTCAATGCATCAGCACCTAACCTTAGCGATGAATCAAGGGTTTCTCTATAAATATTGTCAACCCTGCTTCCATAAGTTCATAAGCGTCTTTACGATCGTATGCTCTGGATAAAATTTTTAAATGCGGGAAATTGCTTTTCACCGTGCTCACCATTTGCAGGCATTGTTCCGGAGTGTCCATTGCGATAATAATTAATTCAGCTTTTTCGGCACCGGCTGCCTTCATCAGGTCAAAGCGTGAAGCATCACCGTAATAAACTTTAAAGCCAAACTTTCTTAACAGGTCCACGCGGTCAGAATCGTTATCGAGGATGGTTGCCGATATGCCATTGACTTTCAGAAACCGACCGATAATATTTCCGTATCGGCCAAAGCCAGCGATAATTACGGAATTTGTTTCGGAAATGTCGTCGTCGTTACGGCCAGCTTTTTGTTTAGTGAAAAAACGCGGCATAATTACCCGTTCATTTAAAACGAAGAGGAGAGGGCTAAGCGCCATACTTATGGCTACCACAGCGATCAGAATCGCTATGCTGCGCTCGTCGAGCAATTGATATTGTCCGGCAAATGAAAAAAGAACAAAAGCAAATTCTCCGGATTGTGCCAGCGACACAGCGAACAGCATGTTCTGATCACCTTTTATCCCGAATACGCTGCCGAGAACATACAGTATGATGCCTTTAACGAGTATTAAAGAAAATACCAGTAGAGTAATCAATCCTGGAATTCTGCTTACGAGGCTGAAGTTTATTGATGCCCCGACAGCGATAAAGAACAAGCCCAATAATAGCCCTTTAAATGGCTCGATATCGCTTTCTAATTCATGTCTGTATTCGCTATTGGCCAAAACTACCCCCGCTAAAAAGGTGCCCAGAGCAGGACTAAGTCCAACCACAATCATCAATTCTGCGATTGAAAAAACCAGCAAAATAGCAGTGGCCATAAATAGTTCGCGTTGGCGCGTTTTTGCAACCCATCTAAAAAATGGGCCGACCATATAGCGTCCTGACAGGATAATACCCGCGATTGCTGCCAAAACCAGGAGTGCTTGCTGCCAGCCGGGGAGGTGATGGGTAAAACTGGTGCTGATAACATCTGTTTGCAATGTTGCTAACAAAGGGAAAATTGCTAGTAAAGGAATAACAGCAATATCCTGCGAAAGCAGAACAGCGAAAGATGATTGCCCGGCAGTTGTTTTTAGAAGGCTCTTTTCGCTCAGTGTTTGCATCACAATGGCTGTTGATGACAGGGCTAGTACCGAACCTATAACCAGCGATGCCTGCCAGCTTTGCCCCATAAAAGAGGCAAGGCTGGCGATGACGAATGTTGATGCGAGAATTTGTATTCCTCCTAAACCTAAAATTAGTTTTCGCATTCGCCATAGCAGATTGGGTTCGAGCTCGAGTCCGATCACAAATAGCATCATCACGACTCCAAATTCGGCCACGTGCATCAGCTCTTTCCCTTCTTCACCTACAAATCCTAACACGTATGGCCCGATAGCTATGCCTGCGAATAAATAACCTAAAACAGAGCCAAGGCCAAGGCGCTTTGCCAAATTAACGCCAATTACGGCAGCGGCCAGATAAACCATGGCTTGGAGTAAAAATGAATTTTCGCCCATAACTATAGGGAATATGGTTTATGAATCGAAAAATTCGAGTATGCAGGTATCCGGATCATTTTATCAGAAATAAACTCCTTAAGGTTTCAATATTTAACCATATTCTAAAACCTTTGCTTTAACTTTTACAAAACCCCGCATTTACGATGTTTTTTAAACGCTTTTATAAAGCCTGAAATTCAATATTTTTTCCAGCAAATCCAAAGGGTTTTAGATCTAACCAAAAGAAAAGTAGCCATGTTTATTATTAATTATCTGAAGCGATCATCAAAAAAAAAGCTAAAAGAATGAATTTTATCTTTTAGCTAATATTGGGTATGTTATGTAAGAATTGACTTAAGCGAGGCGCTTAATTTCTATGGCGGGTAATTTACTCATTCAAAGTTTTCAGCGCTTTTATCGTGATCGGGTATTGCCTGGTCATCTTTGCCGCCTTCCAGGTCTCCATAAGTTTCTTCGAAGTCATCGTCATCCTCGTCAGGTACCAGGGCCTTATCATCATTCTCCCGCTCAATTTCTTCGGCTTCCTTGTCGTCCGAATCGCCGTTTCCGTTAGGGCCATTTGAAGAAAATTTGTGAAGATCCTCAGTATCTTGTATATGTTCTTTTTTTTTAGGCGTGTTCATGATATGTAATGTTAATAGGTTGTAATTTATGAGGGTATAACGTGCTGGTGTAACGCTCTCTGCAATTCATCTTCATTAGTCAGGTCGAGGCGCAGAGGTGTTATTGACACGAAATCATGTTCTACCGCCCATCGGTCGGTGCCTTTTTCTGCAGGTTCTAACGGACTTACAGTAAACCAATAATGTTTTCTTCCCATTGGGTCTGTTCCCGGAATTATTTTTCCGTCGTACAGACGTACAGACTGTCTTGTCCAGCGAAGGTCCACCGGTTCTGGAGGCAGATTAACATTATAAAGTGCCAGTTCTTCGTTGGCAAGAAGCAGTTCAAGTGTTTTTTCAACAAAGGGCGCGAGAATATTAAAGTCGGGTTCGGTTTTTCCAACCGGTGTACTTAATGCAATTCCTTTTATTCCCAGCAATACGGCTTGCTTTGCTGCGGCCAGCGTGCCGGAGTGCCACATTGAATTACCCAGATTTGGACCCATGTTGATTCCCGAGAGTACAACATCTGTATGAGACCAAAGATGGGTGCCTAAAGCCACGCAATCTGCCGGTGTGCCGTTAACCCTGTATGCTTCGATTCCGGGGAATTCTTTAGGCGATTTTTTATAACTCAGCGGTCTTGAATGAGTAACAGCATGCCCCATTGATGATTGTTCAACATCTGGTGCTACCACCCTCACCTCACCGAATTTAGCCGCTACTTCTGCAAGGGCCGCTATCCCCGGACTATATATGCCATCATCATTTGTTACCAGTATTCTCATCTTAATTTGCTTTAACCTCCAACTAATTAACAGAAGCGGTGTTTTAAAGTTTAATTTATTTAATATATGAAGTCAGCTGCCCTATTACATAATCCCGGAGCGGGGGATGAATCTCATACGAAAAAACAATTAAAATCGATGATAGAAGAGGAGGGTTTTAAATGCAGCTATTCTTCTACAAAGAAAAAGGGATGGGATGAAATTCCATCAGACAGTGAATTTATTATTATTGCCGGCGGAGACGGAACAGTAAGAAAGGTTGTTAAAAAGTTTATCGAAAATGATATTAATAAACTTCCGATAGCACTGTTTCCTGCCGGAACAGCTAATAACATTGCAAAAACCCTTGATGTTTCTGATGTGGACGAAGTCGTGATTCGATCATGGCATAAAGAGCGAATAAAGAATTTCGACGTTGGCCGGATCAGTAATTTATCGTCCACTCATTTTTTTCTTGAAAGTTTTGGTTATGGAGTATTTCCTCTTTTAATGAAAGAGATGAAGAATCAGGACAAAAAAAATAGTGGAACTGCTGAGGATGAATTAAATCTGGCAATTCGATTATTGCATACTATTATTCGTTCGTATGAAGCGCCTTATTGCGAACTTGAGATTGATGGCACAGATCATTCGGGCAAGTACCTTTTGGTCGAAATTATGAATATTCAGTCTATTGGTCCAAACCTTCATCTCTCTCCTTCAAGTGATCCGGGCGACGGTGAATTCGAAGTGGTATTAATTCCTGATGAGCAAAAGGATAAATTTTTATCCTACGTAGACAATCTTATAAAGGGAGAGGATGAATCTTTTCAATTTGATATCGTCAAGGGAAAAAATATTCGCATTAAATGTGCTGAATTGTATTGCCATGCAGACGACGAACTTATTAAAGAAAAAAAAGCCTCAGAAATTAAGATTGAATTAGCGGATGGTCTTGTGAAATTTCTGGTGTAGGAGTATTTATATTAAAATATTGACCAGTTTTTTTACCACTAAAACCTCGGCCAATTTAATCGGAATGTCCGAAGGTATAATGTTTGCGGTCTATGGCTTCTCGTTGCAACCCCGTGAAGGGCAATTTTATCCAATCAAAATCAGACTGTTCTCAAACTTATTTCCTGTTTTAATCTTTATATAATATATCAGTGATAGTACAGACTAACCAAACCTTATGACCAACGCTCTTCAGGTCGTTTAAAATAGATTTCATTGAAAAGCATTTTGAAATGAAGTATCCTTTTTCCATATTCCATAGGACAATGTTCCTGTTTTTTGGCTTGTTTTTATTGTTCCAGTCTTCAGCCTCTAAAGCCTATTCAGTACTTACCCATGAAGCCATTATTGATGCCAGTTGGAAAACCAGTATCGAGCCTTTACTTCTTGCAAAATATCCTGCCTCGACTGCAGAGCAATTGCTTGAGGCCCATTCTTATGCCTACGGAGGATCAATTATTCCCGACATCGGTTATTATCCTTTTGGGAGTAAATTATTTACAAACCTGGTTCATAATGTACGAAGCGGAGATTTCACCGTTGCCTTAATCGAAGAAGCCGAGACTCTGAATGAATACGCCTTCGCTCTTGGCGTGCTTGCTCATTATATGGCCGACAATTACGGGCACTCATTAGCGACAAATGTGACTGTTCCTTTGCTATATCCAAAAATTCACGAGGAATTTGGTCCGGTGGTAACCTATGCCGATCACAAAAAATCGCATTCGAGAGTAGAATTTGGTTTCGATTTACTTCAAACCGCCCGCGAGAATTACGCTTCAAAAAACTACCGCGATTTTATCGGGTTCAATGTCTCAGTACCAGTAATGGAAAAGGCATTTTTCAGGACCTATGGACTGGATCTGAATGATGCTTTCGGCAGTATGTCTGTTGCGATTGGTTCATTCAGATGGAGTGTTAAATCGTTGTTGCCGACAATTGTAAGAGCCGCCTGGGTAAACAAGCGTTCTGAAATAAAAAAGATGAATCCAGGCACCAAAGCACGGAATTTTTCTTACCGGATGAAAAATAAAACCTATTACCACGAGTTTGGTCGCGATCACGAAAAAGCCGGTATTGTTCCGAGAATAGTTTCTTTTTTGTTGCCTCTCTTACCTAAAATAGGCCCCCTTTCTAAACTGAAATTTAAACAGCTCAATCCGGAAGCCGAATTGCTCTTTGTAAAAAGCTTCGAAACCACTTTAAGTCATTATTCACTGGCATTAAGCACACTTCATTCTCAACCTTTATCCTTAGCAAACCGTACTCTTGATACGGGAAAAGAAACCTTTCCGGGTGAATATATCATTGCCGATATCAATTATGACGATTACTTATTAAGGTTGAAGGACAGGAATTTTGATAACCTGACTTCGCATGTTAAGAGCCACCTTATCTCTTTTTATAGTAAAGTAAAAACGCCGCATACTCTAAAACGGAAGGCGAAAAAACACGAAAAGATTACGGAAGCCTTGTTTTTATTGCAAACAGCCCCTGTTATTGATGTGAATACAAGTAGCCGGTTATAAACAATTTACAATAATTTATAATGCTAATAAAATTAGCATTATATTTGTTCTCATCAAATTGTTATGGCGAATCTTAGTATTTCAGATAGACTTAAAGTATATACCAGGTATATCGGTCAAACGGTTGTTTTAATTTCCCGGAACGGTTATTCAGAGGAGCAGGTAGGTGTACTTACGGGGGTAAAAGAGTTTTCAATACAACTGAATATCGATAATCACAGTCGTTGGATTCCCTTATATGACGACTTTGATCTGTATGATATTAAATTGGTTCTTAAGCCCTTGAGGATGCTGACAGAAAGAATTAAAGAAACAGCCAACAATTTACCGGTTCAAAATTTCATTACCCAATACTATATACAATTAGGTTTTGATATGCCGATGTTTTTTTCTCCGGATCACCCGGGGAATTGTAAATATGTGGAGGAATTAGGACTGGCTACGTACTCGAACGCTGATGAAACACGTACGATTTCGTACGCATGATTTGAGCGGATGCCGATTAATTAAAATCTTCAAGAATAAACACTAGTGATCCGTAAATTTGAGACGATTTTAGCAAAGCCCAATTCATGTCAGCGAATATAAAACCGGTTACATTAGAAAAAGATAACCTGCATCCGCGGAACAAGCACCGCTCGCGTTATGATTTCCCTGAGCTTATTGCCTCTTGTCCGGATTTGTCACAATATGTCGCCGAAAATCAATTTCATAATTTATCAATTGATTTCAAGAATCCTGAGGCTGTAAAAGCGCTGAACAAAGCTCTGCTAAAATATTTTTACAGGATTGATCTTTGGGATATCCCGGAAGGTTATTTGTGTCCGCCTATTCCCGGAAGGGCGGATTATATTCATTATGTCGCCGATTTGCTGGCAGCAGGAAACGACGGAACCATACCTGTAGGTAAAAAAGTTAGAGTGCTGGATATAGGTGTTGGCGCCAACTGTATTTACCCTCTGATTGGAACCCGCGAGTATGGATGGAGTTTCGTCGGATCTGACATTGATCAGAAGAGCTTTCGTTCCGCAACAAATATTGTAGAAGCCAATGCTTTATCTGATCTGATTTCAATCAGGAAGCAAAATTCTGCGGGGCATATTTTCACCGGTGTCATCAACCCGGGAGAGCTTTTTGATTTAACGATCTGTAATCCACCTTTTCATGCTTCGTTGAAAGACGCCACAGCAGGTAATGCGCGTAAATGGAGTAATTTGGGTCAGTCAAAAGCTGGATCAACCCTAAATTTTGGCGGTCAAAATGCCGAGCTTTGGTGCGAAGGCGGCGAAGAACGATTTATCCGTCGAATGATTGAAGAAAGCGTACGGTTTGGCAAATCTGTTTATTGGTTTACTTCGTTGGTGTCAAAAAAAGAAACACTTCAGGGCTGCTATCGGGTTTTAAAGAAAGCGAACGCTGTAGATATTCAAACCATCAATATGTCTCAGGGACAAAAGGTGAGTCGAGTATTGGCATGGACTTTTCTTAATCAGGATGATCAGAAAGTATGGAAAAACAGGTTTTCAAAAATATAGGTGAAGAACTAGATAGTTTGTCGTCCGTCTTCATTTAACACCGTTTGCATCAATTCCTCCGTCAGGTCTTTTGAAACCTTAAGAATATCTTCAGCTACATGAGTGTTATTTAATACTAGCTTATCGGCGGTGTGCTTATAGGGTAAAAGATAAGTTTTGTAGGCAGGTAACACGTGGTTTTCCCATTGATATAAAATCATATCATGGCTATATCCGCGTTCAGCGATGTCTCTTTTAAGTCTGCGGTTTAAGGTGATTTCTTCCTCCGCATCCATGAAGATGCGCATATCAAGGAGGGGCGCTATCTCTTTAAAGTGAAAAATAAATAAGCCTTCTACAAGAATAACCGGAGCGGAGCAAATAGTCAGCGTACGAGCTTTTTCTTCATTTACATTGAAGGTGTATTCTTTTTTTTGAATAGTTTCTCCCGCGATTAAGGCTTTTAAATCTTCTAAGAGCTTTTTATCGTCAATACACTGAGGAAGATCAAAGTTTATCCAGCCATTTTCATCAATGGGTTGTTCAGATTTTGGTTTGTAATAATCATCCTGCGATACCAGACAGATCTGGCTTTTGTCGAAATGCGTTAAAAAGCAATTTAGAAAAAACGTTTTTCCGGAACCGCTTCCTCCTGCAATTCCGATTACAAAAGGTTTATTCATTCGGTGTGCCGTAGTCGATAGTAACTTGAAAACGTTTGTCTAAGGCACCCAATAAATCAGCTGTAGCTTTAGTAAGTACAATTATTACATCTTTTGTTGATTCGTTTTCTGTGAATTTGCCCACCACTTTTGTAAAAGTTACACGATCTGTCATTGGGTTGGTCACTTTTACCACAGTCCCAACAGGTGCTGTGCGGTGTAGAGCCAGCATTTTTGTCCCGTCCAGATTATCATCAGCAATCCAAATCGCAACGCCTCTTTCAGTGCGTTCTGTTAAGCCAAGGCGGCCAGCCGGAATTTTCAATCTTTCTGGCTCAGGTTCCGCAGCTGGAGCAGGCGGAGGTACCGGAGTAGTGCCACCCTGACGGACTTTGATAATTTGACCAATAGATAAATTGTCGCTTTTTAAATTGTTTAACAATTTAATATCCTCTGCGGTCGTGTTAAACCGGCGTGCAATGGCGTATAAATATTCTCTGGGGCCTACCTTATAATCAATAATGTTGCTATTTTCGGTAATGACATTGGCGGCTTTCGAAGCTCTTTGCGATTCTGTGTACGGTCTTTGCGTAGGGACTTTTATTTTTACTCCCGGCTTAAGAGCGACGTTATTATTTAAATGAATAATTGTTAAAGGTGAGACATTGTATAATCTGCCGATTGAGTAATAAGTTTCTCGTCTTTCAACTTTATGTAAGATAACCTGCTTGCCATCCTGATTTTCGACTCCGATAGAGTCTATAGAGCTAGCGGCTTGCGCGTTTGAAGAGTAAATAGCTATAACGCAGAAAATTGCAAAGAAAAATCGCATTTGTTGTGTGTCCCCTTTTGTTTATTAAGCGTGCAATTATACTAAATACGATACAAACTGTTGTTTATTACTCCGTATACAGAACATATGATTGCGCTCGATAAAGAACGCTTCGGGGTTTAGTTTTTGTATGTCTGTGGCCAAATTATCCTGCAAAATCAGATTCTCATGCTGATAAACAGCTAGTTGTTGACTAAATGAATTTTCATTTCTTACATGATAAACAAGGATAACCTTGTCGTTAAACTTCTTAAAAAAAATAGGTTCGACAAAGTTTTCAGGAAGTAAATTCTTTACCAAAGCTGAATCGCTCAGAATATCGGGAATTATAATACTCCTCCGTACCGGTATAAATTCATTCGGGTTTGCGGATATTTTCGAACCATCAGCTGCTACTATAAGGTCGAAACTTTTAGGTTGGATTTTAGGGTTGTAAATCATCAATCCTTTATCCGTAATGTCATACAATGTTATGTTGAACTGTTGCCAGGATATCTTACCCTGCTTATTTAAGGCAATAATACCTTTATGTTCAGGATGATTTTCGTTAACGTAACTATGCAGAAATACCATTCCCTGATGGACCCTATCAAGACTCCAGTGCCAGCTGTCTTCTACTGTTACTTCTTTAAATAAACATTCGCCGGTGGCATAGTTATATGCCGAATAATGACTGATTCTATCTGAAGAATTCCTTGTCTCTATGGCAACAACAGACTCTGTATCATCTGTCTCAATTTTCCAGATAATTGATTTGAACGTTTCGCTCAGCGATGGTTTTAATGTATATTTATCCATTGAAGACATCTTCCAAAAATAACCTATTTTATGAATCAATATTTAAATCATTTAAGGTTTACGGCACTGCTTCTAATGGTGGTCCTATTTCAAACACTTGTATTTGCGCAGCAAAAAGCTAAAGTATATGCTTTTGATATGAAAGAAGAAATTGGACCTGCCGCCTGGCGTTTAACTCAGAAAGCGTTTGAAGGTGCAAAGGAATCAAAAGCCAGCGTGATGCTGATACGTATGAATACCTATGGCGGTATGGTGGATTATGCCGATTCCATCCGGACCAAACTTCTCAATTCCCCGATAAAAACCATCGTGTATATTGATAACAATGCGGCTTCTGCCGGGGCTTTAATTGCGATAGCATGTGATAAAATTTATATGAAAAGAGGGGCGAGCATTGGTGCTGCAAGTGTTGTTAACCCAAAGGGCGAAGTTATGCCCGAGAAATACCAGTCGTACATGCGAGGTTTGATGCGCTCTACTGCCGAAGCAAAAGGGCGTGACCCGAAAATCGCAGAGGCTTTTGTAGACCCGGATGTTGTAATTCCTGATGTTATTGAAAAAGGGAAGGTACTTACATTAACCAGCAAAGAGGCTATCAAAGCGGGTTTTTGCGAAGCTGAGGCAACCAGTGTGGAGGAAGTTTTGAAAGCCGAAAATATTACTGATTACGATATTCAAAATCATGTGGTAAGCACCATGGACAGAGTAATCGGCTTCCTGATGAATCCCGCCATAAGCGGTGTACTGATTTTACTTATTATGGGTGGTATTTATTTCGAAATGCAAAGCCCCGGAATTGGCTTTCCTCTGCTTGTTTCGATAACTGCAGCCCTGCTTTATTTCGCTCCATTGTATATCGAAGGATTGGCAGCACATTGGGAAATCGCTTTATTTATAATAGGATTAGTGCTTATAGCCCTCGAAGTGTTTGTAATTCCTGGCTTCGGAGTTGCCGGAATACTCGGAATATTGTTTGTTGTTGCCGGCCTGGCTTTAAGTTTGGTAATGAACGACTTTTTCGATTTTACAATTACCGGATCAGAAAAGGTAAGCAGCGCTTTTATTCTGGTTTTAGGCTCGATGGTGCTTTCTGTCGTATTGTCGGTGATATTTGGCCGGTCTTTGTTAAAATCAGCTGCGTTTCAGCGTCTGGTTTTACAAGACGAACAACGATCGGGCCTTGGCTATGTAAGTGGTAAACAAAAACTGGATTTATTGAAGAAAACCGCGATTGCCAGTACCGATATGCGTCCCTCAGGCAAAATTGAAGTGGAAGGCAATTTTTATGATGCCGTTGCATTAGATGGTTTCATTGAAAAAGGGAAGGAAGTTACTATCGAAAAACAGGAAAATTATAATGTTTTTGTAAGGAAGAAGGGAAATTGAAACATTCAAATCACTCTCTGGTTTTGTAATAAAATTAAGTTATGAAAGCAGAAGAAATAGGTTTAGAAGAAGTAAAAGTAAAATCTATAGTTGAGCAGCTGAATGAATTGCTGGCCAATTATCACATACATTATCAGAAGTTAAGAGGCTGCCATTGGAATGTTAAAGGAAAGAGCTTTTTTACTTTACATGTCAAGTTTGAAGAGTTGTATACCAATGCTGTAGAGTCGATTGATGAACTTGCAGAGCGGATACTTACTTTAGGCAAATCCCCTTTGAGTACCTACCAGGAATATATTAATGTATCACGTATAAAAGAAATTGAAACAATTGGCAAAGATGATATGACACTAGTGAATGCCATATTGGAAGATTTCTCTACCCTTATTGAACTGGAACGCGAGATTATGGAAAGTACCTCCGAGGGTGGCGACGATGGTACAAATGACATGATCAACCGGTTTATGCAGTTTAAGGAAAAGAACACCTGGATGCTGCGTGCTTTTTGCGGAAAGCAGTAATAGATAGTTTTTTCTTTTTAAACAGCATAAAAAAACAGGATCCGGAAATTCCGTGATCCTGTTTTACTGCATTGAAAACTTTCTTTTAATTAAGATTTAACCTCGGAAGAAGAAATATACGTTTGATATTCCTGTCCCTCTACATAGTGTTTGAAGTTTGTGATATCCTCACGCACCATCTTTTCAAAAACACCGTTTAATAATTTAGCTACGCCTCTTCCAATATTTCCGGCAGGAGGGAAGTAATTGATTTCGACGTTTAATTCGGTACCCAGGCCATTCATCGCATCAGAAAACTCAACCTTTCCGGCATTATCAATCATTGATCCTTCAACAGACTGCCAGCCAATATAACTGTTCTGCTCCTCGCGGGTGATTTCTGCATTCCAGCTTATTTTTAAAACATCATTTGGAATGTTTGCACTCCATTTAGAATTCGTGCCGTCCATTTCCACTACAGAACTCAGGTGCTTCATAAATCTTGGCAGATTTTCCAGGTTTCTCCAAAAGCTGTATACTTCGTCGCGGGGTCTGTCGACAATGAACCGCTCTGTAATTCTCAGGGCTTGCAGGTCGGTAGTATCTTTTCCTAATCTATCATAGACAGGGCAGAATCCGGTTGCGCCCCGGTATAATAAAACACCTCCCACAGCTGCTTCCTGCAGACCTATAAAAGGATGGCTAAACAACTGCTTTATTCCTTTATAAAAAACAAACGTTCCTGCCGCTATAGACAATAAGCGCTCGGTGGTGTTTACATTTTCAATGTCTTTCGGTTCAAGGAATGAACCTTTTAAGGATTCATTTACTTTACTTGTTAATGTTTCTAACATGATATTTTCACAGATTTGTATATTTAGTTAACAAGCTTTTTCCAAAATAGTTATAGAAATCTTTATTTAATCCATCCAAACAACCTTTACAAATTGAGGTTTAAATACTGGTTTGAACATATGAAACAACTTTTCTTAATATCACACGATACTACAACAGCCGTACAGCTGGGAAAGTCAAAGACAGGAATTCCGTCGGTTGAGCCGGAAAGAATAGCCGCAATAAATGCTTTCCTGACCCTTAATCATCAGAAAAACGTTATTCCTGTTTGGGATGATGACGATATCTTTGAGGAGATATTGGACTCATATACATTCATAACGGTTGAAGATGCCAATAACAGCATTTACAGCAAAGAAAATTTGCAATGATTTACAGCTGTTTGCGTAGCTAAAACGCTATTTACCCGGGCTTATTCATTTTTTCGCTGAAAGCTATTTTGTGTCTTTAAAATAAAATTCGTTTATCTTGGCCATTGTTTTTATAGCCGGGTAAACATGGATACACTCAATACCTTCACTGCAATAGATTTCGAAACAGCACAGGGAAAGCGGAATAGCATTTGCCAAATAGGTTTGGTGCGGGTTGAGCAAGGACTAATCACTAAAACAATGGTCCAGCTGGTTAAACCACCAGACAATTCTTACTCCTTCTATAATATGCAGGTGCATGGTATTACACCGGCAATGACTCGCAATTCGCCAACTTTTAACGAAGTATGGCCATATATTGAGCCTTTTATATGCAATCAAAATCTTGTGGCCCATAATAGTTCTTTTGATGTAAGCTGCCTGAAGCAAACCCTGGCTTATTACCGGTTAAGCGTTCCCGGATTTAATTCGCATTGCACTTATAAACTTTACGGAAAAAAACTGAACCTGCTCTGCAGCACCTACGGAATACAATTACAGCATCATGATGCACTGTCCGACGCCATGGCGTGTGCAAAATTATTTATGCGCTATAATCAGCAATAACTGCCTCTTTTATAGGCAAATTAGAGATTGGTTGAAGCAAAAATTTGTTTGATTTAGCCGTTCTGCTAACTTTATAATATGAAACACATATCTATCCTTATTCCGAAAGGCGCTATTTTGGGGAGTCTTGAGGGTTCCCGCCAGTTGTTTTCACAAGTAAATGAGTTTTTGAAAACGAAAGGCGCGCCTCCTTTATTTAAAGTAGAACTTGTTGGACTTACAAAAGAAACTCCTTTAAGTGGCGGCTCGTTTACAGCACATTCGCACTTGCTTATAGACGAGGTTGAAAAAACCGACCTGATCATTATTCCTGCCTTGGACGGTGATATACCTATAGCTTTAGAAAATAATCGTGATTTTATTCCATGGATTGTTGAAAAACATAAAGCTGGCGCAGAGGTGGCGAGTTTGTGTATGGGGGCGTTTTTACTCGCATCAACCGGATTGCTCTCTGGCCGGAAATGTGCGACACATTGGATGGCAGAAGGTGCTTTCAGAAGTATGTTTCCGGATGTAACACTGGTGACTGAAAAAGTTATTACCGACGAAAATGGAATTTACTCGAGCGGAGGAGCTTTTTCCTATCTTAATCTTATTCTTTACCTGATAGAAAAGTATGCAGGACGTGAAATGTCTAACCTTGCTGCAAAAGTGTTTGCTATTGAAGTTGAGCGCGACAATCAATTGTCTTTTACTATTTTCCAGGGGCAAAAAGGGCATGAAGACGAACAGGTGAAGAAGGCTCAGGAATTTATTGAACAGAACTTTCACGAAAAGATATCTGTAGATCAGCTGGCTTCTATGTTTGCTTTGGGCCGAAGAAACCTCGAACGCAGATTTAAAAAGGCAACATCCAATACCGTTGTAGAGTACATTCAGCGTGTAAAAATAGAAGCTGCTAAAATTAGCCTCGAATCATCACGTGAAAACGTGAACGAGGTAATGTATAAAGTTGGTTATACCGATAATAAAGCATTCCGAAGTACTTTTAAAAAGTTTACGGGTTTATCGCCGCTTCAATATAAAGGTAAGTACAACAGGGATTTGAACTAGAAGAATTTTGACAGCGAGCTGTAATTCTCAATTATAGCTCTGCTGTTTTATAGTGCAGTACCTCGTTAAGGTACTTGCTTTTAACTATTTTCCATTCTTTAAGCTCGTCTATAAATTCAGGAACCGGCATTCCGCTTTTTATCGCCGCCTGAGTGTAAAACTGCATTCTTTGCGGATGGGTTTGAGAGCAGGCATTAAATGTATAGCCAAAAGCATTGTTCTCGATAATGGCTTTGCTTACACCAATGCAATCATCAAGGTGAATTAAATTAACAGGTGCCAGGCCATTCGGGATGTTTTTTTTACCCGTAAAAAACCTGGCAGGATCTCTGTTCGGGCCAATCAATCCGCCAAATCGTAAAATAGTGAGTTTAAAGTCGTTCTGATCTTTTAGAATAATCTCCGCAGCTTCCATCGCTTTTCCCGATTCGCTTTCAGGTTGTGGTGTTGTATCTTCGTCAACCTCCTGATTTTTATCGCCGTAAACCCCCGTGGAGCTGATAAATAATACACGTTTTATGCCGGCTTTTTGAACCGCTGTTTTAATCTGCCGAATTTTCTCAGGGTAAAGGCCCGCTTCGCCAGAACTCCGCTTAGGCGGAATACTGATAATCAGCAAATCGGTTTGAAAAAAGTCCGGCGGATATCTGTCGGTACCTGCTCCGAAGTTCACTTCGAAAGGCTCAATTCCAGCTTCACGGAACTTTTGAAATTTATCGGAGGCAGTTGAAGAGCCTTTTATCCTGTATCCCGACTTAACCAGGTTCTGAGCCAGTGCGAAGCCGTACCATCCGCAACCTAAAATGCTAATCGTTTTTATTTCAGACATTGGTTCAAATTTAATAAATCGTATTAATTAACCCGGATTTATCCGCCATTAGCGAAAGAAGAAAAGATCTTCATAACTATCTCATATTATTGATTTCCGAAACTAAAATTCGATTAAAGGTCAACGAATAACGATCTTTAAAAATGTGATATTGAAGATGAAAAAACTGGAAATCAGATTCTATCGTAATTAGATCTCCTGGTTACAAAGCATACAATTTCAAAATTTTTATAACGTTCAGAAATATTATGGAAACTAAAGAGAAACTTCAGGAAGCTTACATTCAGCATGTGTTAACACATGGCGAACAGCCGAAATCTGTTTACATCTTCGCCAAAGAAAATGATTTAGCCGAAGAAGAGTTTTACAGTCACTTCGGTTCGTTTGAAAGTATAGAGCAGAAAATATGGTCCGGCTTAATGTCGTCGACCATTGCCGAAGTTAAAGCGCAGGAAGTTTGGGCTCAATATACTTCCAGAGAAAAAGCGCTCAGCCTGTTCTACAGCTTCATAGAATTACTTAAAAGTAAACGCAGTTTCGCTTCCTTCAGCCTTAAAAATTCGGAAAGATCTCTCGGATCAAAACGGGTTTTAGAAGGTTTAAAGTCCGAATTTGAAGGGTTTTCGTCAGAGATAATTCAGGAGGGGATTGAATCCGGAGAATTAATGGACCGCCCGTTCTTTGCAAATAAGTATAAAGACGCATTGTGGTTGCAGTTTGGCTTCGTCCTCAATTTCTGGTTGAAAGATAGTTCGGTGGGTTTTGAAAAGACAGATGAAGCAATAGAAAAAGGCGTTAACGTTACTTATAATATGTTTCAGCGTTCGCCGATAGATGAACTATTTGAATATGGCAAGTTTCTGGCAAAAAATGCCGGTATAAAAATGCCTTTTTAGTTATGGACGAAAAACAAGCACAAGAACAAAGCAGCATGCCAACCAGCAAGGTTGAGCGTTCAACTCAATTTGTAAAAACAGGGTTTAAAATTGGCGGTAATTACGTTAAGCATTATTCAAAAAAACTGTTTAACTCGAATCTGAGTAAGGACGAATTGAATCAGGATAATGCAGCTGATATTTACCAGTCTTTAAGCAAACTAAAAGGCAGTGCGTTAAAGGTTGCACAAATGCTTAGCATGGATAAAAACATCCTGCCAAAGGCTTATATAAACCAATTTTCGCAGTCGCAGTATAATGCGCCGCCCTTATCCGGGCCGCTTATCGTGCAAACCTTCAGAAAATTTTATGGCAAAACTCCCGAAAAGGTATTCGATAAATTTAACTTGAATTCCAGTAATGCAGCCTCTATCGGACAAGTGCATCAAGCCGAGTTAAAGGGGAAGAAATTGGCTGTAAAAATTCAGTATCCTGGGGTTGGAGATTCGATTTCATCCGACCTTAAGCTTGTTAAACCATTTGCTTTTCGCCTGTTGGGCATGAGCGAAAAGGAACTGGATATCTACATGCGGGAGGTTGAAGAACGATTGCTTGAGGAAACAGATTATGAACTGGAGGTAAAGCGTTCGATTGAATTTTCTCAGGCATGTTCTGGCTTAGATAATATCGTTTTTCCGGTCTATTACCCCGAACTATCGAGCAAACGGACCATTACCATGGATTGGCTTGAAGGCATGCATTTGAAAGAATATTTGCAAACAAATCCATCGCAGGAAGAACGGAACCGCATCGGGCAGGCGCTATGGGATTTTTATAACTTTCAGCAGCATGAATTGCGTGCGGTACATGCAGATCCGCACCCAGGAAATTTTCTGATCACGCCGGAAGGCAAATTAGGTATAATTGATTTTGGCTGCATTAAGGTGTTGCCCAACGACTTTTATTATCCCTTCTTCTCGCTTACACAAAATGACGTTTTTGACGATAGAGAGAAAACATTGCAGGCCTTCAGAGATCTTGAGATGATTCAGGCTAAAGATAATCCTGACCAGGTTGAGTTCTATTTCGAAATGTACAAACAAATGATAAGCCTGTTTGCTAAACCGTATTCGACAAATACATTTGATTTTAGTGAGAAGGAGTTCTTTGAAAACCTTTACCGTTACGGAGAGATGATATCTAAAATGCCCGAGTTTAAGCAGGCCCGTGGCGTGAAGCATTTTATCTATGTCAACCGAACCAATTTTGGCTTATATAACATACTTCACGATTTGAATGCCACAGTTAAAACAGATACTTACCGCTTTGATGGTAATGCGTTGATAGCCTTTTAGTTGCCTTGACTATAACACTGGACGTGTTTTTAATTCTGACTTTTAATTAAGCTGCCAGTTATGTCAATTCTGACTTTCTAATTTTAACCTTAAAAAGTCACAACAAAATATAATAGAGGAGGTACTAACATTATATAGACTGGAACGATTATGAATGCCGACCGGTTACTTGAACATAACTATATAATGTTAGCTCTAATGGGAACTCTTTTTACGTGGGGAGTTACCGCCCTGGGTGCCGCCTTGGTTTTCTTTTTTAATACCATTAATAAAAGAATTTTAAATCTGATGCTTGGCTTTGCCGCCGGAGTAATGATTGCTGCCAGTTTCTGGTCGCTTTTAAATCCTGCCATAGAAATGGAAGAAGCGAAGAATCCATCAACGGCGTGGATACCAGCGGTAGTTGGTTTTTTATCAGGCGGCGCGTTTTTATATCTGATTGATAGGCTTTTGCCACATGTGCACTCGCGGTTTGCTATAGGTAAATCCGAAGGTATCAAAACATCGTGGGATAGAAGTGTTTTATTAATCCTCGCTATTACTCTGCATAATATTCCCGAAGGGTTGGCTATTGGAGTTGCTTTTGGAGCCCTGGCAGTTAATCCTGATCCGGCGGTATTGGCAGGAGCCATTGTACTTACGGTGGGTATAGGTTTGCAAAACTTTCCGGAAGGTGCGGCGGTTTCCATTCCTTTGCGACGGGAAGGCTTCACAAGAAGAAAAGCGTTCTTTTATGGGCAACTTTCGGCTGTAGTTGAGCCCATAGCCGGAGTTTTGGGTGCATATCTGGTGATTGCTGTTACTCCTCTATTGCCTTATGCGCTTTCGTTTGCCGCCGGCGCGATGATATTCGTGGTAGTTGAAGATTTGATACCTGAATCACAAACCGGGGACGAAACTGATTTATCAACTATCGGGGCAATGATTGGCTTCACAACAATGATGCTGCTTGACGTTGCACTGGGATGATTGAAGGATGAGAGAGAGAGAAGATTTTAAAATAATAAATCGAAATAATATGCCTTCTATGTTGTATTCTGATCATTTTCTTTCAAATAAACGCTTAAAAGGCGACTTTGCCGCTGACGAGTTTATCGGAAAGCATTTCGGCGAATCCGAATCGAAAATGGCTTTATATAATTGGCTGGGGCAGTTAGACGACAATTCTGCTTTGGATCGGATACCGGAACTATACACACAGGAAGCTTTTATAAACGGCGCAGTCGATTTGCCACTATGGGCCGATCGGAAATTGATGGAAAAAGGTTCTGCTTTTTTTATAAAGTATGCCGGACAAGTAATGCAGTTGTTAGGCCTGCTGTCCTTACCTTATTGTTACGCTGCCGCGGATGGGGCAATGGTGCTTTATTTGTCGCAACGCTTAACCAATGATGCCGAAAAGCGCCTTTCGGATACTGCTGGTTTTATCTGGGATGTGATGGATCCCGATGCTTTTAAAAGAGAAGGAAAAGGATTTGTCAGTATTTTGAAGATTCGCTTAACACATGCAGTTGCCCGCTACTATACGCTGAAAAGCGGAAAATGGAAAAGCGAATTCGGTGTACCCGTTAACCAGGAAGATATGGCTGGTACCAATCTGTCATTTTCGCTAATAGTTGTTCGAGGCTTGCGCAAATTGGGCATAAGTGTTACCTATGACGATCAGCAATCTTTTTTGCACCTCTGGAATGTGATAGGTTCTCTTTTGGGACTTGACGAAGATTTGATCCCGGCTGACGGCAAAGCAGCCAGTGCTTTAGAACTCGCCATCAGGCAGAGGCATTTTAAACCATCAGAGCAGGGGCGGGAGCTTACCAAATCTTTAGCTGTTTATTTTCATAGTGTTACGCCCGAGAATGTTTCCGCAAATGATACGCTGCAATTGATGCGTTATTTACTGGGCGACGAAGTTGCAGATATTCTTGACCTGCGCCCCGCATCCAAACCTTTGTATTTACCCTTGATTTTGAAAATAAGCAGCAATCTTCCCGATTTTAATTCCGGTGGATCTCTTAAGGTCCGGTACCAGGAAAAGCTTAAAAGCTTTAAGAAGCAGCGATCAGTCGGTTAGATGCATTGTTGTTTCTACTGCGGTGTTCCGCTGAAGCTTTTCTAACGAATTCGTTACCTTAACTATAAGAGCGCTAATTTCTTTAATTTAGCTATCCTAATAGATTTTACCATGGCCATATATAAGCTTCAAATCAACGGTCGCGCTTACCAGGCGGACGTAGAACCCGATACTCCTTTACTTTGGGTTTTGCGCGATAACCTGGGTTTAGTTGGAACAAAGTACGGGTGCGGAATAGGCGCATGCGGCGCTTGTACCGTTCATGTAAACGGACAGGCAATGCGTTCATGCACACTTCCCGTAGTTGCCATAGGTACGCAGAAGGTAACCACTATCGAAGGTTTATCCGCCGATGGCGATCATCCTGTACAACAGGCATGGGATGAAATTGACGTTCCACAATGTGGTTACTGTCAGGCTGGTCAAATTATGACAGCAGCTGCATTCTTAAAAACAAATTCGAAGCCAACATCAGATCAGATTGATACGGCAATGCACGGAAATATCTGTCGATGCGGTGCCTATCACCGGATTAAAGAAGCAGTAAAATTAGCCAGCACTAAATTATAAATCATGGCAAGTTCAACCAGCAGACGAGATTTCTTGAAAATGGCAGCAACCGCCGGAGGCGGATTAATGCTTGGCTTTGATTGGTTCAGTGTAAATGCTGAGACCCCCACTGTAGTTTCAAAGGCAGCATTGGCAGCCGGCAATGCGGAGTTTAACAGCTACCTGTCTATTTCAAGTGATAATATTATTACCATATTTTCGCCAAACCCCGAGTTGGGGCAAAATATTCTGACTTCCTTTCCGATGGTTGTAGCAGAGGAACTGGAAGCCGACTGGACAAAAGTAAGCGTTGTTCAGGCAGCATTTGACGCTAAGAAATTTGAACGCCAGGTCACTGGCGGCAGTGGCGCTGTTCCCCATTCATGGAAACGCCTTAGAAGGGCGGGCGCAACAGCAAAGCATATGCTTATTGAGGCCGGCGCAAAGCGATGGAATGTGCCTGCGAATGAATGCTCTGCCAGCAATGGAATGGTAGTTCATGCTAAATCCGGCCAAAAACTGAGTTTCGGCGATCTTGCCGACGATGCATCTAAGCTTGCTGTTCCCGCCGAAGTAAAACTAAAAGACCGCAAAGATTTCAAGTTAATCGGTACAGCAGTAAGAAATGTTGCCAACAAAAGCATTTCTACGGGTAAGCCATTGTTTGGAATGGATTTCCACCGCGAAGGCATGCTGACGGCAATTATTCAGCGTCCGGAGGCTTTTGGAATGAAGCTCAAATCGGTTGATGATAAGGCGGCGAAGGCTATGCCAGGTATTATCGACGTGGTAAGTTTTAAGAATAATGTAGCTGTAGTAGGCAAATCAACATGGCAAATACTTAAAGCCAAAAAGCTTTTGAAGATTGAGTACGAAAAAGGCGGTAATATTGAAAGTACTGCAGACCATGATAAGATCTTTCTCGACCTTTTAAACGGCTCAAATGCGCAGATGAGGAGAAAAGAAGGTGATGTGGAGACAGCTTTTAAAAATGCAGCCAAAGTTGTAAAAAGCGATTATCAATGTCCTTTTTTGCCGCACAACCCAATGGAGCCGATGAACTTTTTTGCTCATGTAAGGCCTGATGGAGTGGAACTGGTGGGGCCCACGCAAACGCCCGGAAGCGCACGGTCAGGAGTGGCAAAACTTTTAGGGATACCGGAAGACAAAATCACTGTGGAAATTACCCGCTTAGGCGGAGGTTTCGGAAGAAGATTAATGACGGACTATGTACTTGAGGCCGCAGAATTATCAAGTTTAATCAAAGCTCCTGTAAAGGTAATCTGGACCCGCGAGGATGATATAATGGGAGGCAATTACCGTCCTGCTGTCCGTTATCGTTTTGAAGCGGCGCTGGATGACAAGGGTAACATGATTGGCTACAAGTTAAAAGGAGCGGGAATTAACGCCGGAAACCCGACCCGCGAAAACAACTTCCCGTCGGGCGCTGTCGACAATCTGCTCATTGAATCCGTCGAGCACAGATCGCCCATAACCACCGCTCCATGGAGAGCACCCATCACTAATTTTCTGGGCTATGCAGAACAAGCATTTTTAGATGAAGTTGCAGAAGCTGCCAAGAAGGATCCGGTTCAGTTCAGACTTGAACTTCTTGAAAAGGCTAAAACTTCGCCCGCAGGCGCGGTTCGATATGATATTGACCGCATGATCGGTGTCATTAAACTTGCTGCTGAAAAATCGGGATGGGGAACAAAAAAGAATGTTTCACAGGGTTTTAGTGTGTACTTTTCACATGCTTCGTATGTAGCCCAGGTTGCCGATGTGGTACTAAAGGCAGGAAAGCCCGTGGTGCAGAAAATATACGCCGCAATTGATTGCGGTGAGGTGATAAACATGAGTGGCGCCCGCCAGCAGGTGATGGGCGGTATTGTAGACGGACTCGGTCATGCCATGTATGGCAACCTGACCTTCAAAGACGGCGTCCCTGAGCAAAATAACTACAATAAATATCGCTTAATCAGGATGAAAGAGATTCCTGAAATCGAAACCTATTTTGTGAACAACGGGATTGATCCGACAGGATTAGGCGAACCTGCTCTTCCACCGACCGGAGGCGCAGTTGCCAATGCGATATTTAAAGCTACCGGACAACGAATAAATGCTCAGCCTTTTATACAGGATGAGGTTTTTAAAGGAAAGAAGGCGGTTTAAGGTTTTTTCGGGTTTTAAACCAGCCCTTACTCCCTCCTTGAAATAAGGAGGGGAGTATAGCGCTTTAACGAGGCGCTTTAGGTATTCGGGATTCTTCTTTAGTATTCGATACTGTTGGCGCTTTGTGTTTAGACGAATTGCAGCGGCATACCGCATCACGCTTCATTGATACTCATAACAAGTCCAATGAATTTATTTCAGACTCAAACAATCCTAATCCTAAGGAGTTTATCTTCAAGTCGCTCTTATTAACCCTCTGAAAATGAAATTTATTAAATCTGAAAATCCAGACGGTACATCCGTTAATTTATACTATGAAGATTGGGGTACAGGAAATCCTGTGGTATTTATTCATGGCTGGCCCCTTGACCATCAAATGTGGGAACACCAGATGCGGGTACTCCCGGAAATGGGTTTACGCTGCATTGCCTATGATCGTCGTGGCTTTGGCAAATCGGATAAGCCATGGAACGGCTACGACTACGATACCTTCGCCGACGATTTAAAAGCTGTTTTAGATCAGCTGGATTTACAGAATGTGACACTCGTTGGTTTTTCGATGGGTGGGGGAGAGGTAGTCCGTTATTTTAGCCGCCACGGAGGTAACAGAGTGACTAAAGTGGTATTGTTGTCTTCAATTGCACCATATACATTAAAAACGGACGATAATCCGGAGGGTGTGCCGATCGAAACCCTGCATGAAATTATCACTAACATTCAGGAGGACCGTCCGGGCTTTTTAACAGGCTTTTCAAAAACGTTTTACGGAGTAAGTATTGTTAGCCACCAGGTAAGTCAGGCCATGCTCGACTGGAATTTGATGGTCGCCATGCAAGCCTCTCCAAGAGCAACCGTCGAGTGTGTTCATGCCTTTGGCGAAACAGATTTCAGAACAGAGATGCATACCATAAACGTGCCGACCCTCGTAATTCATGGAGATAGCGATAAAATTGTTCCCATCGAAGCAACCAGCGATCATGCGGCCCGCTTAATTCGCGATGCGAAATACATAGTTTATGAGGATGCGCCTCATGGTTTATTTATCACTGAAAAAGAACAATTGAATGCAGATCTGCTTGAATTTATTGATGTGAAAACAACCTCGGAAGTGCAGAGATAAATATTGGATTTTCGTAAGCATGAGATTCTAACGAAACTACATGCTTATGAAAATTACCGGCTCTCATAATCTCAAGTCTCACATCTCAAATCTTTTCTAATAAAAAATACTATATTTGAATTAATCATGAAACAAAACCAGTATCTAATTTCAGTCGTTGCGGTCGCAGTACAAGCGTATTGACGGGAATTTGATATTGAAAATATACAAAAGAAAAGCCCGTCCATTTTTGGCCGGGCTTTTTTTATTGAACAAAATTTAAATGAACACAACAACTCAATTTATCAATTTTTCAGCAGCCGTTTATGTGATGGTCGTGGTGGGTTTACCCTGGCGGGATAGATTGATTTGAGTTTTTCTAAAGCTTTTAATTCATCAGCCTCCCGCAAAACGGGAGGCTTTTTTTTTATCAAATAAATTGGTTTATGAGTATTTCAACAGATCAACAGTTCAGCTACGCCAAGCGGGTACAAAACGTACCGCAATCATTTGTTCGCGAAATATTGAAAGTAGCGTCAAATCCCGGGATAATTTCTTTCGCCGGCGGTTTACCCAATCCTTCCCTGTTTCCTGTAAAAGAACTGGAAGCATGTTCGGCAATAGCCTTTCAAAAGTTTGGAAGGCAGGCGTTGCAGTACGCATCAACAGAAGGGTTATATCCCTTACGGGAATTTATCGCGAACCGGTATAAAAAGCGGCACAAACTCGACGTATCTCCCGAGCAAATTTTAATCACCAACGGGTCGCAGCAGGCACTGGATTTAATCGCAAAGCTATTTATCAATCCGGGCGATAAGGTTGTTGTTGAACGCCCCGGTTATTTAGGGGCATTGCAATGCTTTTCGATGTTTCAGGCTGATATTTTAGAAGCAGGTTTAGACAATGATGGAATAAATACCCAGGCATTGGATGGTCTGCTGAGCCGTAATCCTGTAAAGTTCTTTTACGGAATCCCCAACTTTCAAAATCCTACCGGAATAAGTTATACGGAAGAAAAACGAAGAGAGACGGCCGGTATACTTGCCCGGCATGGAACACCATTTATCGAAGATGACCCATACGGGGAGATCTCTTTCGGATATAAAACACCAGCTCCCATCTTTTCGCATTTGCCTGATCAAACTATTTTGCTGGGCTCTTTCTCTAAAATAATTGCTCCAGGTTTACGCTTGGGCTGGATGCTTGCAAATCCCGAAATAATTCGAAAAGCCACTATTTTAAAGCAAGCCTCAGATTTGCATTCGGGTAACCTCACACAGTATATTTTGTGTGAATTTTTAGCGAAGCACGATCTGGATATGCATATAGAAAGGATAAAGCAGCAATACGAACATCAGTGCAAGGTAATGCTGGAAGCGATTCATCATTATTTCCCATTTTCTATTAGCTACACCCGGCCTCTTGGCGGGATGTTTTGCTGGCTGACATTGCCTAAGGGCATCACAGCACGCGAGCTGTTGCAGCGTGCACTCAAAGAGAATATAATCTTTGTGCCCGGCGATACCTTTTATGCACGCGATGCAGATCCCCAAACTTTACGTCTTAATTTTTCGAATGTTGCTGAAGATGCGATGAAACAAGGTTTAAGGAAGTTAGGAAGTATGATATGAGTAGTAAGATAAGGCGCCTTTAAAGGTCAGTTTTTAAATAAGGAATGGCTTAGCCCATCGAAACTGATATCCATCAGCCCGCAAGCTGACCAGAAGTAGCTTGTAAAGACTTTTAATTTGTTCTCTTTATACTACGTATACATGTAAGTATAAATGCGGAATCAAATAAGAGATAAGATGAACGGTCAATCATCCGCAATTTACGGACTGGCTTTTATTGGAGCCCTTATCTATTTTATAAAACACGCAGCCACGTTTTGGATGGGTGTGGCAGGTTTTTTTAAAGCACTTGTATGGCCGGCAATTCTTATCTATAAACTTTTTGAATTTTTAAAGCTATAAACAGGCTTCAATTGAAAATGTAATTTATCTAAATACTCCAAATCGGCACAGGCACTAAGCTTCAACTCCTTTGGATCTAATTTAATTAAGGAGGGTGTATGTGTTTTTCAGCAAGTGCCAGTTTTGTTGCCAGTGCCGCACTTTTAACCGGCGGAGTTGCAACATTGAAGCAAACTACAAATAACGGTCAGATTCCATTTGCATCTATCCCGCTTCTGTTCGGTGCTCAGCAGCTTATGGAAGGGTTTTTATGGCTGTCATTCATGAATCCCGACTTTGCCGTCTTCAGAATTCCTACCACCTATATGTTTTTGATTTTTGCCCAGGTGGTCTGGCCGTCTCTGGTTCCTTTATCAATTTACCTTCTTGAGAAAGATCCCAAAAGGAGAAAAATACTAATAGGGCTTTTAGGTATTGGTGCGATAGTTTCGTTGTATATTGCTGTTAGTATGCTGTTTTACCCGGTCGAGGCAGGCATCAATTCGCATCACATAGCATATTATACCGATTTTCCGCATCAGCGGGGCGTAATTCCTTCATTGCTGTATCTGCTGCCAACTGTCGTTGCTCCGTTTATATCCGGATTGAGAAGAATGAATATTCTTGGTTCGATCATATTAATGTCGCTTGTTGTAAGCAAAGCTTTTTTTGCCGAAAACCTGGTTTCTGTTTGGTGTTATTTCGCAGCTATTATTAGTGTTACCGTTTATTTTATCGTAAAAGACATACGGGATGAGTATCACGCAGACATCAGGACCTATGCTTAAGATGATTCTAAGAAAAGATAAGGATTTAAAGAAGCGTTAACAAATATCCAAGCAGTGAACCTCCGATTACAATAAATGCGCTGTTGATTTTCTTAAAGCCAAAAGTTAGTACAATGCTTAATACAGCGATGGCTATTGTTCTCCAGTCGGTTATGCTATCTTTTCCCATCGCATAAGCTACAGAAATAATTATCGCCACCGAAGCAACATTTACAGCATCAAGAAATGCGGAAAACAGAATTGAGTTCCTCATCTTTTTTACCAGAGGATTTAGCAAAGCGACAAATATAAAGGATGGCAGAAATATGCCGATGGTAGAAACCACAGCACCGCTAAAGCCATTGATCTGATACCCAATAAAAGTGACCGATGAAAAAACAGGACCGGGTGTAAACTGTCCAACCGCAATAGCATCGATAAGCTGTTGCCGGCTTAAAAGTCCGGTACTTACCAGCTCCGCATCTAAAAAGGCAAATAACACATAACCGCTTCCATAAAGTATTGCCCCGATTTTAAGAAATATGAAAAATAAGCTCAAATTACTGGTGGATGCCATTACGGTGCCTGACAGCGGGAAAAAACTAAGTGGAAGAATGTTGCTGCCGATATGTGCTTTGTTGTTTTTGAATACAGCCGATAGCAAAGCCAGAAATCCGGCTCCAAACATTAACAGTATTTCATTGAAGTTGAGTAAGGATAGTATGAGCACGGTGATGCCCAGTATTGCCAGTTCAATGTTTTTTAGCGATTTTTTAGCCAGCGGAAAGATTGCTGCCAGGATAATGGCAATGATTGCCGGTTTAATTCCGTAAACGAATGGCTGTACCTGCGGACTTTCGCCATACTCCTTGTACAGCCAGGCGAAAATGCCCGTAATTAAAACGGCGGGTAAAATGAAGCAAAATCCTGCTGTAAGTAAGCCTCTCCAGCCTGCCCGTTCCTTGCCGATGTGGATTGCCAATTCTGTGCTGTTAGGGCCGGGAATTAAATTAGTAGCGCCAATCAGGTCCAGGAAATGCTGTTCGCTTAACCACTTTCGTTTGTTCACTACTTCCAGCTGCATCATCGCTATGTGTGCAGCGGGTCCGCCGAAGGCGGTTAATCCAAGCTTTAAGAATAGTTTCGCTACCTCTAATACTTCTTCGTTTACGCTTCGTTTATCCTGCAATTTTTACTGTGCTGATACGACTGTAAATCTGATAATAATTTAGACTCGAAAAAAGGCTTTTTATGCCTTCTTTTTCGAAGGTTTTTCCATATTCTCCTTCACCCTGTACTTTACAATCTTAGTAACTAAGTCGAGGGGCAAAGGTTTGTCGAGCGGAAATTGAACCGAGCCCTTTGCACCTTTGTACGCAGAAAGTTCGTTTTTAAAGGTTTCAATTCCCGTCGGACCGGGATAAAAGCCGATATGCTTTTTGAAAGCAGCAAAATGCACCAGATTTCCGTTTAAAGTATAGGTTGGTATGGCATAGTTAATAGTTTCCTTTGCTTCGGGCGCTGCTTGCCGGATGGCGGCGCGGATTTGCTCAAGTAGCATCTGAACTTCTTCAGGAAAATCGCTTATGTAGGTATCTATATCGTTTGGCATAGTTCAAAGATAATTCAAAAACTTTTTGTCATTTGGCGTAATGATTTTATTCATCATGCTTGTTATCCGTTAAAGTTCAATTGCCATGAAACGCCATATCTGTCCGCAAGCCAGCAAAACTTTTTGCTAAACTCATACTCGTCGGGAGTCATCATTACCACACCGCCGTCCGAAAGCGTTGCGAAGAGCGAGTCCAGTTCTTCTTCACTTTCGCATTCAACAAAAATTGACATTGAAGGAGTAAAAGAGAAGGCATGGCCCATGGCACTGTCGAATGCCATATATTGCAATCCATCTAGAGTAAATACAGCATGTTTAACATCGCCGGCTTTCCCGCCCGGCACTCCGTCCTTGTAATATTCTAATTCCTTTACCTCCGAGTTTTTAAACAGGGAAGTATATAACCTTATGGCTTCTTCAGCTTTTCCACACTGATCGCCAACAAACATTAGAAATGTGCTTGTTTTTTGCATGCCTGCTATCTTTTTGGGTTCTCGATTTACATATGCTCTTGCACCGTTGTTTAAAAGATCAGTTTAATCTGACGTTTTCGTCCTTATCTTAAAACTTAAGAATTGTCTCATCGTTTCCGAAATTTCTAAATTTTTGTATTCCACTCTTTCTCAGACTGATAATAATTAACACAGAGGTTGATACAAATCAGCTTCATGTGCGCAAAAGAAGTGCAACTTCGACACACAGTGTATAATTACCTATGTACCTGCACGTAGAATCCCGGCTCTTTACCGTTGAGCCAGGTTCTGATATGAATTTTGAGCCTATGAAGAAAGTATTTACCTTATTTTTAAGCGCAAGCCTTCTTTATTTAGTATTCTGCTCAGATAAAGAAGCAGAGTTTGAAGAATCCGTTCAAACTGTTTCAAAGCCTTGCACATGTCAGATTAAACCTGCGTTTGTGTCCGATCAGTCGAATATCCATTTACTTGAACCTTATTATTATAATGTTTACCAGGGACCGATGGGGCAGGAGTTTGTTCCGCGGCTTCATGCCCTCGATGCAGTAGAATTACAGTTTGGCGATGCGACTTGCAGTAATTTGGGTAGTGTTGGAGGATATGTACAGGTGCGTATCAGGGAAAGATCATTGAAGAGGAAAATTCTGGGTACAAGCGCCGACAATCATTTTGTAAATTGCTTTAGTGGTACGGTGCGTTTTGACTTTCCTCGATATATTTCTGTAGTACCGGGGAAGAAATATGTGATCGAACCCGTTTATGTTTCTGGCAATCATTGCCTCATGTATGTCGATAATGGACCTGCTGCATATACCGGGGGAGATTTTATTATGAATGGAATGATTGACACGGAAAAGGATTTATGGTTCAGAGAGGGCTTATATTATTCTGTAGCCATAAAGACTGATCAGCTAAGCATTCAGGGTTGGGAAAAATTGGTGCGGCACGATGGAACGCCATTTAAAAACCAGAAAGAATGTGTGGAATATATCGACCAATGGCAAAATATGCTTGAGAAGGGTGGGGGGTAATGTGGTAAGTGTCGTCATTAACTTGCCGCTTGACACCAAATTTGTATTTTTAAAACGAAAGCCGTTAAGGGGATCGCGACCCGAAACGAATATCAAATAGTATTATAGAATAATTTCAAATGGCCTTAGACATAATCCAATCAGTTGATATAATTGAAATAATGGAGAATTACATGGCAAGAGTAAGACCTACACCTGAAATCAGGAATCGGATCGACCTTGGCTACGAAATAGAGAACCAGAGTGTAATTTTGAATGAAATCAGACCTTTTTGGAATGATCCGAGTCGGATTATTACAAGCGGCTACGCAAAAGCGACCTATGTCAGACACAAGAACATTTGGAAAATATATTGGAAACGGGCTGACAATAAATGGCATTTGTACCAACCTTCACCATCCGTGGAGCGATTAGAAGATTTTTTAAGGATTGTCTATGAAGATAAGCGTGGATGTTTTATGGGTTGACGATAGGCGCATTAAAGACGGAGGTCCGCTGGTCGGGATTTGTAATCCCGTCCTTAATAAAAATGGATTTGTAATCCTAAAGATAGCGCCCTGTACACCCTAGTTTGATTTAAACTGGATTGCGAATCCAGCTCTAATAAATCGGGACTGCAAATCCCGATAAGCGAGTGATCGTAGCGTTATGCCTCAGCATAACGGAATTATGCTTTTTTGATCCTGTCAACAAACTGTAGTTGAATTTGTCTTATTCCTTATCGAAGTTACAAAATTGGTAAGATCCCGGGTGTAGTTGTCTAAAGTTACTGCCGAGTCTTTCATGCAGGCTAAAAAAGATTTCATTTCATCTTCTGAAAGGTTGGCGTATCCAATTACCTCCGATATCCCGAGAATCTGAACGATGGGATGTCTCATCTCGTGCGAGATTTTAAATAATACCTTCTCCATTTCTTTAACATATAATTCCTTTGCAAGCTCGCTCTTCTTGCGCTCAGAAATATCCGTCGAAAGGATAAGCAAACCCTCAGAAATGGGTTGGATGCTTAAATCATAGTACCCCTTGGTGCCATCAGGATATGTGAATTCATTCTCAAACTTTTTCGAAACCCTTTCTGCCATACATTTTTCGATCACTTTAAAAGTCTCTGTGTTTTCAATGCCGGGATACATTCGCATCATCGTATTTCCCAGTAAATGGTCTGCCTCATATTTACTCTGTTTGCTCAAAGCATCATTTACGTAAACATACCTCCAGTTGTAGTCGATTACCTGAATGCCCTCAGACATGGCATCGAGCACTAAATGGTGATGTTTGTCTTTCCTGCGTATTTCGTTGGTTTTCTCTATTACCCTTGTTTCCAGGGTTTCGTTCAGTTTTTTGATTCTTGTTTCTACTATTTTACGATATGTCAGATGTCTCTTAAGCGCAATAAAACCTATAATTAGAAGGATCGCCGCAATTAGCAGAAGAAGGAAGAAGCTACGGTTTAGTGATCTTGAACTCTCCAGGTTTGCGCGGTTACGCTGTACCAGCAATTCGCTTTCCTCTTTTTGGATATCATTAATAAGACTGCGTATCTCGTCCATCAAATCTTCGCCGATGTTAGTCAATTTGAGTTGAACTATGGGATTAGAGATACCCTTTTCTGTCTGAAAAACTGTTTGCAATGAGTGGTTGATTCTTTGCTCAATTATCTTCCTGAGGCTATCGACCCGTATTTGCTGTGCAGGGTTATCGCCTGTTAAATATTCAAGTGTATCAACATGTGTCAGAACTCTGAGTCTTGCATGCTGAAGATCAATAAGGAATGTTGGGTCTTTAGTAAGCACATATCCGCGTGATGCACCTTGTACATCCTTTATAATTGATAGTACTTCTGCCGATTCGAACAGTACCTGATGTGTACGGATCACCCTTTTGCTGTTGTTGTTAACGGATTTATTGTTTTTGTACGACATAAACCCTAAAACAGCCAAGCCAAAAAATATTAGAGAAAAGAATAGTATAAGTATTTTTTCGAACGAGAATTTCATAGATAGAATTTATTGGCATTAAATCCAGATGACGAAGTTGCCAGGTCGTTTTACGAAATGTCTTTTGAAAAGTTTCGCTGAATGGCAGCCGGAGTGGTAATCCAATAGGTCGGGTTTTTAATCCAAGTCGCGTCATTGCCGAGCTAATCGGCAATCATAATGCGTTACACCGGCGGCAAGAATATCGTTGCTCAGCGTTAAGATTCCTACCTGCGCAGGAAAGATGGTTGGTTAGTTTCAGATGCACCTGGAACTATATTTATTTGTTGATGGCGACACCAGCAAATTCAAAAAAAAGGCAATGCATCCGTCCGATGCATTGCCGTCTCTTATCCAAACTTAACCCACTTATTGCACCACCCTATACAAAATATTACTGTAAGCTTCCTGACCTTTTCTGCCGATAGCAGCAACGCGGCTGTACGCCCGTATTCCGCTGCGGATTCCTTTAAATGTATGCTCCCGCGACGAACTGGCTTTCGATATCCATACGCTATCGTCGGTAAGCGGACCTTCGGTATATTCATGCAGATAGGCAATAGCATTCGGAACCGTTTTAACGCTGAGCTTCAGTTCGCCGGGATTTAAGCCGTCGCTAAGCTCAAAATTTGTCGGGGTGCCCAGCTCCGGAATGTTTTCTCCGTCCGACCCCAGGTCGAAGCCCGAGCTAACCAGCTTCGCACGGTCGCCCTGGGCCAGCGATTCTACATTTGTTGCCAAATTCTTCATGGCTGTTAGCAGCGCCTTTTTTGCCTGATTTTTTAATGCGATAGCTGTTTTATTGCCATCAGCAGAATTTTTCAAGGCATCGTTGTAGGTTTCTCTGATAACAGTAAAGTCGGCCAAAGTAGGTGTGGTAATAAGAAAATAAGGATTGTCGGTTAGATTAATAATCACCATTTCAGCCTTAAAGTTCAGGCTCGTTTCCGATAATCTGCTGTAGCTTTTTAATAACCTTGGTGTTCTCATGTATTCATTTTAGATGCACCGGATCCATTTCCAGTGCCTTGGTATTGCTAAGATAAATTGCAATGTCTGTTTTTAAAAAGCCTGAAAATCAATTTTGTATGCATTATAATACATGGTAAAACTTTATGTAATGATGTATAATCTTTTATCAGCTTTCATAAAAAGGTATAATCTAAGTTGCAATCTGTTACATAAATTCTGCACGAGATCTTTACGCCGGGGCAGCTATTAAAAGCAATAAAAACGGTTTATTTATTATTTAAACAGGGTTTTTCGCCGAAGAGGACGAGGCGTAGACCATTCGATCAGTCGGCAATGTATCGAGAACAATAGTGAATGTTCTGACAACAAAGCCAAATATCTTTAGAACAAAGGGCTTTGTGTTGACTACAAGTTCGTACATCGTCACAACAATGCCTCTTGTTTTAACAACAAAAGCCCCGATCTTTAAAACAACAGCCGATGTGTAAAGGACAAGGGCCTTCATCTTTAATACACGAGCCATTTTGCGAACAGCAATACCCTATGTTTTTCGGACAAAGGGTATTGTTCCGCCAAATATTCAGCCTGAACAGATCATTTACCTGTAAAGCCCAGACTTTATAGCTTTTGCATCATTTATAACCACTATGAAGAATAAACAATACTTAGGAATAATATAGCTTTAAGCTCTCGATAATACTATAAGGAGGTAAAACCATTACTTTACCGAGATGATGTACCGTGAAGAAGGCCTTTGCATCAAGCCCTAACTGACTTTTCCATGCCTTGATGGTTTTTCTGGCGGTTTGCAGGCTCGCATTAATTCTGAACGCAATTTCTTTAATGTTTAAAACATAGCCTTCGTGAAATTTTCTTTCCAATGTGTAGATTTAAAGATGATTAACCAGGTTTGATTGCGCTAAAGTAATGAAGGATTAATTACTATGTAAGTAATTTAGGAATTTTTAACATTTAGGCGGTGATGGGTATAATTAAGTCTCCGCTTGGTGATTTCTATGTAAAAGAGAAAGTTAGGGTATTTTATATTCTGTACTCCGCGGTTACTTTTAAGCACGAGGAACAGGTGCTAGCATCAGTGTAAATTTCAGGAATATCTATTCCGAAGAAAATTATTTTACGTTATAGGAAATTTTTGCTAATATCACGAATTGATATTTTGATGTTCTACCTGCTGAAATTTGCTACCCTAAGGATTGAAAAAGCTGTTATTTAATAAAGGAAAACATCCGGATCGATAGATAGAGGAAGCTCATAAATATTAAAGCTTGTATATCCGTTTATAAACGGATGTACAGGGGAATATCAATTCATAAATCAATATAATATACATGCGAAAATATTGCTTGGCTGGTGTGAATGTGAGGTTTTGTAAAGGTTCACGCGGTGCAGCTATATTGGATATTTGCGCATATGCGTAAAC
>CAMPKC010000042.1 GCA_946887045.1 uncultured Sphingobacteriaceae bacterium | reverse complement strand
CACGGCGCACCTGCTTGGCAATATTGTTTAATTTATTTATATCTGCGTTCATATCGTGTTTATTTATCAGCGGCTTTGGCATGATCGGCTAAAAATTGTGCTAATCCGCTATCTGTTAGTGGGTGTTTTAACAATCCCGCGATAGCAGAAAGTGGTCCGGTAATTACATCCGCACCTAATTTGGCACAGTCAACAATGTGCATAGTGTGACGTACAGAGGCCGCTAGTATTTGGGTTTTATAACCATAATTATCAAAAATTAATCTGATATCTTCTATTAAGGCTAATCCGTCAGTTGAAACATCATCCAAGCGGCCAATAAACGGAGATACGTATGTGGCACCCGCTTTAGCAGCCAGCAAAGCCTGCCCCGGCGAGAACACCAGGGTGCAATTGGTTCTGATGCCTTTAGAAGTAAAATATTTGATTGCTTTCACTCCGTCTTTAATCATAGGGACCTTAACCACAATGTTTTTATGAAGTTCTGATAGTTTTAATCCCTCTTCTATAATTTCATTATATGAAGTAGAAATAACCTCGGCACTAACATCTCCATCTGTAATTTCGCAAATTGATTTATAATGATTGTTTACGTTATCAA
Organism: uncultured Sphingobacteriaceae bacterium; assembly: GCA_946887045.1. Next base: position 41,928 of record CAMPKC010000042.1, on the reverse strand, counting down.
ATCCACTAATTCCTTCTTTTGCCATTAAACTTGGATTGGTCGTTACACCATCCAGAATTCCTAGTTCGTGTGCTTCTTTAATTTGGGAGAGATTAGCGGTATCTATAAAAAATTTCATAATTCTATTTCTGTTGAGTCGGAGGAGTATTGTATTAAATGTATTAGCCAATAGTCGTCGTATCTCGTCTATAAATGATCGTGCTAAAGTAGCTATAAGCGCAAATCTTGTATGCTTTGTTTGTTAAACGTTAGGGAGTAAATGTTTAATCGCAAGATTTTATTTGCTATTTAGTGTCCGCCGGGGGCAATCCTATAGCCAAAAAGCTCGGCCGGCGATCACTGGTGTCTCCGACAACACTAAACAACAAAATAGTATTGTTGGAAAGGATGCCAAAAATGGGGGAGAGTCAGAGACTGCTTTTTTATGAATCTGTAGAGCGCTGCTACAGATAGTGAGCGCGCTAGCCACGGAGATAAAGAATGGTGTTAAATTTCTAAGGCAACTTGTAATGTTGAAAAAACTCCCATAGTAAGTCATTTGCATTAATTGCCGAAGAAGGAGTGTCACTAAACGGGCCGCCAGGTAAGCCTCCGGGCCAACCGTGCCCACCATCATAGGTTAAATAATAATGGGTTTTAACATTACTGCTGCAATCATTCCACTGCGTTAGTTTAAATGATGGATTTTCATTGACGATTTTAGATGCAGAATTGCAGAGATTATTCAGTGCCCAGACATTCATTACCGAATCTAAAGGAGGATAGTATGCGTCGGAAACGCCTGTGCCGCCCGTATATGGTACTTTGGAATCAAGCGATGAATGCATATGTAACACAGGTACGGGTCTGGAAGGTGTGCAAGGGCTGGCTGCTACCATGGTGCAGCCGTTTGGTGCTATGGCAGCTATTTTATCTGGTAGTTCGCACGCCAATCTGTAAGCCAGCATTCCACCGTTCGAGTGCCCCGTTGCATACACTTTTTTAGGATCTATCTTATAAGTATGCGTCAGTTTAGCTATCAGTTCATTAATGTATTTAACATCATTAACATTATTGTCTCTTGCATAATCGCAACAGCCGCCGGCATTCCATGTTCTGGCTTTTAATATTCCGGAACTTTGTACTCCTTCAGGATAAACAACGATAAATTTAGCCGCATTTGCCTTTTCTGTTAATCGCGAGGTGCTTTCAAACTGGCTGGCATTACCTCCACCGCCATGCATTGCAATAACCAGCGAAAAACCGGAAGATTCATAATAATTAGGCGGTAGGTTTACGGTATAAGTACGGGTTATCCCATCAATAGTTAAGGTTTCGTTAAAGCGATAGGTTTTTTGCGGACCCAGGTCGCTGTTCTTACATTGTAATGAGAAAAGAATAATCAGCGAAAAGGTATATAAATAAAGGTTTGGCAATGGCTTCATGACTTAAAAATTCCTTAAATTAAAAATAAGACTTTCATAAACGACGGAAGTTTAACTAATATGCAAATTTCTAGCGGATATGCTGCATGGCTGTGGGACATAGCTGGTGGGTGTGAATATTCGAGAAAAACGACAACGAGATTAAACCTATAGTTAATGTTTGTGTCTATTTAAAAAAAGATTAGTATGCAGAGAAAACTATACCTGCTTTTATTATCGCTTAGCTTATCAATATCTCTTAAATCTCAGCCAAAAGGAATTTATGTGCTGGATAGTAACCAGGGCACCTATCGTGATGCCAACATAAGAAATTATCCTTTTGTAGATGGCTTTGTATGGAGAACCAGCTGGCCTGAAATTGAAACATCGGAAGGCGTTTTTAATTATGCGGGCATAGATCACATTGTACAAAAACTAGATTTGATCGATAAAAAGCTAACCGTCTTATTTGGCGCATATACTGTAGAGCCTTCTTATATAGCTGCCCATCCTGGTGTCAGTACATACTCTTTTACTGATCCCTTAAGTAATATAAGTTATATCAGAGCAGTTCCCTACGATGGATACTTGTTGCAGCGTTTTCGTGTTTTCTTATCGGCTCTGGCCAATCATAAAGTTTATTCCAAAACAGCAGGAACTCTGGTTGCACTTAAAAATCATCCCGTATTATCAAATATCGCGACAAATATCCCTGGTTTGGGGGCTATCAGGAATGTAAATGGTTTAAATGTTGCAGTTAATGTCAGTCTTCCAGGCTATACCAGAGATAAATTTGCAGATTCTGTACTTGCCGCCATGAAGATTCAAACTGATAATTTTCCGGCCAAAAACGTCTTTATACCTTCTTACAAGAATATAAGTGATAATATAAATTCTCCCACATTATCTACTTATTTACGCACACGTTTGCTTGAAACATTTAATGACATAAAAAATCCAAAAATCAGCTTTTGGCAGGAAAACTTAGCTGGTTTCACAGATCCTGCAACAAATACGTTCACAGGCTTGCCGACAACAACCTTTGCCACCCCTTTGTATGATCTTGGTAGCTCGGCTTACACAATGTTCCAAATGCTGCAAGGCTGGACAAGTCCATTTCTCGACCCTGCGAAAACGGCCGGATCAACACCGTTTGATGCCATGTGCTATGCATATAAAACATATGGAGCCTTATATTTTGAGGTGTATGTAAGTGATATAGACCACTTAGCCTATAAAAGCGGTTTTACTAGTTGGGATCCTTTAACCACTTGTGCAACAGCATTGCCTGCAGAAAATGATTCGGATAAATCACCAGAAGATGTTGAGAAAGTAATGATTTATCCTAATCCGGCGTCTTCAACCATATCTGTTTCCGGCATTGCAGAAATTTTACGTGTTGATATTATTATTACGTCATTAGGCGGGCAGCAAATGGCAAGATCTAAAAGTGCTAAGGATATTAACATATCGCTATTGCCCGATGGTTGTTACGTGGCGAGTATCCTAAATGGCAGTAACCAATTTAAGTTAAAATTCATAAAGCAATAAATTCCCGAACACAGGAAGGGGATAATACGCGAAATGGAAGGTCTCAAAATGTTAAAGACAATAGTTTGAAGTGGATAATAAGCTCAGTATCTTTCAGCCAATAAATTTCATAATTGATTATATCCTTATAGTATGAGAGTTTGGTTGGTTTTATCTGCTTACGTATTCTTGCCCTTGCTGTTAACAGCACAACAAAGAACTCTTCAAATCAGAAGAAATGTTCCTTTGGATTCTATTGTTTTAAGTGATCCCTGCATACTGGCAGATCAAAAAACTAAGATGTACTATATGACCGGGACGGGTGGTATGTTATGGAGGAGCAAAGATTTAGAGGTGTGGGATGGGCCTTACAAGGTTGCACAAACCGACTCAACTTCATGGATGGGACCAAGGCCGATGATATGGGCGGCTGAAATACACTCATATAAAGATAAGTACTACTACTTTGCCACCTTCACCAATCAGGCCATAAAGATTGATACCGTAAAGGGAAATGTGATAGAGCGCCGCGCCAGCCATATTCTGGTAAGCGACAAGCCCGATGGACCTTATGTGCCGATGAAGGATTCCATCTATTTACCAGCCAATATGCCCACATTAGACGGAACGTTTTGGATTGACAAAGATGCTAAGCCCTATATGGTTTATTGCTACGAATGGTTGCAGAACCTGGATGGGACCATTGAAAAGATTGAGTTAAAACCTGATTTAAGCGGAAGCGTAGGCTCAGGAAAGCTGCTGTTTCGTGCCAGCGATTCTCCATGGAGCCGTGAGAAAGATGAGAACGGCAAGGACCGCCCGAATAAAGTGACCGACGGGCCCTGGTTATTTAAAACAGTAAGCGGACGACTAGGTATGCTCTGGACGAGCTGGATTCACAATGTATATACACAAGGCGTTGCCTATTCAAAAAGCGGAACATTGGATGGTCCCTGGATTCAGGAGAAATATCCCATTACACCTCCTGACTTCGGTCATGGAATGTTGTTCCGTACCTTGGGTGGAAAGTTATTAATGTCGGTACATAGCCATAAGGATATCAACGGTCGTTATCGCCGTATTCCTCATTTATTTGAGGTAGATCTGTCGGGCGATAAGCTGGTTGTAGGAAAACGTTATATACCTTGAGATGAATCTTTCTCATGTTGTTAGTGAATTGACTTAGTGAATTTGTAACGACATGTATCAATCATTCAACAAATATGAATAAGGATCAGGCATACGAACAACTAGGCAAATTTGCCGGTCATTGGAATACAGAGGGAAGAGTTGTGGCAACAAATGGGGCTTCCGAAATCAGGGTGTTTGGTACAGATACTTATGAATGGTTACCTGGAGGTTTTTTTTTACTACACAAAGTAGACGTGCTTATAGGAGATGAAAAGAATGAAACCCTCGAGATAATTGGGTTCGACGAGAATGCAGAAAAGTATACCATGCAACATTATGACAACAAGGGCAATTCGGGATTTATGACAGCCACTTGTGAAGAAGAAGTTTGGACCTTTATTGGAGAGGGTTTAAGGTTTACTGGTGGATTTAAAAACGATGATAAAGAATTTTCAGGAATTTGGGAACAGTCGCCCGATGGCAAAAACTGGACTCACTTTATGGACATCAAATTAAATAAGTTTGTTTGAAAACCTGAAAACGTAGATTCATTTATAGAGATTTTAATGATAAAGGCATTAATAGCTATGTTCCTGCGGGCGCATAACAAGACCAGATATAGACGTTTAAATAACTATATGGCGGTTATAGACAGTGTAGGCATTGCAGGTTTTACCGCAGTGATAATTTCTGGCTGGCCACGACGCAAGTAAATTACTCATCCTATATTTGAATAATAGTTATTGTTACTTAGCTTCAATAACCGGCCAAACCTCAAAAGTTATTAGGTTATACTCGACTAGTTTTACCGGCGTTTCTCCGTTCATAAGATAATAAGCACCTGTGACATTGTTATGTATATCGGCCAGACGATCTTTCGGATAACTGTTAAGAAATTCATTCTCTGTTTCAATCTCCCCTAGTTCTATTAGTTTTAAACAGAGAGCTGAAAGGAGGTTTAACTCAAATAATTGTTCAGCGGTTTGCTTTTCTTCCATCATGCAAAGTTAAAAAAGCGTATAAAATCCGATAGCAATAGAATCTGCCCGAACCCAGCAACCATTTAAGTGATTATTCCTTAATTTTTCATCCTGTTTGATTCCGATTCAAGTCCGGTAGAACGACGTCTTTCAGGTTTGACCTCACTGCGTCCAAACCTGTAACTTAAACTCAGGTTTACAACACGGCTTTCCCATTTATTCATGAAATTTAAATCCATGTTAGCATAATTTGTAGAGCCCCGGTTTCGCTGGCTGTTGAAAATATCATTCACATTTAGCTTCATGTTTAACTTGTTATTATCGAATGATTTTTTGAATCCAAGATTCACGGAAGGAGAATTTTCAATCTGAAAGATTCCGTACCGTAATGGCGACATATACCAGGAGGATAATTCTGCTCCAAGGGTTTTGGTAATTGTAAACTGATTATCAATATTCGCCTGGAATACGGTTTGATCGGCTTTAAGCCTGGAACCCAGTAGATCTGCAGTGAATCCCATGTTGAACACCTGTGCATTTGTATTCACGTTCCACCATTTTTTTATTTTTAGCGGCGAATAGATATTAAAGGAATAAATAGTCTGGTTATCCAGGTTTCTTTCCTGCGCGTAGGTTATTTTGGTTTCATCATTCTGTTCGGTAATTTGCGTCATCACGTCGGTGGTTTTACTATAACCCAATGTGGCTGTTGTAGCGCCCTTAAACGTATAAGATAGTTGCAATGACTTAGTGTACTGGGGGTTAAGTAACGGATTGCCTTGCTGATAAGTGTATTTATCAAGCAAGAAAATAAAAGGATTCAAGTTATCATAACTTGGCCGGTCAATTCTCCTGCTGTAAGACATACCAAGCTGATGATCTTTACCCAGCTTCTGACTTAACGATACGCTTGGGAATAATTTAATGTAATCTCTTTCTATCACACTGGCGAGTGTTACCGAATTTCCGTTAGAATTGGTATGTTCTCCGCGTAGTCCCATCTGTAAAGTAGTTGATTTGAAAGTCTTGTTCAGGTTGATATAGGCTGCATTTATGTTTTCCTTATATATAAAATGATTCGATCGGTTTTTATCAGAAATCCAGGTTGAACCCACGAGCGTTGAGAATTGCAGGTTATTATCTGTTGTAACCCAGCTGCTTTTCCATCCCGTTTCGAGCTTCAAAGTTTTAGAGAGGGGATGGGTATAATCCAGCTTCGCAGACCTGACTTCAATTTTTGCAGGAGCTAAGTTGTTAATATACTCAACCGGAGGATTGTCTGAAAAATTAGAATAATAGCTGTCGCGGAATTCGTTCATTCTGCCATTGTATTTCGAGTAATCTGCATCAAAAGATAACTCCCTTCCGTTTGTGTCTAAATTTGTTTTAAAGTTGAAGTTAAATGCCGTGTTTTTAAAATGTTGCTTATTTCTTCCCGTCACATCTATTGCGCTGTCGATACTGGTAGGCAGGTGGAAGATTGCTGTACCGCTGGCAGAATTTTCGTCAACTGAATTATTATAGCCATTTATCAGAATGCCGAAAGTTGTCTTTTTAGTAGCAAAGAAGTCTACGCCTGCCTTAAAACCATTGTTCTCTCTTCGCGCATCCCAACTATTATTCTGATCAAAGTTTGTGATTACACTTCCATCCACAACCTTACGTTGCAGTTCAAATATATTTTTATTACCGTTGTTACTGTAGTTATAGCTTCCAAACAGGTTCAGTTTTCCCTGCCTGAAATTTAAATTACCACTGCCGTTATATTTTGAAGTTCTCCCGTAACCCGAACCTAAAGAAACATTGCCATTAAAACCGAGGTTCTTGTTCCTTTTGGTTTTGATATTAATTATCCCTCCGTTACCGGCAGCATCATACTTAGCTGATGGATTAGTAATTAACTCGATAGTCTCGATTTGGGTGCTTTGCATACTCCTAAGCATATTGGCAAGATCGGCGTTACTCATGTAAGTAGGTTTGCCATCCAGCATCACTAATACACTACTCTTACCATTCATCGAAATATTGTCGTCTTTATCAAGCGAAACTCCCGGGGCCTTCTTAAGAACTTCAAGGGCTGTATTCCCTACAGCAACGGCGCTTCCTTCAACATTAACGATAAGTTTATCTGCTCTTCTTTCTATGAAAGGTTTTTTAGAAGTTATAGTAACCTCATTTAATCGTTTCGAATCCGGAGCCAAAATTATTGCAGGTACATCAAAGTTTGCCTGATCGCCGCTGATAGTCGCTTTGCCAGATCCTTTTTTATATCCGACAGCGCTAATGGAAATCGAAAAGTTTCCTGATTCTGAAACCTCAAAACTATAACGGCCCAGTGAGTCTGTTATAGTGCTTTTCAGCACTACCGAGTCTGCCTTCAATAGGCTAACAACTGCGAATTCAACAGGTTTCTGCTTCTCGTCGATTACCTGACCACTTAAAATGACTTTGGTTTGCGCCTGTAAATCGGCTGAAGAAAAGAAGATTGTTAGCGCGAACAGGAGGAAATGCGTCGAACGTTTCATAATATGGCAGCGGCAGATGATTTATTTAGCAAGATTCTTTCGGTATTCAATTTAATTAAGACGATGTTTTCCTGCTTCGGTTACAGCGCAGTTATTTTTTATTGAGCTTTTATACGAAATGTGTATCAAAAGCCCAATTAAGTCTGAAAATTTCTCATAATTACCACTTTTTGTACAGAAACCATTTAATGTAAACACTGGCTGAATCGGGCTGTTAAAAAAGCATAAATAAATCCAGAGTTATGAAAAAGTCTATTCCTGTAATTATATCCGTTTTGTTTTTGTTTCTAAATAGTGTATTTGCAGGTGCACCAATGGATTTACCTGCTTTACCAGAACCCCACGCGAAGAATCAAACTCAACTTCGGTTAATAGGAATTTCAAAACGAGTAGAAGCTATTAAATCTATCGACAGATCGAATTTAAATCGTCAGGAGAAGAAGGCATTGCGTCAGGAATTGCGTTCGTTGAAAAAGGAGACGGCTGCCATTGGAGCTGGGGGAACGCTTCTTACAGTGGCTTCGCTATTAGTTGTAATTCTGCTGCTCATTTTACTATTGTAATACAATATTGGTTTGTTAATGTTGTGATACAGTTTTAGGAGTTCAGATCTTCAAGTATTCGGCCACAGGATTAACTTTCAAATAGATGCCTTAAATACACGTCAGGGTTCTCTAAGAACGATTTGGTCAATTGGAAATGTTCAGTCTTCTCATAAGTGGTTTCGCGGATGCCTTCATCGTCAAACTGATAAATGCTTGCCTCAGGATAGCATAACAGCATTGGCGAGTGAGTAGCAATAATAAATTGTGCCCGTCCGGATTTTTCCAGTTCAGATATTACAGACATAAACGCCAGTATCCTTGCCGGTGACAAGGCGGCCTCAGGCTCATCGAGAAGATAGATGCCGCTGCGAAATTTGTTGTTGAATAAGGATAAGAACGACTCTCCGTGAGATTGCTGGTGTAAAGACTTTCCACCGTATGCTTCTAAAAAGTCATTATCATTCTCCTCCGCTACGATCTCGTCGAGAAGGCTGGCAAAATTAAAAAAGCTTTCTGCACGCATAAAAAAGCCTTGTGAAATCTTTTTTGGTGTCCATGCTAATTTAACGCTTTCAGCCAATGCAGATTCATAACCAGAAACAGTCCCTCCAATATTTAAGTTATGGTTTTTATTGCCACCTCTAAGACTGAATCCGCATTTTTCAGCGATAGCTTCCAGCAAAGTGGATTTACCGGAACCATTCTCGCCTACAAAGAAAGTTACATTACTCTTTAACCTGATATTAATTCCTTGTTTTAAACTCTTTATATTAAATGGGTAACTATCTATGTCGCTGAATGGGAGAGTGATGGTGGATAGGTACGGCATAGAGGCATTGAGGTATTATGAGAAAGTAAACTGTAAACTAATCCCCTGGTCGTCGAACAAATCCCGACAATAACCAATCTAAGTTTAAGCGAAACAGCGCTTCTAATTGTAATTATTGAATTGATTATCGTCTATTTCTCTCGTTAATTTCGTAAATCCTATTACTTCATCATTATCGTCATGAAGAGCAGTAATAAGAATACTACCCCAAAATATGGCTCCTCCTTTTTTTACACGTCTGCCAATGTGCCTAGCTCGACCTTCCTTTTTTGCCTGCTCGAGTAATTGCTCGGGCAAGCCCGCCTGCCTGTCTTGGGGCAAATAAAATAACCTGAAGTTTTGTCCTAGTATTTCCTCTTCTTTATAGCCTTTAATCTTTTCAGCGCCTTTGTTCCATGTTAAAATTGTTCCGTCAAGGTCAAGCAGAATAATTGCATAATCTTGTATTTCTGCGATCATCTGTTCGTGCAATTTTTCGAGTACTTCTCTCTTTCCCATACGTCGACAACAAAATTAGCGAAAAAAAGTTGTAGGCCACTTCTCAGCTGTTTAAAAGCATGTAATTACGGCTGGTGGTTTGTTACATGCTCCTTAATCCAATCCGTCATTACCTTCAATGCCTCCGGGGCAATAGTTTCTTCAATCATAACATATTCCGCAGGATTGCCGGTCCTTGCCGTCTGGAACATGTGATTTAATCCTGGAAAGCTGACAATTTTAAAGTCTTTATTTCCTGCCAATGTTAAATATTTTTTGAATCCTGCAAGATTTTCAGATGCAGATACCTGCACATCCTTTTCTCCATTCATTGCCAAAACAGGTGTTTTTAACTTTGTAATAGTTGTTGAAGGATCGTATTTGATAAAATACCTCATCCATGGCATAAACATACGCGAAGCGAGTGCAGCTATATTTTTATCAGAACCTTCGCCTTTGAGTTTACTTTTTAAAAGCAAGTCGTCAGACTGCGCACTGCGCCACTTTTCGAAAGCACCGGGAAAAGCTTTCTTGATTTCGTCTGTATTTGAATGATCTTCGTTTAACTGAATCAAAATATCCGTTAACTGGTTTAAATTCGATACGCTTTCTTTATCAAAACCTTGATTGATATACGAATCTTCCAACTGTTTCTTTAATAATTCACTTCCTTTAATGCCAACTCCCGCCAGAGAAACGATGAAAGCTACGTCTGAAGACTGATTTGCAACCAATGGAGCAATGATGCCTCCTTCACTATGTCCAATCAACCCAATTTGCTTAGGATCTATCTCTTTCCTGGTTTTTAAATAACTTATTCCCGCAAGCACATCTTTGGCAAAGTCGGCCGAAGTTGCAGAATATACATCGCCTGTTGTTTCACCTATTCCCCTGTCATCAACACGAAGCACCACGATCCCATTTCTGCTTAAATGATCGGCAATTACCCAAAATAATTTATGTCCAAACAAGCTTTCGTCTCTGTCCTCCTGTCCCGATCCTGTTATCAAAATAGCCACAGCAAGCGGCTTATTCGATGCAGGCAGAGTTAACGTTGCTCCGAATTTTATGCTCTTATCGCTATTGAAATAAATTAGCTTTTCTTCCTTATAGGGAAAGGGTGCCTTAGGCATTTGCGGCCTTATCAGGGGTTTAACCTGCTCAGTTTGTTTAAGAACTAAAGGCATAGATCTGCCTGCCTGTGACCATGCTCCTTCGATTGCCGATCTGTTGGCATTAAACTTTCCTGAAAATCCACCGCCTATCACAGCAGAAAAGGCCTTTAAGCTATCCTTGGTTATTATCAGTTCTGATACTGCTAAATCAAAACCTCCCTGATCCGGACTGTCGTACGTCGCTTTTTGTTGTCGGGTCAGGCTATCCTGAGAAACTTTTAGAACTAATCGAATGCCAATGAGCTTTCCTTCCCACGTGGTATTTTTCGGAAGTTCCTGAGCTGATATTTTAAAGAAAAAGATAGTAAGAAAAAATAGTAGAATGCTTTTCAATGAGGTCATTTTATAAAGTTTAGGGATTGTAAAATAAGTAATTATTAGCGGACACCGAAAGGTGAAACGTCAAGAAAAAAACGAAGCCTACGCCAGACACTATCATATAAGCACCCGCACCGATCATACAGGCACCCGCACCGATCATATAAGCACCCGCGCCGATCATATAGGCACCCGCGCCGATCATATAGGCACCCGCGCCGATCATATAAGCACCTGCACTCATCATATAGACACCTGCACTGATCATATAAGCACCTGCGCTGATCATATAAGCACCTGCGCTGATCATACAAGCACCTGCACCGATCATATAAGCACCCGCGCCGATCATATAAGCACCTTCACTGATCATATAAGCACCCGCACTCATCATACAAGCACCTGCACTCTCACATAAAATTCACAAGAAATTTCTTTTACTTCTTAAATCTTAATCCTATCATTTATATTTGGCCAAAGTTCTTTACTTTATTTCAACAGTAAGGTTTCTTCAGAAATGAAGGATTAAAACAGGAACCGTGTGTAAATCACGGGCTGTCGCGCAACTGTAAGTAACTAAAAAAGTGTTATCAAGCACGTCCATTGTTAGCCCCAGGTTAATGAGAAGGACGATGACACCGTTACAAGCCAGGATACTTGCCTCACTGTCAGACAATGCTTTCGCGTACAAAGCTGTAGTCAAAGATGAAAATGCACGGAATTTACCTGCATTATTCTGCCTTTTATTACAATTCTTCCCGAAAGTATACCGAAAACCGTAAGGAACATTAATTCAATTAATGTTTTAACAAGAGTTTTATGCGTATGCTCAAAAACAATCTGGGATACCCTCGTGTGGGTGCCCGCCGTGAACTCAAAAAAGCCTGTGAATCGTACTGGTCAGGCAAAACCGGTCAGGAAGATCTTCTGATTACCGCAAGGAAATTAAAAGAAGATAACTGGCAAAAACAGAAGGACGCCGGAATCAATCTTATTCCCTGCAACGACTTTAGCTTCTATGATCAGGTGCTCGACATGTCTATCCTCCTCGGAGTAATCCCTGAAAGGTACAATCCGGTTGTTACCAAAGTAAAAGAGAACACCGAAATTGATCTCTATTTTGCAATGGCAAGAGGATATCAGAAAGATGGCCTCGATATTAAGGCGATGGAAATGACTAAATGGTTTGATACCAATTATCATTACATCGTGCCCGAATTTAAAGCCAGGCAGGCATTCAGAGTGTTTTCTACTAAGCTGTATGCTGAGTTTAACGCTGCAAAGCAGTTTCTCGGCAAAACGCCAAAACCAGTGTTAATAGGTCCTGTTTCCTATCTTTTGCTGGGCAAAGAGAAGGAGGAAGGGTTCAATCGTATCGACCTGATCAAGCGCCTGCTTCCGGTATACATCGACTTGTTAAAAGGATTGAAAAACTACGGTGCCGAATGGGTGCAATTAGATGAACCTTTCCTTGCGCTCGATCTATCAGACAAGGATAAAGAAGTTTTCGCGTACGCTTATCGCGAAATCAATAAGCAATGTTACGGACTGAAGATATTGATCGCTACGTATTTTGAGGGTTTAAATGAAAATGCAGAATGGGCTGTTAACCTTCCCGTTAGTGCTATTCATCTCGATTTGGTGAGGGCTCCTCATCAGTTAGAAGCGGTACTTAAAATTGTGCCGGAAAATCTGACACTCTCATTGGGCGTAGTGGACGGCAGAAATATATGGAAAAACGATTATCAGCAGTCAATAAAGCTGATTCGCGATGCGATAAATGTGATAGGGAAGGAGCGAATCATGATTGCACCAAGTTGTTCTCTGCTTCATGCTCCTTTTGATCTTGATCTTGAAACCAGCATGGAACACGAAGTTAAAAACTGGATGGCCTTTGCCCGGCAGAAATTAAACGAAGTGCATGAACTGGAACAAATCATTGAGGGAAATGAAATCTTACTGGAAATAAATAAACAGGCTATTCAAAGTCGTCGTTTATCTAAGCGTATTCACAAATCAGAAGTTAAAGACCGCATTTTGGCGACTACTGATGAGCATGCCTCCCGAGCGAGCGATTTCTCCGTTCGTCAGAAAATTCAGCATGATCTGTTTCAGTTCCCTTTATTTCCCACTACCACAATTGGATCTTTCCCGCAAACAGACGATATCCGGCAGCTAAGAGCAAAGCTCAAACGCGGCGAATTAACGTCGGAACAGTACGATAAAGCCATAGCAGCAGCAACTATTGAAGCTATACGCTGGCAGGAAGAAATTGGCCTCGACGTGTTGGTACATGGCGAGTTTGAACGAAACGATATGGTCGAATACTTCGGAGAGCAGCTGGATGGTTTTCTGTTTACCCAAAATGGATGGGTACAAAGCTACGGCAGTCGTTGTGTTAAACCGCCGGTTATTTATGGAGATGTGAGTCGCCCGAACGATATGACCGTTAAATGGAGCAGATTTGCACAGGCGAATACCCGAAAATTAATGAAAGGGATGCTTACCGGACCCGTAACTATTCTTCAGTGGTCCTTTGTCAGAGATGATCAGCCGCGTTCTGAAACTGCAAATCAAATAGCTTTGGCCATTCGTGATGAAGTGGTCGCATTAGAAAAAGCCGGAATACAAATCATTCAAATCGACGAACCGGCAATCAGAGAGGGTTTGCCGCTGCTTAAAAAAGATCACCAGGCTTATCTTCACTGGGCGGTCAAAGCTTTCCGTATATCGGCAAGCGGAGTGGCTGATAAAACTCAAATCCATACACATATGTGCTACAGTGAGTTTAACGATATTATAGAACACATCGCTGCAATGGATGCAGATGTGATCACAATCGAAACTTCACGATCGCAAATGGAGCTTCTGGAGGCTTTTTCGGATTTTAAGTATCCTAACGAAATAGGTCCCGGTGTTTATGATATACATTCGCCAAGAGTGCCTTCTGCAGAGGAAATGGTAGACCTGCTGGAAAAAGCCGCGGCTATATTGCCCGTAAGAAATCTTTGGGTGAACCCCGATTGCGGTCTTAAAACCCGGAAATGGCCTGAAACAAAGCAGGCTTTGATTTCTATGGTTGAAGCTGCAAGGCAAGCCAGAACACTGTATGAAAACAGCCTGATTGAATAATAAATTTATACCGTATAGTTTTTTCTGTACGGTATTTACCTAAAAATACCGGTGGTGAAACTTTATACCACCGGTATTGTGTTTTAGAATGATTAGAAAGCCTTGCTTCTGCCGATATAAATATTTTTTGCTCTGTAATAAGTATCTGAAGTTGGCCCTGGCGAGCCAGAGGAACCTTCCATTTGTAAGTTGATAATAACATACATCGGCTTGTTTACAAAGTTTGCTCTGTGCACAGCTTTCCAGGTGCCATCCAAATAATAGTGGATATCTACGTCTGTCGCATTAACTTTATTAATCCACACCCGGTAATTGTGCCAGTTTCCCGGCGAGCTTACAGATACAATTGTTGAAGATACATCTGAAGAGGTCCTGAAGGTATTGAACCAGTTGCGGTTATCTCCTTTGAATTCCAGGATATCACTTTCTGGCGGCCAGCTGTTTACTCCTGTTAGCCAGAAGGCAGGCCATGTTCCGGATGCTGAGGGCGCCTGAAAATCTCCTTTAACCTCGTATTGAGGATATTGGTCATTAATCAGCACATGATGTTTAGTATTTACAGCTCCCGAATGATACCTGATAGGTAAGTAGGGTTGAGAAGTACTGTTCCCTTCGTTCCAGTTAATACGGGTAGCTTTTATCGTAAGTACACCACCGGATAAATAAACGTGATTGTGGTCTGTACTGCTGGCATACATACGGGCAGTACCATTGTGATCGGATCCCCATGGATACAAATAGTTCCATTGCGATTCAAAGGAACTGTAACTTGAGAATGAAGAGGCATCAAGAACCGTTTCCCATGCCATGGTTTTGGAAGAATTTTTGCCCGGATACATTAATTGCTGGTCGGCATCTACATTTGTCGGGATGTCTTTCTTACATGAAAAAAGACAGCATGATGCGAGCATCAGGCCTAGTGCTAATTTGTTTTTCATTACTTAGAATTATGTAAGCATTTTGGGTAATGCCTACGGTTTATAAATTGTTAATTGAAAGCAAACCTAGTAAACCATTCGGTTTAAAGTGAGGGGTGAACTGGTAGGATAGAGGGGAGCAATTGTGATTAATATAAGGCTCTCTGAGTAATGCTAAATAGAGGAATTTGCAGGTTTTTATTTGCTTATGTGCCTTATTTAGATGTTTTACCTCGCAATGATTTCCTTTTATCTAAAATTAAAAAATGTAAACAATCCATTTTGTACGACATTTTAAATAATAAAACCTAGCGTTATGATACCAGAAGATAATATTCCCGAAGAGGAAGAAAATAAAGAAATAGAATCGCTAAACGATAACACTTTGGGAAATAGTGTTATAAGTTCAGACGGCAATGACTACGATTCGGATATGGAACGATATAAACAGGCTATTGCCGCTTCTGAAGCTGCATATACTTTAGAGCCAGAGAAAGGCTTAACTCCTGATCCGGATACATTGAATAAAGAAGAAGAAAAAGAAAGAAATAATATTAAGAAGTAAACGAGTTATGATTTGTTTCTGGATATGCTTAGTATCCAGAAACAAATCATTTTCGTCGCCTATGAGAATTTAGTTTACTTACCGATCTTCGAAAGGGGGCTGGATGTCATTATTTTCAAAGCCTGCTTTTTAGTAAAGCCTTCTTTTCTCAATGCCTCGAAATAATTTTTATTCAGCTTCGCAAGTTCTGCCAGTTTTCCGGGTTCGTTATAAAACTCTAAAGAAGTGTTAAGAATAGCTTTCATTAACATGTTGTATGCCGGCCCGATCGCGTTAAGCATTGCTCCCGGGAAATCTAATTTAGAGAGAGGTGCTTGCGCGATAGGTGTATGCGGACGCTGAAAATCCGAGGTTCTGGATTTCTCAAGGTCTACTCCGTAAAAATTAAAAGAGTATCGATCGCCTGCATTTTCAATTATATTAATGGATTTTGTGTTTTTAGGTAAAGGCTTGAAAAAGACTTTAAATTTCAAACTTTCTTCTCCTTCTTTAAACTCGTGTTTTTCCGGCGCAACAGGAATACCTTCAGATTTTACATAGTCATATTTCGTATGATCAAGTGTTTCAATATAGATTTTAGTTCCAAGCCTCACCCAACCCTGGTTGTTTTTATGCTCAAAATTTACAATAGTGAATTTATCTGTAATTTCAATTTTTGTGATATAGCAAAGTTGGTCGTCGACAGTTTCGACATACGGATTGACAATAACTTGTGCAAACGATGTAATAGAGGTAATTAATAAGATAAGTAAGATTAAATGAGGTTTTTTCATGATGTGATAAAGTTTCGATAAATATATAATTAATAGTTAATAAGATGTTTTGACCTTGCTTTTATTTCTCTTTGTTTCTAAAGAAAGGAAATTATTTAATTTGCATCCTTTTATACAGAAGCTTTGAATCTCACAATTTTAATACATACTTATGGATGAAAAATCATTGAAGTTTCTTGCGAATCAATTAAGAAAGCCTGATGGTGAACCGGGGAGGCAAGTGGGAGAAAAGATGAATGAAAGCAATTTGTATATCAATAAGTGTACTATCGAAGAACTAAAGGTGGCCCCGGGTGACAAAATACTTGAGATCGGTATGGGTAATGGCTTTTTTATCAAAGAGATCGTCTTTCTGCTGATTCGGTGGAGTACTTCGGCTGCGACTTTTCTGAGACGATGATCGCCGAGGCTTCAAAAATAAATAAGCAGCATATCGCTGATGGCAGGGTTCACCTTCATTTAGCCGCGGCAGAAGCGCTTCCGTTTGATAATGAAACATTTGACAAAATTTTTACTGTTAATACGATATATTTCTGGGAAGATCTTGAGGCGACGTTTAAGGAACTGAAAAGAGTTTTAAAGCCCGGCGGAAGGTTGTTGATTTCTGTCAGACCAGAATCAAGCATGCAAAAATACCCTTTTACCAAATATGGTTTTAGATTGTTTTCGAGCGAAAGTTTGTCTGATTTGCTCGAACAACATGGCTTTACAGTTCAAAAAAGCACCCAAAAGCTCGAACCTGAGCAGGTTTTCTCTGATGAAAAAGTTGTTGTAGAAACATTGATAGTGACGGCTTTTAAAAAGGTGTAGTTCGTTAAAAAAGAGATACTTTTTTGGAACTGTATGCCGCCGATACTGTTTAGTTGTAAACAGTATTTCTATGCCTTACATTGATTACTACAAGATTTTAGGTATTGACAAATCTGCTTCTGAAAAGGATGTAAAAAACGCATATAGAAAGTTAGCGCGGAAATACCATCCCGACCTTAATCCCAACGACGTTGGAGCTAAAAAGAAGTTTCAGGAAATAAATGAAGCAAATGAAGTGCTCGGCGATCCTGAGAAACGAAAAAAATATGATAAATATGGTGAAAACTGGCAGCAAGCTGAAGCTTACGAGGCAGCCGAAAGGCAAGGAGCAAGGTCAGCTGGATTTGGCGGCGGTAGACCAGGTTTCGAATCATACGGCGATACAGGCGGTTTTTCTGATTTTTTTGAATCAATGTTCGGTAACATGGGCAGGTCGGGCTCGCCTTTTGGCCAGGCTAAATACCGCGGACAAGATTACACCGCCGAGCTTCGTTTAAGTTTGCAGGAAGCAAGCACCACACATAAACAAACTGTTACCGTTAACGGCAAAAATATCCGGATTACTATCCCCGCCGGCATTGAGAACGGCCAAACTATCAAAATAGCAGGTCACGGCGGACAGGGCGTAAATGGCGGCCCGCCCGGCGATCTTCTCATAACATTTTTAATAAATCCAGATACACGTTTTAAGCGGGATGGAAACGACCTGTACGCCACAGTTAAGCTTGATTTGTTTACGGCGGTTTTAGGTGGCGAAATTACAGTGGATACCTTAAATGGTAAGGTCAAATTAAAGATTAAGCCCGAAACGCAAAATGGTACAAAGGTTAAATTGAAGGGTAAAGGCTTCCCAGTTTATAAAAAGGATAATGAGTTTGGGGATTTATATCTTACGTATGAGATACAGATTCCTCAAAACTTAACAGAGAAGCAAAGAGAATTATTTAGAGAATTATCTCAATCCTGAAATCATGACAACAGAAGACTTAATAAATGCAGATGATTTTTGTAGGTTTCATCATGTAGAGTATTCGTTCATTGGATCATTGGAAGATGCTGGGTTAATACAATTGGTAATCCTTAATGAGGAAAAATATATTGAAAAGGAACAACTGCAGCATTTGGAAAAAATTATTCGCTTGTCGCAGGATCTTGAAATTGATGTAGCCGGTATCGAAGTAATTATACACTTATTATCTCGGATGGAGCAGATGCAGCAAGAGATTAATGATCTAAAAAAACGGATAAATTTTTTATCAGAATCCTGATTAATTGCTTTTCGTGTTATTATCCCTCGACAAAATATAAACAGAAATAAAGAAGTACTACCAAAATAATTGTTCAAGCCGCAGATTCGTGCGGCTTTGAATTTGTTTGAATGATCTTATAAGATAAATATGCGGCACTTTTTAAATTGGCACCGGCGTCGTAACACTATTAATAACGCCGCTAAATGCATTTCTATAAATAGTCTTAATATCCTCAATAGTGACATCCCTTGGATTTCCTCCGGTACAAACATCTGCCATTGCTTGTGCGGCAAGTTTGTTGATATCAGCCGGATCAAATTTCGTTTGGGATAACTTGGGAATATTGAGTGATGCGGCCATTTCAGAAAGGGCCTTTATTGCTACGATTCGCGCCTCCTCACTATTAAGCCCTTTAACATCTTTTCCAAGCGCTTCGGCAATACTGGCAAACTTTTCTGCGCAAACCGTCGAGTTGAAATCTTCAACATATGGAAGCAATATCGAATTGGCAATCCCATGTGGCAAATTATATTCCGATCCCAGCTGATGGGCCATGGAATGTACAATTCCTAATCCGCAGTTTGAAAATGCTAAACCAGCGATGTAAGATGCCCAGGCCATTTTCGAGCGAGCTTCTATGTTCGAACCGTCTTTTACAGCGTCAACTAAAGATTCGCCGATTAATTTAATTGCTTCTAAAGCCAGCGTATTTGATAATCGAAAAGACCCTTTTGTAATATATGCTTCAATTGCATGCGTCAATGCATCCATACCCGTGGCAGCTGTCAGTTCAGCAGGTTTTTTAACCATCAGCTCCGGGTCGTTCACAGCTATAGTTGCCAAAGAGTTCGGATCTACCATTACCATTTTTATTTTTCTGACCTCATCTGTTATAACGTAATTTATTGTTACGTCCGACGCCGTTCCGGCGGTGGTATTTACAGCTATTATCGGCACCGATTTATTGATAGATTTTCCAATTCCCTCGTAATCAACAATATTTCCTCCATTAGTATAGAGTATTCCAATTGCTTTTGCAGCGTCTTGTGGTGATCCGCCCCCCACAGATATTATCCCATCACAATTATTCGCTATGAATATTTCCAAGCCATCATTTACATTTTTTGTGGTAGGGTTGGGCTCTACATCATCAAATATCACATAATCAATTTTTGCTGCATCTAACACGTCGGTTATCTTATTAACTATCCCAAAAGCTCTTAAGGCTCGGTCTGTAACAAGTAATAACTTGTTAAGCTTTAGTTTTAAAATCTCTGCTCCTATCTCTTTTACCGCTCCAGGACCGATAATGTTAATAGATGGCCAATAAATGCGCCTGACAGTCTCCATGTGTTTATTTAAGTATGAAATTAATTAGGCAAATTTATTCCATAGAACAAATAATTCCCATAACCGGGATCATCTAACTTCATGATTCTTAACCAATTTTAGTTTGGGTTACGTCAAATAGTCTCAAGGCTTGTAAATCTTTGAAAAGAATTTTTCATTCTGCGGCTATCCTTGATTTTTAATAATATCTGAGAATATTTTAGGCGGAAACAATTAAAAACACACATCTTTGCGGATTATTAAAAGCATGGTTTTTAATAATCAGAGGAGGATAAATGGATATTTTGCATACCATCTTAGGTGATGACATTCAGGCAGGCTTATTAATTATTTTAAATTTGATCGTAATTGAAAGTCTCCTTTCAGTTGATAACGCCGCAGTTCTGGCGACAATGGTACTCGATCTTCCTAAAGAACAGCGCAACAGAGCTTTGAAGTATGGGATAATTGGAGCTTATGTTTTCCGTGGAATTTGTTTGCTGATTGCCAGCTGGTTGGTTAAGATATGGTTCCTGAAGCCTTTAGGTGGTTTATACCTTCTTTGGCTTGCCGTTGATTATTTTAAAGGAAAGAATAGTGATGAGAGCGAATCTGTTGATAAAAATAGAAGCTGGATCTATCGTTCCACAGTAGGAGTGATAGGCACTTTCTGGTCTACCGTTGCATTAGTAGAGGTGATGGATTTAGCTTTCTCAATCGATAATGTTTTTGCAGCGGTTGCGTTTACAGATCATATGCCTCTGATTTATATAGGTGTATTTATCGGGATTTTGGCAATGAGATTTGTAGCTCAAACGTTTGTTCGGTTAATAGAAAAGTTCCCTTTTTTAGAAACGCTCGCATTTGTTGTGATCGGGGTTCTCGGGTTAAAGCTTTTAGCCTCTCTTTACACTCATTATGCCAACGGATCTCCCTTTGCTCAGTTTCTTGAAAGTGAAAGCCTGGATCTAATGGTCTCCGTTTTTACAGTCGCCATTTTCGTTATTCCTGTAATCACCTCTTATCTTTTTAATTATCCACGCAAATCCTTTGGAGATGCTGAAGTTGCTCATTCTGCGGAATACGTCCTCGAACATCAGGATGAAATTTTGGATTTTGAAGAGGAAAAGCCTGTCAGAAATCAGGACAAAACAATCTAAATAGTCTACAACCCCAAATAAATTTTTACCATAAACTTCTTTGTATTTATTACAAATCATCAAACACCATGTTAAAACCAATTTTACATCTTCTTTTAATTCCGGCTGTTGCATTGTCAATTTCTTGTGGCAACAACACCGCTCAGAATGTCGAAACCGTTGCAGATACAACAGGAATTTCTTCTGAGAATAATCAAACCGCTTCTGAGAACGGCGCTGTTCCTGCTGCAACGCAGAATAAGGAGCGGAAACCAGCTGACGCCGCCACTATTTTGAGTAGAAAACAGGTTCCGATACTTTGTTATCATCAGATAAGGGACTGGAGGACGGGCGACTCTCAAACTGCTAAAGACTACATTACTCCGGTAAGCACCTTTAAAGCTCACGTTAAAATGTTAGCTGATAGTGGCTACACCTCAGTTCTTCCTGATCAGGTATACAATTACCTCGTGTATGGTGATCCGTTGCCTGCAAAGCCCATAATGTTTACTTTTGATGATACAGACCTTGATCAGTTTACGGTAGCTGCCCCCGAATTAAAAAAATATGGTTTTAAAGCTGTGTATTTTATAATGACGGTTTCTATCGGTAGAATGGGTAAGGTTAAATATATGAACAGCGAGCAGATAAAGCAATTATCGGACGAAGGGAACGTGATCGGAAGCCATACATACGACCACAAAAATGTTAAAAAGTACCAAGCAGAAGATTGGGTCACTCAAATAGATAAGCCAACTAAACGTTTAGAAGAAATCACCGGTAAAAAGATCGAATATTTTGCATATCCATTTGGCTTGTGGAATAAAGAGGCAATTCCCGAATTGAAGAAGCGAGGGTTTAAGTCTGCTTTTATTCTGGCTACTTCACGAGATGAAAAGGATCCTTTATTTACAATCAGAAGAATTATAGCAAGTGGTTATTGGTCTTCGAAGACTTTAAGTAACAGCATCAACAATAGTTTTTCCGGCAAACGGAATTAATGATTGCTCTGCGTTAAGCAGTATTTATATTCCGTCACAACAAATTTTAAGAGGTTTGCATTTGCAAGCCTCTTTTTTATTGTCAAATTTGTAGCAAATTATTACCGATACTTTTAGAAGTTCTATATTTAATTCAAAACTAAACCAATGACCCGATTAAATCTGCTCGAAGAAACTCGTTTTGAGAAATTACCCGTAACTGTATTTCCCGACCAAAAGCATGCTTCAAAAGAAGTTGCCCGGCGAATCGCAAATCTTATTCGAGATAAGCAAAATAAAGGTGAGAAGACTGTTTTAGGCTTGGCAACCGGTTTAACGCCAATTGGCGTTTACCAGGAGCTGGTTCGTTTGCATCAGGAGGAAGCATTGAGTTTTAAAGACGTCATTACCTTTAATTTGGATGAATATTATCCCATGAAACCGGGATCTGAGCAGAGTTATGTGCGGTTTATGAATGAAAACCTTTTTGATCATGTTGATATTGATCGGTCAAATATTCATGTGCCCGACGGAACCTTGTCAGAAGAGAAAATTCATGAATATTGCTTGAATTACGAACGTAAAATCACCGCGCACGGCGGTTTAGATTTACAGATACTGGGCATCGGCCGCACCGGACATATTGGGTTTAACGAACCCGGTTCCGCGCCAAATTCGGGTACCCGTTTGGTCACTCTTGCTGATCTAACCCGGACGGACGCTTCGCGGGATTTTGGGGGAAAAGAGAATGTTCCCACAAAAGCCATAACAATGGGGATCGGTACAATCTTCAAAGCCCGGGAGATCATTCTAATGGCATGGAATCGTAAAAAAGCTTCAATTATTAAAGACGCCGTAGAAGGGGAAATCTCCTCAGATGTTCCGGCAACGTATTTACAGCAGTCGGATAAAGTAGAGTTTATATTAGATGTAGACGCAGCTTCAGAACTTACTCGCTTTGATACGCCCTGGTTGGTTAAAGATTGTTTATGGGATGAACCACTTATTAAAAAGGCCGTTATTTGGTTGTCAAATCGGGTTAAAAAACCTATTCTGAAACTTATCGAAGAAGACTATAATTCTAACGGAATGGCTCAGCTTGCTACCGAAAATGGTCCGGTTTACGATATAAACATTCGAATCTTCAATCTTATTCAACACACAATAACCGGCTGGCCCGGAGGCAAACCAAATGCAGACGATAGTCAGCGCCCTGAACGTGCCAATCCGGGCGAAAAACGCTGCCTTATTTTCTCCCCACATCCCGATGATGATGTTATTTCTATGGGAGGTACTTTTATGCGTCTCGTTGATCAGGGGCACGATGTTCATGTAGCCTATCAAACCTCCGGCAATACGGCCGTCTGGGATGATGATGCCCTGAGGTATGTCGAATTTGTGTGCGATTTTACAAAATCAATCAGCTCTGATACTGCTAAATTCGAAACGATCTATAGCTCCATGCGAGAGTTTATTGAATCAAAGCAGCCCAATCAGCAGGATATCAAAGAACTTCAAACAGTTAAAGGTTTAATCAGAAAAGGGGAAGCGATAGCAGGCGCACGGTTTGTGGGCCTCAAAGATGAAAATATCCATTTTATGGCACTGCCTTTTTACGAACATGCAAAAACGGAAAAGCTTCGCGGCTATGAAGAAGATATTCAGATTACCATGGCGCTGCTGCAAAAAATTAAGCCCCACCAGGTTTATGCCGCCGGTGATTTCGCCGACCCTCATGGTACACATAAACATTGCTTTGATATCGTTCTTGAGGCTTTAAAGCGTTTGAAAGAGTCTGAAGAATGGGTTAAAGATTGTTGGTTATGGCTATATCGTGGCGCTTGGCAAGAATTTCAAGTTCACGAAATACAAATGGCTGTTCCGCTGTCACCTAAACAGGTTTTGAAAAAGCGCAATGCGATATTTAAACATCAATCACAAAAAGATCGGGCGGTTTTTCCCGGCGAAGATCAACGTGAGTTTTGGGTTAGGGCCGAGGAACGAACCAGCCAAACTGCCCGTGATTATGATAAGCTGGGCATGGCCGAGTACGAGGCAATGGAGGCATTTGTGAGGTGGGTTTTTTAGTGGATCAACGACTTGTAGATTATAGGCATGGATCTACAAGTCGTCGATTTAAGACTCATTTATTCTGACTCTGTACCGTTTAAATACATTTCGTCAATCGCAGCTGCATATTTTTTTTCAATTACCTTTCGCTTAGCTTTCATCGAGGGGGTTAATTCACCTTCCTCAATACTGAAAGGATTTCTTTTGATAATGAAATTCTTTATTCGTTCGAATTTCGCAAGTTCATTAGAGAGCTTGCGGATATCCTGTGTAAGCCATTCGGTAATGTCTTTATCCTCAACGAATATCTCCGGAGTTTGAAAGAAATCTTCAGTCATTCCAAATGTTTCCTGCAAGGTTTCTTTAGGAGGAACAATGATGGCCGTAATATATTCTCTCTTATCTCCAATCAAAAATATCTGCTCTATTTTTGAACTCTTTAAATAAGTGTTTTCTACTGGAGTAGGATAAATATTTTTTCCGTAAGCATTTACCAGCATGTTTTTGATCCGGTCGGTGATTTTTAAATTACCCTTATAAAACCGACCAATATCTCCGGTATGAAACCAGCCATCGCAATCGATAACCTTCTCTGTTTCAGTAGGCTTATTCCAATAGCCTTTCATTACACAATGCCCTCTTGCTAAAATCTCACCTTCTTCGCATTCAAAAAGCGGATTAAATGAATGATTTGTTTGAATCGCAAGCATGTTTTTCGTTTCTACATCTTGTATCCCGATTTCGATCCCTGGAATTACTCTCCCAACGGTTCCAAAAATTTGCCTGTGATATTCTGTTACAGCCAATACAGGCGATGTTTCGGTAAGCCCGTAACCTTCCAGAACCTTAATTCCCAGGTTTCCAAAAAACTCGCCCACATTTTTGGGAAGTGCAGCACCTCCCGAAAGGAAAAATTTCAATCTGCCTCCGGTCTTTTCTTTAATCTTGTTAAAAACAAGTTTTTCGGCAAGCTTTTGCTGCGCACTTAATAACAATCCTGGAGATTTTCCAGCTTCTTTGCTTTCGCGATACTTTTTGCCGGTTTCAAGCGCCCACAGAAAAATTTTCGCTTTAGCGCCGCCAGCCTGAGTTCCTGCTTTTATCGCTTTGTCATGTATACGCTCAAGAAGTCGGGGTACACAACTCATCACAGTTGGCATAACCTCGGTCATGTTTTTGGCTAAAAGTTCCAAACTTTGAGAAAAAGCTATTTTACATCCTACTGTTATGCATACATGATAGGTTGCAGTGCGTTCAAAAACATGCGAAAGCGGCAGGAATGATAGAAAAACATCTTCTTTATCAACTACCGGAATTTGTTCTAAGGAAGCTCTTACATTTTCAACAAAATTATGATGACTTAGCATAACTCCTTTAGGAACTCCGGTTGTGCCGGATGTATAAATAAGAGCAGATAGATCCGAAGGAATAATGCTCTCGCGTGCAGCGTCTATTGCCCTTTTATGGGTAGGATAACATTTTTTGCCTTCTCCTAATACAGTAGCAAAAGACGTAATACCTGCATTAATATTCGTGGTCTGGATATGTTTCTCATAATCATCGAATATCGGGATGATGCGAATTAATTCGGGACAACTATTGGCGATCTTCAGGATTTTCTTCAGCAAGTACGGATTTCCCACCAAAAGAGCTTTTACTCCCGAGTCAAGAAGGATGTATTCTATTTCATTTTCAGATAAAGTAGGATAAATAGAGACATTGATTGCTCCGATCTGTTGTAGCCCCTGATCATAAAAGATGTACTCTGGTGAGTTTTCAAGGATGAAACCTATTCTGTCGCCCTTCTGAATACCGACATCAATCAGGTACGAAGAAACGGCATCCGCATTTTCAAGAGTTTGCTTATAGCTGATCTCTTCCCAGGTAAGACCCTTTTTATGCATCAGAAAGGCGTCATTCTCTGAACGGATAGTAGAAACTACATTTCTTAATAATTTAGGGATAACGTCGGGTATAAAAGCCATTTTAATTAGTTGGAACAAGTATACAGAATATACCTAAACACAAAAAGGGGCAAAAGCCCCTTTTTGTTGTAGTTTTTATAAGATTTAAACAGAAAAACTCTCTCCGCAACCGCAGGTTCTGCTAGCGTTGGGATTGTGAAAGTTAAAACCTTTACCATTTAAACCATCCGAGAAATCGAGTTCTGTGCCCGCCAGATATAAGAATGACTTCATATCTAAAGCCATCCGCACACCTTTATCTTCAAAGAACTGGTCGCCGGGCTTTTCTTCATTATCAAAATCAAGCTTATAGGACAAGCCTGAGCAACCACCTCCCTGCACAGATACTCTTAGAAAATACGTGTTGTCCAGCCCTGAATTTTGAACCAGTTCTGCAACTTTTTCTTTTGCTTTATCTGTTACTGTAACCATTTGTTTAAAAGATTTAAGATTGAGATATTAGATTTGAGATCATCAAATCCAAAACTCTAATCATTTAACCATATATAATAGATATGCATGTTCTCACATCTCATATCTATTCTCTCACATCTAATTAGTGATGCGCTTTTTCAGAAACCAGGGCCTCTAATCCGTTTTTAACGCGATAATCGTTAATTGCAGCTTTAATAGCATCTTCTGCCAAAACAGAACAGTGGATCTTAACAGGTGGCAATGCCAGCTCTTCAACAATATCCATGTTGTCGATTGCCATTGCATCGTCAATGCTTTTTCCCTTTAACCATTCTGTAGCTAAAGAAGATGAAGCAATTGCAGAACCACATCCAAAGGTTTTGAATTTGGCATCAGTAATTACATTATTAGCGTCCACCTCAATTTGAAGGCGCATAACGTCTCCACATTCGGGAGCTCCAACTAAGCCTGTTCCAACATTGTTTTTGCTTTTATCAAGGGTCCCAACGTTTCTTGGATTAGTGTAATGATCGATAACTTTATCTGAGTAAGCCATAGCTTTAAGTTTTAGTTGTAAGTTTTATGTTATAAGTTGTAAGTGCGTCTCGCTTAATTTGCATAATCTGCATATCAAATCATCTGCACATTATTTAGTGTTCAACCCACTCTACTTTGTCCAGATCAATTCCTTCTTTAAACATTTCCCATAAAGGAGAGAGGTCGCGAAGGTGATTAACCGCTTTCTTCGTTTGCTCAATCGCAAAATCCACTTCCTCTTCGGTTGTAAATCTGCCTAGTCCAAAACGTATCGAAGAGTGTGCCAAATCATCTGATAGGCCTAAGCTTTTTAATACATAAGAAGGTTCAAGTGAAGCTGATGTACAGGCTGATCCGGAGGAAACGGCCATGTCTTTCATTGCCATCATTAATCCTTCTCCTTCAACATATTTAAAAGAAATATTAGCTACATGAGGAAGTCTGTGCTCACGGTTACCATTGACATAACTTTCTTCAAGTGTAGTTAAAGAGCTTTCCAGTTTATCGCGTAAAGCCGAAAGACGTTTTGCTTCATCTGCCATTTCCAGTCTGCAAAGTTCGCAGGCTTTACCAAAGCCCACAATTCCAGGAACATTTAACGTACCCGAACGCATTCCTCGTTCGTGGCCACCGCCATCCATTTGCGCCGTAACTTTAACCCTTGGATTCTTTCTGCGTACATACAAAGCACCAACACCTTTGGGGCCGTACATTTTATGCGCCGAAAAAGACATTAAGTCAATACCATCTGCTATAACATCTACCGGGATTTTTCCTACAGCCTGAGTAGCGTCAGTGAAAAATAAAGCACCATGTTTATGAGCAATAGCAGAGATTTCTTTTATTGGCTGAATTACTCCGATTTCGTTGTTACCGTACATAATGGCAACAAGTATCGTTTTATCAGTCATCGCATTTTCAAGCTCCTGAAGATCAATCAGACCATCAGACTTAACTTGAAGATAAGTAACATTTGCTCCTTGTTTTTCGAGGTGTTTACAAGCATCTAAAACTGCTTTATGCTCGGTAGTACAGGTAATTATGTGATTACCTTTGTCTTTGTACATTTCAAAAACACCTTTTAATGCAAGGTTGTTAGCTTCGGTGGCACCGGAAGTAAAGATTATCTCTTTTTCGTTAGCACCAATCAGTTTTGCTACTTGTTCGCGGGCATAGTCTACTCCTTCTTCCGCGGCCCATCCAAAAGGATGATTTCTGCTTGCTGCATTGCCGAATTTCTGCGTGAAATAAGGTATCATTGCTTCAAGTACTCGCGGGTCCATCGGAGTGGTAGCGTTATTATCTAAATATATTGGAAGATTCATATTAAAACTAAAAACTATATTTATCTACAAAGATAGTAATCTTTTAGCTGATCACATCACTTAAAACCAGTCTAAATATAGATAAAAAGTCATTTTTACCCTAAATAAACATGAAGAAAATTGAGCATATCGGTATTGCAGTGCGAAATATTGAGCAAGCCTCAGGTATTTACGAGAGACTCTTAGGTTTCAAAAGTTATAAGCGGGAAATCGTTAAATCGGAAGGTGTTATTACAGAGTTTTTCAGAATTGGTGATGAAAAAATTGAACTTTTAGAAGCCGACTCCCTTGATAGTCCGATAGCCAAATTTATTGAAAAAAGAGGGGAGGGTATTCATCATATAGCTGTTAGCGTTGATGATATCAGGGCCGAAATGAAGCGCTTAAAAGAGGAAGGATTTCATTTGTTATCTGATGTACCTAAACCCGGAGCAGATAATAAGCTTGTGTGTTTTCTGCATCCAAAAGATGCAAATGGCGTTTTGATTGAACTTTGCCAGGATTTATAAGGATGTATTTAAAGAAGAATTACAAGCGTGAAATTCTGAATCTGAAATCTTTTGAAAATTGTGTTTGAAAATATGTCAAATAGATATATATTTGCGCCTCTTAAAAAGGAATGAACCATGAAGGCTGATTTGCATCCAAAAAATTATAGATTGGTAGTTTTTAAAGATATGTCTAACGACTACTCTTTTCTGACCAAATCTTGCATAGAATCTAAAGAAACTATCAAATACGAAGATGGTAATGAGTATCCACTTATTAAATTGGAGATCTCTCACACATCTCATCCGTTTTATACAGGTAAAATGAAACTTGTTGATACTGCAGGACGTATCGATAAATTCCGTTCTCGCTATAATAAAAAGTAATAAAATTCTTAAATATTTGAAAGTCCCGGTTTACGCCGGGACTTTTTTTATTTTTGCCCCCTATGACTATCATTCTTTTTGATGATTCTGCCAGAAATAGTTTATTTCCGCTGACCTTAACCCGGCCCGTGGCTGATTTAAGAGTTGGTATTCTTACCATAGCCGAAAAATGGGAAAAGCGGTTGAAAAATAACGCATCGTTTCTTACTGAAGGCTATCTTCAGACTAAATTCCCTTATTTAACCTCGGAAAATAATATTTTCATCAATGGCTCTATTTGTCCAACCCAAGCTTTGCTTGAAGCAATGGATAAATTAAATGAAGGGGAGATGCTTGTGCAAAATGGAATCAACATTGCCGTAAAGCTAAAACAAGCAAATACTACCCATTTTTCTGATCCATCAAAATTCAAGCAGGTTGAATTTTCCGGCGATTTTACCAGGATAATATTTCCCGAAGATATTTTCAGACTTAATGATATTGAGTTGAAGAATGATTTTGAACTTTTAACTTCCGGACGAACATCACAGCAATTAAGCAGCAGCAACAGTATTTTAGGCGATAATATTTTCGTTGAGGAAGGAGCTGTAGCTGAATGTTCAACATTCAATTCAAAAGAAGGACCTATTTATCTTGGCAAAAATTCTGAAGTATGGGAAGGATCTATGATTCGGGGTTCTTTCGCGCTATGTAATGATTCTCAGATTAAGATGGGAGCTAAAATTTATGGAAAGACTACAATCGGTCCTTTTAGCAAAGTTGGGGGCGAGATAAATAATGCGGTAATCCACGGTTATTCGTCTAAGGGGCATGATGGTTTTTTAGGTAATGCAGTATTGGGGGAATGGTGCAATATTGGTGCCGACTCCAATAATTCTAATTTGAAGAATAATTACGCAGAAGTAAAGCTTTGGGATTATAATAAAAAAACTTTTCGCAAAACCGGAATGCAATTTTGTGGACTCATAATGGCGGACCATGCTAAATGCGGTATTAATACCATGTTCAATACAGGTACGGTAGTTGGCGTTAGTGCCAATGTCTTTGGGGCGGGTTATCCGCGGAATTTTATTCCTGACTTTGCATGGGGTGGGGCTCAAGGTTTTGAGCTATATTCTTTGAATAAGGTTTTCGAAACAACAGAGAAGGTTTTTGAAAGACGAGGTCGGGTATTTGATGATATTGAAAAGGAAATTTTAATCAAAGTTTTTGAATTAACACAATCGTATAGAAACTTTTAACACAAATAATAATGAGAAAAAAAATTGTTGCCGGTAACTGGAAAATGAACTTAGATTATACATCAGGAATGACCTTGTTTTCTGAAGTATTGCACATGGTTAATGATGAAGCACATGGCGATCAGGAAGTAATTGTATGTCCTTCATTTGTTCATATTCATAGTTTAGTACAACTGGCAAAAAATAATACCCGTGTAAGTGTTGGCGCACAAAACTGCCATCATGCTGAATCGGGTGCATATACCGGTGAAATATCTGCAAATATGTTAAAATCCGTTGGCGCAGCTTCTGTAATCTTAGGCCATTCTGAGCGTCGTCAGTATTTCGGTGAAACAAATCAAAGTCTTGCACCAAAGGTTGACGCAGCTTTAAAAGCTGGTTTAAGACCAATTTTCTGCATCGGCGAAACTTTAGAAGAAAGAAACCAAAACATACATTTCGATTTGATCAAAGCTCAGTTAGAAGAAGGTATTTTTCATTTATCTGCGGAGGAGTTTTCGAAGGCGATTATTGCTTACGAGCCGGTTTGGGCAATAGGTACAGGTGTAACCGCTACTTCTGAGCAGGCACAGGAAATACATGCATTTATTCGTAAAGAAATAGCAGCGAAATACGATGCTGACACCGCTGAAAATACAACTATTTTGTACGGAGGAAGTTGCAACCCGAAAAATGCTGCCGAGTTGTTCGCTCAGCCAGATATTGATGGTGGGTTGATTGGAGGAGCTTCATTAAAATCAAGAGACTTCACTGATATTGTTAAAGCTTTTAATTCTTAGTAATTGGCATATTTAGAATTTGTTTTTAATATAGAAACCAAAGAGGACTATCAAAGAGATCTGCTCATCAACGCCCTTGGTGAAGCAGGTTTCGATACCTTTGAAGAAACTCCGGAAGGATTTAATGCATATATAAAATCTGCGGAGTTTAATGAAGATGATTTTAACAATGCTTTATTACCCTATAAAGAAATATACTCTTTTTCCTGGGAGCAAAATCAGGTCGCTCAAAAGAACTGGAATCAAATTTGGGAAAGTAATTTTGAACCTCTTTATATCAAAGAGCGAGGTTATGTTCGTGCTACTTTTCATCAGCCAAAGCCAGAATACCCCTTAGAAATAATTATTGATCCCAAAATGTCGTTTGGCACCGGCCATCATCAAACAACAACTATGATGATGGAGTTTATCATGGAAGAGGATTTTGGTAATAAACGAGTCCTGGATATGGGGGCAGGTACCGGAATTCTTGCCATACTGGCTTATAAGCTGGGCGCAACAGATATCACAGCGATTGATTATGATCCTATCTGCTATGACAGTATGATTGAAAACTCCCGTTTGAATCATACTCCATTTAATCAAATTCTCTGCGGATCTAAGGATGTCATCCCTGAAAAGGAATTTGATATAGTTCTTGCCAATATTAACCGGAATATACTTTTAGATCAGTTTGATCGTTATTCTGAAGTGTTGTCTCCCGGCGGTGAACTATATATAAGCGGATTTTATGACACAGATTTGGATAGTTTAATTGACAAAGCTTCTGCCTTGAACTTATCCTTTGTAAAGAAAAAATTGCTGGATAATTGGTGTTCTGCAAAGTTTTTAAAACAAACGTAAAAGAAATCTCTTTTAAATAGTATCTTGTAACTTTAACAAGATTTTTTACTAATTAACTTAATGCGCGTACATTTAATTGCCATTGGCGGTAGTGCAATGCATAATATGGCAATTGCATTATCTCTAAAAGGATATACTATTACTGGCTCTGATGATGCAATTTACGAGCCATCACGTTCTCGATTAGAGAAATATAAAGTTTTGCCATCCAAATTAGGGTGGTTTCCGGAAAATATTACCAGTGATATTGATGCTGTTATTCTAGGGATGCATGCGCGGGTGGATAACCCGGAATTGTTACGGGCACAAGAGCTTGGCTTAAAAATATATTCTTATCCAGAATATATTTATGAACAATCAAAAGACAAAATAAGAGTTGTAGTTGGAGGGAGTCATGGAAAGACAACTATTACGTCGATGATTTTACATGTCCTAAAGGCATGCAATCAAGAATTTGATTATCTGGTAGGGGCCCAATTAGAAGGTTTCGAGGCAATGGTGAAAATGTCGGATGCTCCGGTTATGATTATAGAAGGAGATGAATATTTAGCATCTCCAATTGACAGGCGTCCTAAGTTTCATTTGTATAATGCCAACATTGGTATTATAAGCGGAATAGCTTGGGATCACATCAATGTCTTTCCGACTTTCGAGAGCTATATTGAGCAGTTTAAAATATTTCTTAATACGATTACTCCTGGTGGGATAATTATTTACAATTCAGAAGACGAACATGTAAAATTCATTGTTGAGAAATCATCGGCTCCCTTAACAAAAATAGAATATTCGGAACCACAAAGTGTAACAGAACACGGGGTGACTTCCCTTAAAGTGGACGGTGCGTTTATTCCTCTTTCCGTATTTGGAAGACATAACCTACAGAATCTGGAGGCCGCACATAATGCCTGTAAGCAGTTGAATATCAGTGATTACGATTTTTACCAGGCAATGAGATCATTCAAAGGAGCAGCAAAGAGATTGGAACTTTTGGGCAAGAATGAGCATACTTCAGTATACAAAGATTTTGCACATTCGCCCTCTAAGTTAAGGGCAACTCTTAATGCGGTAAAGGATCAGTTTCCTGATAGGGAGTTAGTTGCGGTTATGGAGCTTCATACGTTCAGTAGTTTGGATAAAAATTTCCTGGACGAATATAAGGACTGTATGAATACAGCAAATACCGCAGTTGTATTCATTAACAGACGCACATTTGAGCAGAAGAATTTGGAGCCATATACCGAATACGAGGTAAAAAAGGCTTTTAATAACGATGAGTTAATTTTTTTCAACAATTCAGAAATATTGGTCGAATTTTTGAGTTATATTAATTATAAGGGTAAAAACTTGCTTCTTATGAGCTCGGGCGATTTTGGAGGTATAGATTTAGGTCGGCTTGCAGATAAAGCTTTAGCAATTTAGATGCGTAAACTAGAAGGGTAAATGAAAACATTAGGTAAAAAGATTAGGCTTTTAAGGCACCAAAAAGGTTGGAGCCAGGAAGATGTGGCGAAGCGATTGGACATTTCAATCCCTGCATTCTCCAAGATTGAGACAGGGATCACAGATATCAACTTGTCTCGCTTAGAGCAGATATCAAAGTTATTTGATATGACTGTAGTGCAATTACTAACTTATAACGATACTGAGCAGCAGGAGAAATATATTTCCGAATTGGAAACAATGACAAAAAAATTGCAGGAGAGGGAAACCGAGGTGATTGATTTGCAAAAGAAAATAATTAATCTTTTTGAAGAACTCAGACGTTCTAAGGTAATCGCGTAAATTTTAAAAGAATAGGCTGTATTGGCCTATTCTTTTAAAATATTTTTCTCATCGTTAAATGTTTCTTTCCGAAAGAAGCGCCCGTTGCTTCATGGATCGAGAGCATTTTGTCGTTAAAATCTCCGACCCAGGATAACTCTAATTCCTGATATTGGTTTAGAGGTAAAACATATTCTTTTAATTTTATAAACATTGCTGACTCCAGGCCGTGCTTTTGGAAAGCTTTTTTTGTTCCCATAGCAACAGCGCGCATTCTTGACACACCTTTCCAACGGTAATACAAAAATTGTATCTTTTCTAAAATCCCAAGTTTCCCTTTTAGTGGCTTGATAATTTGATTTGCATCTGGCAATATAATTACGAATGCAGCCGGTTCATCATTTATGTATGAGAACCAGATTAGTCTTTCATCCATAATTGCTTTCATTTTCTTAAAGCTTTGATAAATTGTCGCTTTATCAATTGGGGCAAAATTTTCAAAGTCCTGCCATGCATCGTTATATATTTCCATGAAATCGGAAGCATATTTCTCTATATTTTTACTCTCCAAATGCTTGAACGAATACCCTGGTTTTTTAGATACCCACTCTGCAATCTTGGTAAAACGTTCAGGAAATGGCTTGTTTACTTCGAGGTGATTTGTGATTTGCTCATACATCGCAACGAAGCCATAAGCATCAAACAGTTCCTTGTAATAGGGAGGATTGTAATTCATCCCGTAAGATGGATGAGTGAAACCCTCAATCAATAAACCCCAGAATGAGTCATTTTCGCCGAAATTTATGGGGCCATCCATCGCCTCCATACCCTGATTTTTTAACCAGTTTTGAGCTGTTTCAAAAAGTTCGAATGCAACTTTTTGATCATTTATACATTCAAAAAAACCAACTCCTCCTGTCGGTTGCGGAAAGGTATGGGCTTTTTTATCGTTGACGAATGCCGCAATTCTACCAATGGTATTTCCGTTTGAATCTCTGGCAATCCATCGGGTTACACGGCCATGCTGATGGAAGCTGTTCTGTCTGGGATTGAATATTTTCTCAATATCCTTATCTAAAGGGCATACCCACACCGGATCATTTTCGTATATTTTTCTGGGAAGATTTAGGAATTCTTTTGCTGTTTTTTTATCTCTTACTTCGGTTATAACCATACTTGGGTTTATTTAATATAAAAAAAGCATTCAGTTGGCTGAATGCTTTCCATGAAATAACAAATTCAATTAATAATCGTCATCATCATCATCAAGTGAATCTAAATCGGCAAATCCTCCCAGATCATCATCCAAAGGAGTGTCAAAATCATCATCGTCGTCGTCCTGCAAACGATTTTTAGCAATTGGGTCGTCTAAATTCTTTTTTGGGGCTTTTAAGCTGTCGGTACTATCAAACTGTTTCTTTGGCGTTTTCATCTTTCAGATTAATTATTGCTTACCATAAAAATAACAAGATTTTTAAAAAGTATGCTAAAATTTCCGTTCAATTAAAATTAATCTTGTTTTTCTCCGACCTCGTTTTCATTGGTCTGAATATCATTTATTTGCGGTAATTCCGAGCTGTCTTTAATTCCAAAATAGTCCATAAATAATGAACTTGTGCTATAAAGCAAGGGTTTTCCAATCGATTCTGCCTTGCCGGAGATCGAAATTAACTCCTTATCTAGCAGTTTTTGAATGGTATAATCGCAATTTACACCTCGGATTTGTTCAATTTCAAGTTTGGTGATCGGCTGCCTGTAAGCGATAATAGCCAAAGTTTCCAAAGCAGCCTGACTCAACTTCTTTTTAGATCGTTGAATTTGAAGTTGGCTTATTACAGAATAGAATGCTTTTTTAGTCAGGAATTGGTATCCGCCATTTAACTCTACAAGTTCTATTGCGAAGTCTGGACTACTGTATTTCTGTTTAATCCTGCTAAGCGATTCGGTTATCGACTCAATAGATGTTGATGTGTCGTTTATTGAATCTATCACCTGCTGTATTTCGCTAAGAGATACGCTTTGTGAGGATGCAAAGATTAATGCTTCGGTATATAGATCGAGAGTGTTCAAGGAGTGCAAATCTAATAAAACCGTTAAAAATATAGCAAAAAAAAAGCGGTGAAACTTTTGGGAAGTTCCAGCCGCTAAACACACACTTAGATAATAATATTTTAAAAAAGTTTACCTTAAACAGATTCGCAATGATATCTATAACAATGATAAGCATATTAAGATTTTTGCTATAAATTAATGAGTTATCGGTAGTACTGAATGAGTTAACGGTTAAATCGGGATCAAAATGGTGACTTTGGTCCCATTTGGATCAACATTTTCTACATTTAATTTGATTGGTGCTTCAAATTTATTCAGAAGATTTATACGCTCCTGTGTCAGTTCCATACCCCGGCTAATATGGTCGTTGCTTTTTAACTTAAACGACTGTTCAATTCCAATTCCGTCATCTTCTATGCAGATATCCAGCAGCATTGGGGTCTCTAGCTTAATTGTAATTGATATGTTTCCGTCGGTTTCTTTGGGCATAATTCCATGCCAAATCGAGTTTTCGACAAAAGGTTGTAAAAGCATCGATGGTATTAATGTCTCCTCTTTATCTATTTCGGGGTCAACATGTATATGATAATTCATTTTATCTCCGAACCGAAGTTTTTCCAGAGAAAGGTATAAGTTTAAGTATGAGAGCTCTTCGTCAAGCGAGATGTAACTTTTGTTGCAGATATCAAGGTTTTTTCGAATAAGACGTGCAAAGCCC
The DNA here is from genome assembly GCA_946887045.1 of uncultured Sphingobacteriaceae bacterium. Next base: position 5,541 of record CAMPKC010000042.1, on the reverse strand, counting down.
GTTAATAATTGGTTGGCCATTACAGTATCTTTTGTGTTTATGAAGTGCTGGATAGAATTCATTACATTGAAAATGAAATGAGGGTTCATCATTGCTTGCAGAGCTTGTTGCTCTAAAGCGATGATTTTGGTTTTTGCAAGTAGTTTTTCTTGCTCTTTGACCCTTTTATTTTTGTAGAAGCTATTTATTAGATAGAAAACTAACGGTGTAAATATTAAAACCATTAAAATAATAAACCAGGGTGTTTTCCAAAGTGGCGGTTTTATTACAAAATAATATTTAATTGGATCGCTCCATGCACTATTTACCCCCCGGGCCCTTATTTGTAAGTGGTATTCTCCAGGTTCTAAAGAGCCAAATTCGATTGTGTTATTAGTGGTAGTGTTCCATCTCAGATCGTCTTTCAAGCGGTATTCGTATATTATTTCCGAAGGATTATTAAAGTCGATGCCGATATAGTTTATAGTAACGTTATTCGATCTGTGGTTCAACTCAATTTTTTCCGATAAATCAACTTCCCGATTATTAATTAGAATGGATTTTAAGTTTAATGGAATTCTATTTTTCCTTTTAAGCTGTAAGTCTGCCGGAAAGATAGACAGGCCGCTATTTGAAGCAACGTAAACGGAGTCATTATCAACAATCGCATCGTTTATCTCATTTGAAAGTAAACCATTTTCTTTATGAAAATTATCAATTCTTTCTAAATTTTTTGAAATTCTGCTAATCCCCTTGCCTGTTATGACCCATATGCAATTTTCGGCGTAGAAAACCTTTTTGCAAATGTTACTGCCCAAACCGTGCTTTGTGGTGATTGACCTGATTAACCGGAAGTTTTTTATAAAAAATATTCCGAATCCGTAACTGGCGCAGACAATCGTTTTGTCTGGTAGTTCTGTAATATTTGTTATTCTTTGTTTAAGCTGTGGTATAGTGTTAAATAGCTCCACGAGCTGGTTTTTATTGTAGTAGTGTAAGCCATTTATATTCGAGAACCATAACCTTTCATCTGAGTCGTAAAATACAGTATAGGCCCTGAAAGGGAAATGTGATGAAGGATTGCTAAGGTTTGGCGTCTCGAAAACGAGTTCTGCATTTTTATTTTCAAGGATATCAACGCCGCCTGCAAGAGCAATTGCTAGCTTTCCACTTTTGCTGATGCTGAATGATTTAAGAGAATAGGTTAGGTTGTCCCTTTCCTTAAGATACCTGATACGTTTAAAATTTGAACTGATCTCGCCTAAATTACTATTGGATGCAAACCAAATAGATTTATTTTGCGGGTCGTAATGAAGCTTTTTGATAGGATTATAACCAGAATGCGAACTGCTTAATGGTTTGTACGTCAATTTTTTTCGACTCATTAGTGTCAGATTCCCGTTTCTCAATCCCAGGATTATATTCTTGTCCGGAGTTCGGGTTATGCTGTGTACCGAGCTATAAAATAATCCTTCACTTACGGTATAATGCTGCATGCTGCTGGCCGTTTCTGGTAACATATAAACGCCGTTACCAATTGTGGAAATCCATATATTCCCATTCATATCCTGCAAGCTATGGGTGATATATTTTCCTTTTAATAGATTTTTGGTGTTTGAGAAGGTATCAAGTAAGTACGTGCCGTTTCCCATGGTATTTATCCAAAGGTTCTTTTTCTTGTCGAAAAAAAAGTTGCTTATTCCTTTTTGCAAAACGTGTGATGGAATTTTTCCTTCAATTACCGCCTGGCCGTTCTTTAGCTCAACTAAACCTGATCTCGAAATAAATGAGACCTTTCTGTCGGTTTTGCTATAAAGCAAAGTTTTAGCAGATAGTGGATAAAGTTTAACGTTAAGTTCAGTAAAACCCTTGCCGTCATATTTGTAAATGGCATTCCGATTGAAAATCAGAATTTCAGATAGCTTGTTTTCCGCAATTACCGAGTTAGTAAACGATTGGCTAGCCGAGTAAAAGATTTTAACTGATTTGCCGTCAATCATCACCATTTCTCTTTGATTGGTGGAAAACCACAGCCTTTGCTTTGAATCTTCGAAAAAAGAAACAAAACTGGCTTTACAAAAAGTTTTGCTCAATAAACTGTCATTGCTTGCGTTGTAAAACTTGTTGTTGTAATAATAGCTAAGCTTGCCATTTAAAGTTAAAAACCAGGTACGCCCCTTAGAGTCCTCCTGTATTTGAAGTACTTCATTGTCCGACAGTCCGTCGTCCATAGTAAAAGTCTGAAATGCCTGGCCATCATATCTATTTACACCACTTTCTGTTGCAAACCATATAAATCCTTTTGAATCCTGATTCATGTGATATACTGTTGAATTCGCCAGGCCACTATTTACTGTATAATTCTTGAATCCTAATGTCTGGGCCGCAAGATATGAGGGTAAGGAGAAAAACCAGACGAATAACAGTATATAGTTTATGAGATTTCTCAATGTATTAGGTGTTGTTTTTTTTTGTCAATATAAACTCCCGTAACTTTTCCTGAAACTCTGCAGAACGCCTTCTGGATACAGGCAACACAATGTCTTTTTCCAGGATCACTTCGAAACCATGTTTGGTTGAATAACTTTTTACGTAATTTAAGTTGATGATCGCTGATTTATGTATTCTTGCAAAGTCATCATCAAGCATATCTTCAAATTCTTTCAGAGGTTTTGATATGACCAGATTCCCAGCATTTCTAAGGTGAAAAACCGAATAATTGCTGTCCGCTTCAATATAGATTATGTTGTTTGTATCGATTATGTGAAATCCGTGCGTATGTGGAAGCGTGATTTTATCGATTTTGTTTTTTGAACTTAGATTTTCAGTCAATGTAACCAGGGATGGATTGCCGGCGGTTTGACGTGAAGTGTTGCGAATCTTTATCCGGTCAATCGATTTCTGGACCGCCTCTTTCAATTCATTAATATCAATCGGTTTTAACAGATAATCAACAGCACTCGCTTTGAGTGCTTTCAATGCATATTGATCAAAAGCGGTTATGAAAACAACCAGTATGTTTTTTTCTTGGAGTAGTGGTAAAAGCTCAAATCCATTTTCTTTGGGCATGGCAATATCCAGAAAGACGAGGTCAAATGAATTTTCCTGAATGATCTTTCGGGCTTCGGCAACAGAACCGGCAATTCCCACGACAGTTATTTCGGGACAGTTTTCCTGAAGTAAAAAGTAAAGAGACTTTCTACTGTATTCTTCGTCATCAACTATAAGTGCGTTTAAAGGCATAGGTAATTCTAACGAAATTTACCTAAAACTCATAATTTTATACTGCTTTAGTAATTTATTGTTTGTTGTACTATTTGAGGTGGAATTTCACGAAATTCGTATTTCTGAGTGCGAAGTTGCGGTTCAAATCCAGCTTCTCGTATAGCCTCCTGTATTCCTCCGGAAGTGAAGCGGTGCGGTGCACCTGCGGCGCTCACTACGTTTTCTTCCAGCATAATTGACCCAAAGTCGTTTGCACCAGCATGTAAGCAAATTTGAGCAACCTGCTTTCCGACTGTTAACCAGGACGCTTGAATGTTCTTTATATTCGGAAGCATTAATCTACTCAACGCAATCATGCGAATATATTCATCTGCAGTTACTTCATTACTTATTCCTCTGACACGTTTTAATAAAGTCGCATCATCCTGAAAAGGCCAAGGGATAAAAGCGATAAACCCGTGAGCATTTTCAGGTTTTTCGGATTGAACCTGACGTATCCACACCAAATGTTCGAATCGTTCTTCTATTGTCTCCACATGGCCGAACATCATGGTCGCAGAAGTTGGAATATTTAACTGATGACAGGCTCGCATAACATCCAGCCATTCTTGTCCTCCACATTTTCCTTTTGATATCAATCTTCTAACGCGGTCGTTCAGTATTTCAGCTCCGGCACCTGGTAAAGAATCGAGCCCTGCTTCTACAAGGGTTTTTAAAACTTCTGTATGGCTCAATCCTTCTAATTTTGCGATGTGGGCAATTTCTGGCGGACCTAATGAATGAAGCTTGAGTGCAGGATAGAGCTCTTTAAGTTTTTTAAACAAATCAGCGTAAAATTGCAAGCCGAGGTCTGGATGGTGTCCACCTTGAAGCAAGAGCTGATCTCCGCCAAACTGAAATGTTTCTTCAATTTTTTTCTTATATGTTTCTATATCTGTAATATAGCTGTCTGCATGGCCTGGTCTTCTGAAGAAGTTGCAAAATTTGCAATTCGCAATGCATACATTAGTCGTATTCACATTTCTATCAATCTGCCATGTTACTTTTCCATGTGGAACTTGCTGTTTGCGCAGTTCATTTGCGGTATACATTAAGTCTGCGGTGCTTGCATTTTTGAAAAGGTAAACGCCTTCTTCAATAGTAAGAAAGTCGTAGGAGAGAGCTCTCTGCAACAGATTTTGAATATTCATCGATACAAAGATAAGGAGTGTTCGCGTCGTTTTTATAACTTATTGGACCATGTCGTCAATTCTGGGTAAAATGTTCAGGGGCCGTAATAAACGATTAAAGGCACAAAGATTACAATCTTCATGCCTTTAAATAATTACGCTATAAATAATAATGTATTATTTCCCTGCTGCTTTAGCATGATCTGCTAAAAACTGGGCCAGTCCGTTATCAGTTAATGGATGTTTTAATAATGCTGCAATGGCAGATAGGGGAGCAGTGATCACGTCTGCACCGATTTTTGCGCAATTCACTATGTGCATTGGGTGGCGAACTGATGCTGCCAATATTTGCGTAGTATAACCATAGTTATCGTAAATCAAGCGGATGTCTTCGATAAGGGTTAATCCATCAGTTGCAACATCATCCAGACGGCCGATAAATGGTGACACGTAAGTAGCGCCGGCTTTCGCTGCAAGCAATGCCTGACCTGCTGAAAATACTAGGGTGCAATTGGTTTTAATTCCTTTTGATGTGAAATATTTAATCGCCTTTACACCCTCTTTGATCATTGGAACTTTTACCACAATTCTCGGATGTAATTTAGCAAGGGCTTCGCCTTCGGCTATCATTTCGTCAACTGTAGTGGCAATTACTTCTGCACTTACATCTCCGTCAGTGATTTCACAAATTGCTTTATAATGATTGATAACGTTTTCATGACCGGTGATTCCTTCTTTAGCCATTAAGCTTGGGTTGGTCGTCACTCCATCTAAAACGCCCATGTCGTGAGCTTCCTTAATTTGAGCAAGATTGGCGGTATCGATAAAAAATTTCATATTGAGTATTAAGTTGTAAAATTGTCTGATTGACACTTATAATTTATCCAGCGAATTTAATAAAATTGCTGATATAAAGAAAATATACTATTAAAAAGAATCTGATGATAGTAAAAAGAGAAAAAAAAGTGGGCTAGCACCTCCTATCGCACCGCTACAACTCTCTACCCTTGCTGCGTTCCCACCCTGGGGGAGTTCAAGAGGAGCTGATCGTAGGAGACTAACCCGGGGCAAAAGTAGCAATTTTTGTGAATTAAAAAATTGAATTCTCGATTTTAAATTTTTGTCGTATTTTCGAAATTCAAAGTGTTTATTCAGAGAGTAATAAAGC
>CAMPKC010000041.1 GCA_946887045.1 uncultured Sphingobacteriaceae bacterium | reverse complement strand
GGCTTTACTTCTTCTTCTTTTTTGCAGGATACCATTCCGATTGCTGCAACCGCTAGTACTAATAAGATTTTTTTCATGTCGTTCTTTCTTTGCTTTATTTAATTAATCCATGCCAAGCATTACACTCGTTGCTCCGCCGCCCATGGTGGCATTCTCAACTTTTGATGGCTTTACTTCTTCTTCTTTTTTGCAGGATACCATTCCGATTGCTGCAACCGCTACTACTAATAAGATTTTTTTCATGTCGGTTCTTCTTAAAATTAAATTTTTGGTTAAATTGTAAAATAAATGTAACAAATCGACTGAGATAAAAGTATAAAATATGCCTACCTTTCGTTCCTTTTAATCATGAATTTTCGGCTTTTAATTTTATACACGTGTTCAATACTTTTTTCTCTCGCTTCTTTTTCGAGCGTAAAGACGCCGAAAGATAGTTCCAGTGTCGATTTACTAAACAAATCGGGTTATGATATTAGATTAACTGATCCTGAAAAGACAATTTATTTAGGCAACAGGGCATTAACGTTAGCAAAAAAAGCTGATTATAAGAATGGCATCGCAGAAGCCTATAGAATTTTAGGTATTGGATATTCTTATTTAGGAAAGAACGATAAAGCAATTGCTAATTACCTAATATCCCTTTCAAAATTCAAAGAAAGCAAGAACACTCACGGAGAAGCTAAAATCTATAATAATATAGGGAATCTTTATAAAGAAATAAATTACAATAAAGCTTTAGAATTTTTCACCAAAGCTCTGAGTCTGGCTATAAAGCTAAATATCTCAGATCTTATTGCCAGCTCTTATCTAAATATCGGCATAATAAATTATCGTAAAAATGAATACAGCAAGGCTTTAAAGCATTTCGAAAAAAGCTATGCGTTATTTTTAAACTTGAAAAACGACATTGGCACTACTCTTTCTCTGCAGAATCAAGGAGTTATTTACTATAGTATGGGAGATCCCCAAAAAGCTGAAAAATTATTACTTGAAGCAAACCAAAAGGCAAAAGAGGCACAGTTAAATAGCGCTATTGCCAGTATTAATCTTACCCTGGTTTCTGTCTATACAGAGAAAAAAGATTACAAGAAAGCGGAATATTATCTAAAAGAGGGTAAATCTTACGCAATCGAGGGTAAATCGACCAAACTCCAAAGCGATTTGCTTAAAACCTCCTATCAATTCGAAAACAGTCGTAAAAACTATAAGGAGGCATTGAGGTACCTTCAGGAATTGTATACTCAGGACAGTATAGAGTTGCAGAATAATATCTCAAAAAAATTCGGGCTGTTCGAAGAGCAGTCAATGTTTGCTGCCCGAGAAAAAGAAAGTGCCATAAAACTAGAGAAAGCGAAAACTAATAAAATTATTTTCTTAGCTTCCATAATCGTTTTATTATTAGCCATCATTCTTATAATTATCCTGTATTTAAATATTAAAAAGAAGGCGAAAACCAACAAGATCCTGAGTGTTCTAAATCAGGAAATCTCGCTGCAAAAAGAAAATCTCAATAGAGTAAATCACAACCTTGAAGACATCATCCATCAGCGGACAATCGACCTGAAAATTAAAAACAGAAAACTTTCAGAATACTCGGCACATTTATCCCATCAAATCCGAGGACCTATAGCAACAATGAAAGGATTAATGATTCTGGAGAAAGAATCGCTAATTGAAGACAAAGATTTCATTGTTGAAATAAGTAAGTGCGTCAATGAAATAGACGATCGGATTATCAACATCAACGATGTCCTGCATAATCTATCCGAACCGGGGTTAATACCCAAGCCTGTGGATAAAGAAAACAAATCCTAAACGGAAATTCCTCGGCAATTTTTTAATTTAGCCATTTGAAACTGGCATAATCTTTCCACTAAAAAATGGAGAATTACAATTTATGAGGTTTCATCGCCGATAAAACATTTAGATATTATTGAAAAGGGATTAGGTTTGGATTATTTAAAAGGGTTAAATCCTTCACAAAAAGAGGCAGTAGAACAAACGAGTGGACCGGTAATGATAGTTGCAGGTGCCGGCTCTGGTAAAACACGTGTAATTACCTGCCGCGTAGCTCATTTAATTACGCAAGGGGTCGATCCCTTCAATATATTGGTATTAACGTTCACGAATAAAGCCGCAAAAGAAATGCGTGAACGGATTATGAAAGCCGTAGGTGCAGAAGCGAAAAACATCTGGATGGGCACGTTTCACTCCGTTTTTGCTAAAATATTACGAGTTGAAGCCAATAAAATAGGTTATCCTAATAATTTCACGATATACGACACCGACGACAGCAAAAGTCTTCTGCGTGCAATTCTTAAAGAACAGCAATTGGACGATAAATTGTACAACGCAAACTTCGTCTATAATAGGATTTCGTCTGCAAAAAACAATTTGATTTCTCCGGCAGAATACTTAAAAAATGAGCATATCCAGTCAGAAGACTTCTCAACCGGCAGAGGAAGACTAGGAGAAATTTACCAGATTTATGCTGCACGCTGCTTTAAAGCCGGAGCAATGGATTTTGATGATTTACTATTTAAAACAAACGTTCTCCTGCGCGAGCATCCTGATGTTTTATATAAGTATCAAAATAAATTCAGATACCTCATGGTTGATGAGTATCAGGACACGAACTACTCTCAGTATCTGATTGTAAAAAAACTTGCGGCTATTAATGAAAATATCTGCGTAGTTGGTGATGATGCCCAAAGTATTTACGCATTTCGCGGAGCCAATATCCAAAATATTTTAAATTTCGAAAAAGACTATCCTGATTTAAAAGTTTTTAAACTTGAGCAGAACTATCGATCTACTCAAAACATTGTAAATGCGGCCAACAGCATTATTGCCAACAATCAAAATCAGCTTAAAAAAACCGTTTTTTCCGAAAATGAAACGGGTGATAAAATTAAGATCGCCAGGGCATTCAGCGACAATGAGGAAGGTAAAATAATTGCCGAAGGTATTGCACAGGAAAGAGCGTCCAAAGGGTATAATTATAATGACTTTGCTATTCTCTATCGTACCAATGCACAATCGAGAGCGATGGAGGAAGCCTTACGAAAGTTAAATATCCCTTACAAAATATACGGCGGACTTTCCTTTTATCAACGTAAAGAGATAAAAGACCTTATCGCCTACTTTCGCCTTACTTTTAATCCTAATGATGAGGAAGCTTTAAAGCGTGTTATTAATTATCCGAGACGAGGAATTGGCGATACAACAATAGAACGCATAATTATTGCTGCAGATAAAAATGATCTCACTTTGTGGGAAGTAATAATTGATGCAAACAAATACCTTGATGCAAGAAGTGCTGCTTCCGTGGGCAATTTCGGAACCATTATCCAAAGTTTCCAGGTGTTGGCAAAAACACATTCTGCTTACGATTGTGCATTGCATATTGCTCAGCATTCAGGACTGTTAAAGGATCTGTATGATGATAAATCAGTCGAAGGACTAAACCGTTACGAAAATATTCAGGAACTATTAAATGGTATAAAAGAATTCAGCGAACGAGAAGATATTGAAGAAAAAGGTCTGGATATCTTTATGCAGGACATCGCACTTTTAACTAACGACGACAACGATAAAAATCCGAATGCCGACACCGTTTCCTTAATGACCATTCACTCGGCCAAAGGATTGGAATTTAAAAACGTTTGTATTGTGGGTTTAGAAGAAAACCTTTTTCCTTCACAAATGTCATTAAACTCGAGAGCTGACTTAGAAGAGGAACGCCGATTATTTTATGTAGCAATAACCAGAGCAGAGAAAAAACTGACAATTTCTTATGCTACTTCACGTTACCGTTGGGGAACATTGACAAGCTGTGAACCAAGTCGTTTTATCGATGAGATCAATCCTCAATATTTAGAACTGGATTTTAAGCAACAACAAAAGCCTGAAAATCCGTTTTTCAATCAGGAAAGAAGTTCATGGAGCAGTCAGTCGGGCAGCGACGCGTTTTCGAAACCTAAACCCGCAACTGCACCCAAAACTACTTCGATACTACCTAAAGCCCATGTTCCGAGCGCGGGATTTGCGCCTTCGGATACTTCGAACCTTCAGGTTGGCATGGATGTTGAGCATGAACGCTTTGGTTTTGGAAAGGTTTTGACCTTAGAAGGGAATAAACCGGACATAAAAGCAACAATATTTTTCAAAGAGCTTGGACAGAAACAACTTTTACTTAAATTTGCTAAACTTCGTATAGTATCGTAAATTCCCGAGCTTTACTGAAACAGCGATCCCGGCTGGGAATTTTCCCTCCAAAAGATTAAAACAGACATGACATTTGATTATAATACATCAAGGAAAAAACTAATCCTTGCAGAATACGGCCGGAATGTTCAAAACATGGTAGCCTATATTTGCACTTTACCTACCAAAGAGGAACGTAACAGACACGCACAGGTTGTTATCGACCTTATGGGTTTTTTAAATCCACACTTACGTGATGTCGCCGATTTCAAACATAAATTGTGGGATCACCTTCACATTATTTCTGATTTCCAGATTGATGTTGATTCCAGTTATCCGAAACCGGCAGAGGATGCAATTCATTTCAAACCGGCCCCTCTAGCCTATCCGCAACATCGAATCAGGTTTAAACACTACGGTAAAACCGTGGAGGTAATGATAAAAAAAGCCAAATCAATTGAAGATCCTCAGCGAAGACAAACAATGATTCAGTCTATCGCGAACTTCATGAAAATGGCTTACGTTACCTGGAACAAGGATACTGTGGCCGACGAAACCATTATCAGCGACTTAAAAGCCTTATCAAACGGAGAATTGGTTTTAGACGAAAACTTTAATTTACATAAAATTGAAGTAAGGCCTAATGCCCCCGGAGTTAGACAGAAGAGTGCTTCGAGTAATGGAAACAATAATAAACCGCGGCAAAACAATAGTAGTCCTTCTCGTAATCAGGGAAACCGCCCAAAAAATAACGGGAAACGATATTAAATTAAACCTTTTACAGCTTTAAACCTTTTTAATCCATGAATGCATTCGAAATTCACGGCGGCAAACCGCTGAAGGGAGAAATTATCCCTCAGGGAGCCAAAAATGAAGCTCTACAAGTACTGGCTGCTGTTTTATTAACACCAGAGAAAGTCACTATAAGTAATATACCAGATATTGTTGATGTAAATAAGCTAATTGTCCTGCTTGGAGATTTAGGAGTTACTATTAACCGTATAAACAAAGACACTTATACTTTTGAAGCTAAAAATATAAATCTTGATCTCTTTCAATCTCAGGAATTTAAGTCTAAAGGAGGAAGTCTGAGGGGTTCAATCATGATCGTGGGCCCCCTACTGGCACGCTTCGGAAAGGCTGCCATCCCAAAACCAGGCGGCGATAAAATTGGAAGAAGAAGACTTGACACCCACTTTCTTGGATTTGAAAAACTAGGGGCTAAATTTAATTACAATGCGGAAACAAGCTTTTTCAACGTCGATGCCACGGATCTAAAAGGAACCTATATTCTCTTAGATGAAGCTTCTGTAACCGGAACGGCAAACGTTGTTATGGCAGCTGTTCTAGCGAAAGGAACTACGACTCTATACAACGCTGCTTGCGAGCCTTACTTACAGCAACTCTGCAAGATGCTGAATAGAATGGGAGCCAAAATATCCGGAATAGGATCTAATTTACTGACGATTGAAGGAGTTTCTGAATTAGGTGGCACCGAACACAGACTTCTGCCAGATATGATTGAAATTGGTTCCTTCATCGGCTTAGCGGCGATGACAGAGTCTGAAATCACCATTAAAAACGTATGCTTTGAAGAGCTGGGAATAATTCCAAACGTATTCAGAAGGCTTGGAATAAACTTTGAACTACGTGGTGACGATATTTATATCCCTTCTCAATCTAATTACGAAATAGATACCTTTATTGACGGTTCAATTCTAACCATTGCAGATTCTCCCTGGCCGGGATTCACCCCTGATTTACTTTCGATTATCTTAGTGGTAGCCACTCAGGCAAAAGGGAACGTAATGATACATCAAAAGATGTTTGAAAGCCGTTTGTTCTTTGTGGATAAGCTAATTGATATGGGTGCGCAGATTATCTTATGCGATCCGCACAGAGCCACTGTGATGGGGCTTAACAAGCAGGTAAAATTGCGCGGTATAGAAATGACCTCCCCTGATATTCGTGCAGGAGTATCATTACTTATAGCTGCACTTTCTGCAAGTGGTACTTCAATAATTCACAGTATCGAACAGATTGAGAGAGGCTATCAGGATATTGACATTCGCTTAAGAGCATTGGGGGCTGAGATCAAGAGAATTGATGCCATGCCAAAATCGCATTAAACTTCTAGTCATCGGATGAATGAAAATCATCCGATGACAATTAAAATCTACACTGATATCGCATTAATGATATCAAATTGAGTGATAATCTCAAGTTTATTAAATTCATCCACAACCATTACCGCTGTACTTTCTTTGTTAATCAATGAAGAAATCTTGTCAATTGAAGTATTCAAATCTACAATTGGAAACGGCTCCGTCATAATTGAGGTTATAGGGCTCGACTTGATAGAAGGATCCTCAAAAAGACAGGAGAAAATATCGTTCTCGGTTATTTTACCTATTATCTGTTGATTTTTTGTTACCGGAAGCTGAGAAATATTTAAAGCTTTGAGAGTATTTATTGCTTCTATTACAGTCTTATGAGCCTCAATAGTTACCATCTCCTGGCGTTCACGTTTACTGAGGATAGTTCTAGCTGTTACTTTTTCATCTTTCAGAAAGCCGCGTTCACGTAGCCAATCTTCGTTATACATCTTGGCCAGATAACGAGTACCATGATCATGGAAAATAACTACAATCAGGTCATCTTCTTTTAACTGATCCTTCATTTGAATCAATCCTGCGATTGCCGCGCCTGAAGAGTTTCCAGCAAAAATGCCATCTTTTAAAGCAATTTCTCTGGTCATTAACGCAGCATCTTTATCGGTCACTTTTTCGAAATGGTCGATGACAGAAAAATCAACATTTTTGGGCAAAAAATCCTCTCCGATTCCCTCGGTTATGTAAGGATAAATCTCGTTTTTATCGAAAATACCGGTTTCCTTATACTTTTTAAATACAGATCCATAAGTATCAATCCCCCAACACTTAATATTCGGATTCTTTTCTTTCAGGAACTTTCCGGCACCAGATATAGTTCCTCCCGTTCCAACACCAACAACTAAATGTGTTATCTTGCCTTCTGTTTGCTCCCAGATCTCAGGACCTGTTTGTTCATAATTAGCTTTCGTATTCGACAGATTATCGTATTGATTTGCCTTCCATGAATTTGGAATTTCCTTTTGTAAACGAGTTGCAACAGAATAGTAAGATCTGGGGTCCTCCGGTTCGACATTCGTCGGACACACAATAACCTCTGCCCCGAATGCCCGCAAAGCATCAATTTTTTCTTTCGATTGTTTATCTGTGGTAGTAAAAATACATTTGTATCCTTTAACGGCGGCAGCAATCGCCAGCCCCATGCCAGTATTACCGGATGTACCTTCTATTATAGTTCCGCCGGGTTTAAGTTTCCCTTCGCTCTCTGCATCAATTATCATCTGAAGAGCCATCCGGTCTTTTATAGAGTTACCTGGATTAGTTATTTCAAGTTTTGCTAAAACCGTTGCCTTAACATCCTTCGTAACCTTGTTTAATTTAACCAATGGCGTATTTCCAATAGTTTCAAGAATATTACTGTACCACATCCTATAAATTTAAAAAAATGGAAGAGAAAAAATCAAAAGTAAGAAGTAAAATTAAAAGCAGACGAAATTAAAACTTCAGATGTTTAACTGTAAGGCCATTATTTATTAATTGCTTCAGCGAATCTATACCAATTTTAAGATGTGTTTCTACATACTGTTCAGTTACTTTGGAGTCGCTTTCAGTTGTTTTAACACCTTCCGGGATCATTGGCTGATCTGATACCAATAACAAAGCGCCTGTGGGAATTTTGTTTGCGAATCCGGTTGAGAATATTGTGGCTGTCTCCATATCTATGGCCATTGCCCTTAAAGTTTTCAAGTATTTTTTAAAGCTTTTATCATGCTCCCAAACGCGTCTGTTGGTAGTGTAAACCGTTCCTGTCCAGTAATCTCTTGAATGATCGCGAATTGTGGTTGAAATAGCTTTTTGTAAGGCAAAAGAAGGTAAAGCAGGAACTTCGGGTGGAAAGTAATCATTTGAGGTACCCTCTCCGCGTATTGCTGCAATCGGCAAGATTAAATCGCCGATATTATTCTTCTTTTTTATACCGCCGCATTTCCCTAAAAACAGCACCGCCTTTGGATGAATAGTTGATAATAAATCCATCATAGTAGCCGCCAGAGGACTTCCCATACCAAAATTTATAATCGTAATTCCGGCAGCCGATACGCTTTGCATAGGTTTATCAAGTCCCATGATCGGTGCGTCGTTGTTCCACTCTGAAAACAACTGCAAATATTTCGAAAAGTTGGTAAGCAGAATAAAATCAGTGAACTGGTCAAGAGGTCGTCCGGTATATCGCGGAAGCCAGTTTTTGACGATCTCTTCTTTAGTTTTAAGGCCTTTTCTGACAGGAGATTCTACCTCCTTTACTTTCTTGGCGCTTTCAACTATTTCCGGATCTTGCTTTATCTCTTTTTCTTCATTCATTTATTCTAATATAAAACAAAAAACCCCGATAAATCGGGGTTTTCATTAAGCAACTTTTAATTTTTTAATATCCGATTTTGAAAATTTATCAACCGCATAATCCAAGGTTATATAAAGTTCTTTATCATGATGCTTTTCCGAAGGCATTTCAAACATGGCATCAATCATAATTGCTTCACATATTGAACGTAATCCACGTGCTCCTAATTTAAATTCCATTGCTTTATCTACAATGAACTCTAAAACTTCCTTCTCAAATTCCAGCTTCACACCTTCATATTCAAATAATTTGGTGTACTGGCGGGTTAATGAATTCTTCGGTTCCGTAAGAATATTTAACAAAGCCGCTCTATCTAATGGATTCAAGCTGGTTATTACAGGCAAACGTCCAATTAACTCGGGAATTAATCCAAAAGAACGCAGATCCTGAGGCGTAATATATTTATATAGATTTTTCAAATCGATATTAACATCCTCGTTATTAACCTTATAACCCACTGTCTGTGTGCGCAGTCTATTAGCAATCTTTTTCTCGATGCCGTCAAAAGCTCCGCCACAAATAAACAGGATATTGTTAGTGTTAACTGCTATCATTTTCTGATCAGGATGTTTACGCCCGCCCTGAGGTGGTACATTAACCATCGTTCCTTCCAGAATTTTCAATAAAGCCTGTTGAACACCCTCGCCGGACACATCACGGGTAATTGAAGGATTATCGCTCTTACGGGCAATTTTATCAACCTCATCAATATAAACAATACCACGTTCTGCCGCAGCAACATCATAATCAGCAGCTTGCAGCAATCGTGTTAAAATACTTTCAACATCCTCGCCAACATAGCCTGCTTCGGTTAACACAGTTGCGTCACAAATACAGAAAGGTACGTGTAAAACTTTGGCAATAGTTTTCGCTAAAAGAGTTTTACCAGTTCCAGTCTCACCTACCATGATGATATTAGATTTCTCAATCTCTATTTCATCCTTATCGACTTTTTGATTAAGACGTTTGTAGTGATTATAGACGGCAACAGACAAAACCTTCTTTGCATCATCCTGGCCAATTACGTATTGATCCAAATGACTTTTTATTTCCATCGGCTTCATCAGCGTTAAAGCCGACTGCGCTGTTTTGTTTTTCCTGGTAGACAACTCTTCAGATAAAATCTGATTTGCCTGAGCCACACATTTATCGCAAATATGTGCATCCAATCCAGCAATCAACATGAGCGTATCCTGCTTCCCTGAACCACAGAAAGAGCATTTGATATCTTTACTTTTACTCATCACTTTTTATTCTTTACTCCCACTTACACCAAGAACTTCATCTATCATTCCGAATTCTTTGGCTTCACTGGCTATCATCCAATAATCACGATCAGAAGCTTTCTCTACCCATTCGTAAGTCTGGCCGGAATGCTGCGAGATTATATCGTATAATTCTTTTTTCAACTTAAGCATTTCCCTCAGATTGATTTCCATATCTGAAGCGACACCCTGAGCTCCACCTGAAGGCTGATGAATCATTACCCTTGAATGTGGTAAAGCTGCTCTTTTCCCTTCAGCGCCGGCGCATAATAATACTGCTCCCATTGAAGCAGCCATTCCGGTACAAATTGTTGCTACATCCGGTGTGATATACTGAATAGTATCATATATACCTAAACCAGCATAAACAGAACCTCCGGGGGAATTGATATAAATCTGAATATCCCGTTTGTTATCTGTAGACTGTAAAAACAACAATTGAGCTTGGATGATGTTTGCGTTCTGGTCATAAATTGCATCTCCCAAAAAGATGATGCGATCCATCATTAAGCGCGAAAACACATCCATTTGAGCTACGTTCAACTGACGCTCCTCTATAATGTATGGGGTCATTGACTTTGGATAGTTTGATTCTACCCGTCCAATAAATTTATCAACGTGCTGGCTACCTATGCGGTGATGCTTTACAGCATAGTTACGAAACTCCTTTTTATCAATATTCATAGTCAATAGTTATACAGTTTTAACAGTGGAAAGTTTAATATAAGTTTCAATAAATTATAACAGAATGACATCAATCCGCAACAATCACCACTAGTTCAACTCTATAAATTTATTATACTCTATTTCTTTTTTATCTAAAGTAACAACACTTTTCAGGTATTCAAACACTTTTTGTCCTTTCACTTCCTCAAAAGTTCTGTTCGCATTCTCTTTATTTTGCAAAAACTGAACTGTGTACTGAGTTAATTGCTCTTCAGGAAGTGCCTGAGGGCTATACATTCTGAATTGAGCATCTAACTTTTGTTTAGCCGAAGCCAACACATCCTCGTATTTTATCTCAATTTGATTTTCTTTTATGATCTTATTTTCAATAAGGGTCCATTTTAAATTGCGGGCGAAATCGCCATAACCACTTTCGAGCTCCTCAGCTGTTATGTTTTGGTTCGTTTCTTTCAACCAGCGTTTAAGAAAATCATCAGGCAATTCCAGTTTCACTTTTTCCAGACCAAAGTTCACTAAATCGTTGTGAAGTTTCTGATCAGCATTTTGAGCCATCATACCTTCAAGTTCTTCAGTAATCTTAGCTTTAAACTCCTCTTCAGTTGTTATATTTCCTTCGGGGAATATTTTATCAAAGAACTCCTGATTCAAATCAGACTCCTCTAAACGGTTTACGTTTTTCACCGTTATCTGGAATTTCGACTGCAAGTCTTTTGCATCTCCTTCGGGGATATTAAGAAGTTTTGCAATCACCGTCTCATTATTATCGAAAGCTTTTTGCAGATCTAACTCAACAACGTCGCCAACTTTTAAGCCGATTAACGAGCTTTTAATTTTTTCGTCTTTAACTAAATCAATCCTTACTGAAGCTGTATTTGATATTCCGTCTTCAAAAACAGAGCCATCAGGAGATAATTGCACCAATTCTGAATATAAAACATCTTCATCTGCCGAAACTTCAGGGTTTGTCATTTTGCCATAACTTTTCCGAAGATTTTTTGTCCTGGAATCAAGAGTTTCGGCATCAACCTTTATCTGATAATAAGGCAACTTGTCGCTTGGCGAGAAATTCAATTCAAAATCAGGTGCTAATCCTAGTTCATAATTAAACTCAAACTCATCGTTATAATCCCAATTGAATTCTTTACCGTCGTCTACCTTAGGAAGAGGCTGACCCAGAACTTCAAGTTTGTTTTCGTTAATGTAATTATTAAGTGTGTCACTTAACAGGTTATTAATTTCATCAACTAAAATGCTTTTACCATACATTCTTTTAATATGGGAAGATGGCACCATACCGGGACGAAATCCTGGCAGTTTAGCTTTTTTCGCTTGAGACTTAATTGCTTTTTCCACACGCTCACGGTAATCTTCCGGTTGGATTTTTACAGTAAGAACTGAATTAAGATTATTGATTTTCTCCTGAGTGATATTCATTATTGAAAAATATTACGTTCGTATCTATATAAAAAATTCCCCCCGATTTCTCAGAGGGAATTAGTGCGGAAGAAGGGACTCGAACCCCCACGCCGTGAAGCGCCAGATCCTAAGTCTGGTGCGGCTACCAATTACGCCACTTCCGCATTAGGATTTCAACAGGACTGCAAAAGTAAGGTTTCTATTGAGATATCAAAACATTTTTTTCAGGAAATTACCATTAAATCTCTATTGTTAAGGTTACCAGATATTTAAATTTTAAAGAACGCGGTATTCTTCGCGATATTGATTAATTAACTTCTCTATTTTGTGATGCAGCACACTTAAATCAAAAGGTTTACTCACGACGTCATTTACACCAGCATCGTAGGCTTGCTGTAGTTCTTCTTCTAACACAGCTGCCGAAAGCGAAATGATCGGGATATTTTTAACACCCTCGGGCATTTCAGTACGTATTCTACGAGTAGCTTCAAATCCGCCTAATACAGGCATATGTGTGTCCATTAATACAATGTCGAAGATATTCTGTTTTAAGCAGTCAAGAGCTAGCTGTCCATTCTCGACTATTGTGACTGTGAGATTCCAACTTGTCAGAATTTTCTTTATCATAAATTGGTTGATGGCATTATCCTCAGCGACCAATACCGACACATTATCAAATTTCGCGAGATCCGCCGGGTTAATGCGGGTAGCCTGTTTCTGATTTGCAGCTATTTCGTACCAGTTCGTAAATGAAAAAGTACTTCCCTTACCAAACTCACTAATCACATTTATCTCCCCACCTTTTAATTCCACAAGCTTTTTCACTATGGACAACCCAAGTCCGGTACCACCATACTTATGGTCAGTATCGTCATCAGCCTGTTCGAATGACTCAAAAATTTTATCAATTTTATTTTCCGAAATACCAATACCAGAATCAATAACGCTGAATTTCAGCTTGATTTTACATTCTTTTAAATCTACAATAGATAGCTTTAACGTTATAAAACCTGTATCAGTAAATTTGATAGCATTTGAAAGCAGGTTTAACAAAATTTGGTTCAGCCGCATCGAGTCGGCCATTATTAAGTGCGGAACCTGATCGTCAAGATCCACACTAATTCCAATCCCTTTCTCCTCTGCCTTATATTTAAGCAGATCAATAACAGATTTACATAGATTTGAGATATTGGTCTCGTTTCTAACTATTTTAAACTTGCCCGCCTCTATTTTAGATATGTCAAGAATGTCGTTAATAACCCCAAGCAAAGCTTCGGACGAAAGCTTTAAAAGATCTAACATTCGGGTTTGCTCAGAATCTAGTTCCGTATTTTTTAGCAGATGGGCAAGTCCGAGAATACCATTTAAAGGCGTACGAATCTCATGGCTCATGTTTGCAAGAAAACGTTCTTTAATTTTCTTCCCCTTCTCAGCTTGATCACGTGCTATGATTAGCTCTTCCTGATATCTTTCAAGCTCAATATTTTTTCGTTTTATCTCTATCTGTGTACGAACCAGAGTTATAAATGAGTCGACTTTGGCGTTAGTAATATAAGGATCCAGCGGTTTATATAAATAATCGACAGCACCTGTAGAGAGGCCTTTAACCGCATATTTGGTTTCGGTGGAAATAGCTGTGACAAAAACCACCAAAATATCGCGGGTCTTAGCGTTGCTTTTTAAAATATCTACCAGTTCAAAGCCGTCCATTTCAGGCATCTGTACGTCAACCAAGGCAATAGAAATTTCATTTTGCCAGCACAATCTCAATGCCTCGTTTGGAGATGTAGTTGTGAGGATTCTGATATCATCGCGTTGTATAAGAGCTTCAAGAGCAATTATATTCTCGATTTTATCATCAACAATCAATATGTTAACTTTCTCTGTCATGATTGATGGCCTACTACGGTTGATGCAAGAGTCTCCATAAATGAATAAATTTCTAAATTAGACAACACTAAATCCACACTACATTTATTTATAGCCGCTTCAGGCATTGTGCGAACCTCTGCAAACTCAGGGTCTTGCACGATAGTAAATCCATTTTTTTCATGAATATAGCAAATTCCTTCCGCACCATCGGCATTTGCGCCTGACAAAACAATTGCAATTACTTGATTTTCAAATACATCTGCAACACTCTGAAAAGTAACATCAATTGATGGACGCGAGAATGACACTGGTTCTGAGCAATCCAAAGTGAAGGTTTGATTTGGTTCTAATAGAAGATGATAATCAGAAGGAGCAAAGAAAACCGTGCCTTTTTCAAGCTTATCCTTATCGTTGGCAACTTTTACCATTACTTTTGATTTACTATTTAACAATTCTTCTATTGATGACTTGTGTTTCTTACTTCGATGAATAATTACGATAACCGGAAGTGGAAAGTTCTCTGGCAGTTTTGATATTAGATCAAAAACCAAAGTAAAACCGCCTGCGGAACATCCTATAACCAGCACCTTTGCCGTTTTAGGTCCAAACTGAGTTTGAAATATTAGCTCATCCAATTTTCTGATAAATATTTTCTACTCTGTCAATCACCCTGAATTTTTTTGCAAGCTCGGCATTTCTCAGACTTTCTTTAGCACCGAGGCATAAAAAACCTAAAGGGCACAAACTTTCATAAAAAAGATTTATCACTTTATTCTGCAACTCGAGATCAAAATATATCATTACATTTCTGCACGAAATCAATTGAAACTCATTAAATACTCCATCCGAAACAAGATTATGAACCGAAAAGAGGATATTTTTTCTTAAATTATTTACAATGGTTGCAGCATCGTACTTGGCTACATAATAATCAGACAGCGATCCGGCAGCACCGGTCAACATATAATTCTCTGAATATTGCTTCATTAACTTCAAATTATAGATGCCATTCTTCGCTACATTTAATACATTTCTATTTATATCTGTTCCGTATAAAAAAGATCTGTTGTACAAATTCTCCTGATCTAATAGAATCGCGAACGAGAAAAGCTCCTCACCGGTTGAACATCCGGCATTCCATACTTTTATTCTTTGGAAGGATGATAAATAAGGTAATACCTTCTCCCTAACTGATTTGAAAAAGGTAGGGTCGCGAAACATCTCTGTAACATTAACCGTGATTTCTATTAAAAACTCTTCAAAAAAAGTTGGGTTATTCACCAACAACGACTTTAACTCGTACATCGAAAGTTGCTGAAGCTGCATTATGCGGGTTATTCGCCTTTTTAATGAAGCCCGGGAGTATCCACTGAAGTCAAATCCATGAATTTTATTAACCCACTCGATGATTTCCTCTATCTGTTCAAAAGAAATTACGTCTACCACAGATTCTTTCATACTTAACTTAACCAAACCCTCATCATTGAAAGTAGTTTATCCATATCAACAGGCTTCGACACGTAATCGTTAGCTCCAGCCTCAATACACTTTTCCCTATCTGCCTTCATTGCTTTCGCGGTAAGCGCAATTATAGGTAGTTTGCCGAAGCGCGATTGCTTTCTAATAGCCTGCATCGTTTCATACCCATCCATCTCCGGCATCATAATATCCATTAATACGATATCTGTGTCCGGAAACTCGTCTAATTTTTCCAGGGCCTCAAGCCCATTGTTGGCAATCTGAATATTCAACTTATATTCCTGCAAAGCACTTGTGAGCGCAAAGATATTACGCATATCGTCGTCTACAACTAAAACAGACCGATTTCTCAGAGCTTTTTCCAATGTAGTTGTGTCATTGGAAATCCTCGCCTGATACGGCAATGTTTTTGTTGGTACAGGATCATCTGTTCTGATCTTGTTCATAAACAGATTCACTTCATCCAATATCCTGTCGTTAGATTTGTTATTCTTCAACACCAACACATCAGTATGCTTAAGCACCCTTGTCATGCTCACTCCATCCATTTCCATGGCAGTGTTAATAACTACCGGAATCGTGCTAAGTCTGATGTCTGCTTTAATTTTTTCCAGCAAATCAAGGCCAGAAATATCGGGAAGTTTTAAATCAAGAATGATACAATCAAAAGAGGTGTCGTTTCTAAGAATGTTCATAGTTTGCGCTCCATCAAAAGATTGCTCAACTTTTATATTCTTCGATTTTAACTGCAGAGCCAGGTTATCACTTTGTATTTGCTGGTCTTCCACCAATAGAACACGCGATAATTTAACATTTCCAGTTTCTTTAATCAACAGATCAAATGCCATCTGTAATTCATCTTTTTCAACTGGCTTACGAAGGAATCCGAGAGCTCCCTGCTCCTTTGCTTTCGACGCCTTTTCATCCTTGGCAGACATTAAGTGCACTGGGATGTCGCGGGTTGTATCGTCATCTTTTAATTTCTTTAGCACTGACCAACCGTCTATTACAGGCAACATGATATCCAGAACAATAGCATCTGGACTGTGTTCCTTAGCCATTTGATAGCCTGTGTCTCCCTGATAAGCAATCAATGTTTTAAATCCCCGGTCTTCTGCATAATCTTTCAGGATATCTGCAAAATAGGTATCATCTTCAATAATTAGCAGAGTGTATTCTCTATTAGCGTCAGGAAGTTTTAATGATTCAGACGATTCTGTTTTCGGAGTAAGCACCGGAGTTGGAACGGCCACAGGTGCTTTTGTGTCAGCAATGCTATCTTTCTTTACATAATTTACTATCGGAAGATAGAGCGTAAATGTACTTCCTTGATTAACAACACTTTCAACTTGTATCTCCCCTCCTAGCAAATTGGCTAACTGCCTGCTGATTGAAAGTCCCAAACCTGTGCCTCCATATTTTCGGCTCGTTGATCCATCGGCTTGTTGAAATGCGTCAAAAATCACTTTTTGCTTATCATCAGGAATGCCGATTCCGGAATCTTTCACTCTGAATGCCACCACGGTCGTATCGTTATCCTTTAGGTTATCACTATAGTAGTGGTGTCCGCGCTTTTCGAGCTCAACATCAACACTAACCTGCCCCTTCTCCTGAGTAAATTTAAATGCATTTGACAGAAGATTTTTAAGAATCTGTTCCACACGCATTCTGTCAGATTTAATATTATCCGGAATCTCTGGAGCTACATTAAATCCGAATTTTATTTTTTTAGTGTTAGCAACTTCTTTAAAAAGAAGTTCTAAATCAACCTTGATTTCATCCACTTTTACTTCTTCTATTGAAAGATCAACCTTACCGGATTCAATCTTAGAAAGATCAAGAATATCATTTATGAGGGAAAGCAAATCGCTACCTGCGTTATGAATAACCCCGGCATACTTTATTTGCTCTTCAGAGAGATTTAAAGGTTTATTCTCCTTTAATATTTTAGCCAGAATGAGAATACTATTTAACGGAGTCCGCAGCTCATGACTCATGTTAGCAAGGAAATCTGATTTATATCTGCTACTCAACTCCAATTCTTCAGCTTTCAAAGCAATTGCTTCTCTTGCTAATTCAATTGCTTTATTTTTTTCCTCCAGGAGTTGTGCTTTTTCTTCAATTTCCGCATTTGTCTGTTTCAGCTCTTCCTGCTGTACCATTAACTCTTCTTCAGAAGCTTGAAGCATTTGAGTTTTACGTATTAATTCCTCGTTAGTAACCCGCAATTCCTCATGCTGCGTTTCAAGCTCCTCTGCCTGCTGTTGAGTTTTATGGACCAGATCCTGCATCTGAATTCTTGCTTCCGCCGCATTTATACTCACGCCCACACTATGAATAACCTTATCAAAGAATGGCCCTGTGTCCTGAGGAACATCATTTAAAAAAGCCAACTCGATAACTCCCTTGAGGGTTTCCTGAAAAAAGACAGGTTGAATAAATACGGCTCCTGGAACCGCCTCACCTAATGCGGAATTAACCCTGGTATAGTTTTCAGGGATATCTCTAAAAATTAAGCTTTTTTTCTCGGCAATCGCCAATCCTGTCCAACCTTCATCTACTCCAATGTATTTTTTTCCATTAGTCTTCGGAAATCCATAACAGGATATCAGACTTAGCATGTTCCTTCCAGAATCTACCGTATACATAGCACCGAAATCAGCCTTCACGTATTTAGCCATCTCACGAATAATGCATTCACAACGCTCCTCAAGAGTTTGCGCACCACGCATAGCGGCATCCATCATTACGGCACCTTCTAACAACCAATTCTGCCGAGCATTTTCTTTCAAAACTATTTCAAGTTTTGTATTCGTCTCAGACATCTTCTCCTCTGTCTTTTTTTGCGAACTGAAAGTTTTTTTGATCAGAGATGAGAGATACAGTATCAGACAAAGAATAATGGTGATGCCGCCTAAAATTATTCCGATTGTTCGTTTCACGATTTTTTCGCTGCTTTTCTGCCGCTGTGTCAACAAACTTTCTTCCGCTTCATTTATTTTCTTTATATATTGAAAAACCTGATCCATGTAGAAACTAGTCTTTCGCGTTTTTAATAAATCGGAAGAAGCATCGATATCCGCTCTGTTATACGCTTCGATATTACTATGCATCTCCTCAATCTTCTGCGAAGCATACAGGCTTAAAGAATCAACATTTTTAATTTGGTCCCGATTTTCGGACACCAATTGTCTTAGATCATTTATGGTGGGATTAATGAGGTTAATCAGGCCTGTGTATTTGTCGAAATATACACGTTTTCCAGTTGTCACATAAGCCCGCTCATTACTTTCAGCGTCCAATAATTGTTGTTGTACTTTATGACTAAGAAGCAGGATCCACTCTGTGCGCGACTCTTGCTCTTCATTATCCTGCAGATTTTTTATACTTATATAGGAGGAGATTCCGAGAATAAGTACACATACTACAGTGGCTAAAAAACCAGAGAGAACTAGTTGTTTAAAGGTAATTTTATGCATTTAGAAGTAAAGTGGATTTATAAACTACTGACTATTACGGGGCATGGCTAAAATGGTTTCAAACTTCGAATGCGCAATATTAACAAAACCTTTCAATAAAAATTTTAAAACCCTTTAGAAAAGGGACTGTTACCTTTCTATAAATCTATGATCAACGAGAGGCTAAAAACCTTATTAAACTAAAAACCATGAAAAAACAAAATTCAACATCCAGTCAAAACGGCCTGCAGGAATCTGGGCTTAAAACTCTTTTTACAGATGAATTAAAAGATATACTTTGGGCAGAAAAGCATCTTTTAAAAGCTCTACCTAAAATGGCTAAAGGCGCTACCTCGGATGAATTACGCTCGTCAATTGAAAACCATATCGTGGAAACACAAAACCAGATTACCCGACTTGAACAAGTATTTGAGATGTTGGGACAAAAAGCGACTGGTAAGAAATGTGATGCCATGGAAGGCCTTGTTGAAGAAGGCAAAAGCATGATGGAAGACACAGACGAGGGGAGTTTAACCCGCGATGCCGCTATTATTTCTGCATCGCAGAAAATAGAACACTATGAAATAGCTTCGTACGGTACATTGAGAACACTAGCTAATACTCTTGGTCTGACAGAGGCTGCATCACTACTGGAGGACACTTTGGAAGAAGAAAAAAACACTGATGTGAAGCTGACTCAGATAGCAGAAAGTTTTGTAAATGAATCCGCTAAAGCGGAAAAAGAATAACACTCAAATTATGGAAAATAGAAATAAAGATTTGGTTGATGAAATTAAACACCTTCTTCACATTGTTAACGATGGAAAAGAAGGATATAAAACAGCTGCAGAAGATGCCGATTCGGCAGAGTTAAAAGCATTGTTTACAACTTATTCCATTCAACGGTCTGAATTCGAAATGGAATTAAAAAGTTGTCTGCAGCAGCTGGGTGCCAATTCGGACAACGAAAGCGGAGGACCTTTAGGGGCACTGCACAGAGTATGGATGGACATAAAAACAGCTGTTACAAGCAATGATAACCACGCCATTCTTGATGCCTGCATAACCGGAGAGAAAGCTGCAATAGAAGCTTACGACAAGGTGATAAACCACGCAGATTTGTCGCAGGAAATGCGAGAAACACTAATTTCTCAACGTACTGAAATTTCCGAAAGCTTAAGAAATGTTCAAAATCTGGAGCAACAATATGCATCCTAGATAAGCTGTTTCAAAGAAGGCCCTGACATTTACTTGTCAGGGCTTTTTATTTTAAGCGCTTAGTAAATTGATTATTACTTCTAAAAGTGTTTGCTGGTTTTTCACTAATTTCGACGTTCATCATATAAATATGAACTGTTGTCGATATCTTTTATACTCTTTATTTTTCGTATCTTTTTATTGCCACGCTCAGGAATCCGCGGCGTTAAACGCTGCTGAAATTAAAGCAGGTTTGCAAAAATTAAATGTAGTAGGTAGCGCTTTATATATTGCTGCCCACCCGGACGATGAAAACACCCGTTTATTAGCGTATTTAGCAAAAGAACGAAAAGTTAGAACCGGATACCTTTCAATAACCCGCGGCGATGGAGGACAAAACCTTATTGGTACAGAACAGGCTGAGTTATTGGGTGTAATCCGGACACAGGAGTTGTTAGCAGCCAGAAAAGTAGATGGAGCTGAGCAATTTTTTACACGGGCTATTGATTTTGGATTTTCAAAAACATCGAAAGAATCGTTAAAGCTGTGGGGAAAGGATCAGACATTGGCCGATGTTGTCTGGATAATCAGAAATTTCAAGCCAGACATTATAATTACCAGATTCCCTGAGGATGGGCGCGCTGGCCATGGGCAGCATTCAGCATCAGCAATATTAGCCCGCGAAGCATTTCACGCGGCAGCTGATCCAAATAGTTTTCCTGAACAATTAAAGCATGTAAAACCATGGAAAGCAAAACGTATTGTCTGGAACACTTTTAACTTCAATAACAGCAATAATACAACAGCAGATGATCAGTTAAAAATAAATGTCGGCTTGTACAATCCATTGCTGGGTAAAAGCTACGGAGAGATTTCCGCACAGAGCCGGACAAACCATAAAAGTCAAGGTTTTGGAACCGCCAGTCAGCGGGGCGATATGATTGAATACTTTTCTCATGTGGCAGGTAACGAAAGTAAATCTGACTTATTTGAAGGAATTGATCTTAGCTGGAACAGATTTCAGAATGGAAATGAAATTTCGAACTTAATTGATAACGCAGATAAAGAATTCGATGTATCTGCCCCATACAAGTCGGTAGAGATCCTCTTAAAAATAAAGCGCCTGCTGGAAAGATCAGGCAATAAACCGAAATTGGTCGAAGCGGAATCATTAATACTAGCCTGCGCAGGTATCTGGTTTGAAATGAGCACTTCTGAACCTAAGTACGCAGTGGGAGATTCTATTCCTGTGAGACTTCAGGCGATAGCAAGGGTGCCTATAGGCTTCAAATACGCTGTAAGCATCAGCGAATCACTATCAAAATTAAATAATATTATTCTTCAACCCAATAAGTTTACGTCTGTTAATAGTACTTTAAAATTCCCTAACGATGCAATTAGTCAGCCTTACTGGCTTGAAAATGGTCACAGCATTGGGTCTTACGTCGTAAATAACAAGTTGGATATTGGCATTCCCGAGAACACTGTTCCGTTTAGCGGAACATTCTCTATAAAAATTGGAGAAGAAACTTTAAGCTCTGTAAAGCCTGTCCTTTATAAATTCACGGATCAGGTCCGTGGGGAGGTATATCAGCCCCTGGTGATTGCCCCTCCGATTACAGCAACTTTGTCAGAAAACGCATTTATTTTTACTAACGGTCAAAAACAAGTCGGGGTTCAACTGCAAAGCTTCCGCGATGATGTATCCGGTACGTTAAAACTAAAAACTCCAGATGGATGGAAAGTTACTCCCCAAAGCATGACTTTCAACCTCACAAAAAAGGGAAGCATAGAGAATCGTTCATTTACCCTTGCACCTGAGGGAAAAGTTATCAAGGGTGATTTACAACTAGAGATTGTTGTCGAAAACAAAACTTTTGACAGGTCAGTAAAAGAAATCAGATATGATCATATTCCTGCGCAAACGCTTTTCCCTAAAGCGGTAGCCCGATTGGAAAAAATGGATTTAAAAACCACAGGAAAAAGGATTGCTTACATAGCCGGAGCCGGTGATTTAGTCGCAGAATCATTAAGCCAGATTGGCTATGACGTAACACAACTTTCACTGGATCAGGCCTTAAACACGAACCTCTCGCTTTATGATGCAATAATAACAGGAATACGATTGTATAATGTGAACCCTCAAATAAAAACCGTGCAATCAAAATTACTTGGATATGTACACAATGGAGGAGTTCTTTTATCCCAGTACAATGTGAACAATCCTCTACAGGTTAAAAACATTGGCCCCTTCCCTTTTGTGTTGAGCCGGGACAGAGTTACTGAAGAAGACGCCAAAGTGACTTTCATAAGCCCTGATCACAGGGTTTTAAATTATCCGAATAAAATAACAGAGAAGGATTTTGAAGGATGGGTGCAGGAAAGAGGTTTGTATTTTACAACAGACGCAGATAAGGCATATACATCAATTCTAAGTTTCAATGATGAAGGAGAAAAACCAAGCAACGGATCTCTGATCGTAGCTAATTATGGCAAAGGAAAATTTGTTTATACATCCTTGTCGTTTTTCAGACAGCTGCCTGCAGGTGTGCCGGGGGCGTACAGGCTATTTGTAAACCTTATTTCAAAATAAATACACACTCAAATGAAAAATATTGATCCGGACCTGCCTCCATTTGTTAAAAGCTGGAGCCAATTTTACATTCTGTTAATTGCCTGGTTGGTTTTTCTTATTGTAGCATTTTCCTGCTTTACCATATATTTCGGATGAGTGTATTAGATTGGGGAGTTCTGATTTTTACGCTAATCGGTATTGTTACCTACGGTATATATAAGAGTAGAGGAACTCAAAATATTCAGGGATTCTTACTTGGAAATCAGTCACTTCCATGGTATCACGTCTGCCTGTCGGTTATGGCTACGCAGGCAAGTGCTATTACGTTTTTGTCGGCGCCAGGTTTAGCTTATTCGTCGGGAATGAGCTTTGTTCAATTTTACTTTGGATTGCCTTTAGCCATGATTGTGTTAAGTATCACATTCGTTCCGATTTTCCACCGGCTCAAGGTTTATACTGCCTATGAGTATCTGGAACAACGCTTTAATCTCAATACCCGCGTTTTAACGGCGTTTCTCTTTTTGATTCAAAGAGGACTATCGACGGGAATAACAATTTATGCCCCATCTATTATTTTATCCACGATTCTGAACATTGACACTACCTATACCACCATTTTTATTGGCGGCTTAGTTATCTGCTACACGGTTTATGGTGGCACCAAGGCAGTTTCTTATACGCAGCTGTTGCAAATGAGCATAATATTTTCGGGGCTGCTTGCGGCTGGAATTATGGTCGTACACTTGCTTCCCGCAGATGTTGACTTTGTAAGGGCAATTAAGATTGCTGGTAAAACAGGCAGAACCAACGCTATAGATTTTTCTTTTGACTGGAACAATCAGTATACAGTGTGGAGCGGAATTATTGGCGGTTTCTTTTTACAGCTTTCTTATTTTGGCACAGATCAAAGCCAGGTGGGGAGATACTTAACCGGCGCCTCTGTCGCCCAAAGCCGATTGGGGCTATTGATGAATGGCTTGATAAAAATCCCAATGCAGTTTTTGATTTTACTGATAGGTGTTTTGGTCTTTACTTTCTATCAATATCAAAAACCACCTCTTTTCTTTAACAACTATGAACTCAACAAATTAAAAAAAAGCGCTTATATAAGTGAATTAAATACGATAGAAACTCAATACAATGCTGCCTTCCAGGAAAAGCAAAAGGAACTAGCTTTATTGAATAAGTCGATAAGCGGTGATGATGAAGCCGCTATTGATCAAAGTAGACAAGCATTAAAAATAGCTGATGAAAAAACGAAACTCCTTCGAAAGGAACTAACGGTTCTTATGCAGAAAAATGATCCGGAGGCGGATATCAACGACAATAACTATATATTCTTAAGTTTTGTCACACAATATCTTCCCAGGGGATTAGTAGGATTATTGATCGCAATTATTTTTCTGGCATCAATGGGATCTACGGCAAGCGCATTAAACTCCTTGGCATCAACTACCGTTGTTGACGTTTATAAAAGACTGATCAATAAAGATGCGTCAGACAGAGGTTATCTTTTAGCATCTCGCCTGTCGACGATTGGCTGGGGATTGGTTTGCATTATGATGGCGCTATACGCAAGTAAGCTCGGAAACCTAATAGAAGCTGTAAATATTTTAGGGTCTTATATATATGGTACTATCCTTGGTGTTTTCCTTGTGGCCTTTTATGTAAAACATGTAAATGGAAGAGCAGTTTTTTATGCCGCAGTATTAACAGAGATAATAGTATGTATTTGTGGTTATCAAAAAGTAGTAGCCTATTTATGGCTTAATGTAATAGGATGTTTAACAGTAGTTTTTCTTGCAATTCTGATACAAATTTTTCAAAAAAAGAAGCCGTTGATCGGTGAATCAACGGCTAATTAGTTTTTCAAAAATTACTTTTTGGCTTCAGCTAGAAAAGCGATATGTAAGCGAATGTATTCTTCGTTCTTTATCTCCGTGGCCAGTTTTAAGCCCGATTCAGCAGTTGCAATTGCGCCCTTTTTATCCCCGGATTTAAGTTGAATTCTTGCTTTCCACAATTTGATCCAGGGTGCCTTTTGATCAGCAGCTTCTGCCGCATTAACCCATTCCAGTGCTTTCCCTAAATCTTTATTGTTAGTATAATAGTAAGTAGCAGCCTGGAAATAAGGTTTTTTCTCGCCTTTCATTGCCTCCTCTATGTTCGCCATCACTTTGCTATCAATATCAGTGGTTAGATCCAGAGACACAAGAGTATTCTCCCACATCAACTGCAATTGCGCCGAAGTTTGATACACGTTCGCAAACTGGATAGTAAATGTCTCGACTTTGTCTTTAAGAGTTACCGGCTTCACATTAAAACGAACCAAATCATCGGCTTCTTTATAAGTATAAGCACCCCACTGTTGAGAACCTTTGCTAAGAATTACAGTCCATTCAGTTTTTCCGGGAATTGTAAAAAGACCATACTCTCCTGCGGGAATTGCTTTCCCGTTAATCTCAATTTCATCGGAAAGTTTGATAATGGTTGCACTATTGGCTCCTGTACGCCATACTTTTCCGTAAGGTTCTAAGCCTCCAAAAATCACACGTCCTCTCACACTAGGTCTGGAATATGTTAGGGTGATTTTTCCAAGCCCAAAATCCTGAATAAGCGTTTGAGTGCTGCTGGGCTGTGGCATTTTTAATCCCTGAGCGTTAATTTGTGTAGCAAAACACATCACACAAATTGTGAAGACAAATAATCTTTTAATTTTTTTCATGATTCTGATAAATTAGGCCTAAAAGTACAAATAGATTTAAATAAAAAACCGCTTAGATTCAAGCGGTTTTTAAAAGATGTACACCCATCAGGATTCGAACCTGAGACCGACGGTTTAGAAAACCGTTGCTCTATCCAGCTGAGCTATGGGTGCCCTTAGTGGCTGCAAATATAGAAAAAGTTTAAGTTTCTATGCAAAATTTTACTCCGGTTAATCAGATTATTTATACATCTGCTTGGTAGTTTATGGCAACTAATTAAGAATCAAATCCGTATAAAGTTTTAACCGTTTAAACTTTAAGAAGAACCTAGACTAAGTTAAAGTGACCTACCAGAGAAAATTTGCTTATCTTGCTTACCTTAATTAATAAATACAATTTGACATTCGAAGATTTTAACTTTAACGAAGAGCTTTATGAAGGGCTCTTAAGTATGGGCTACAAAGAGCCTACTCCAATACAACAGATGGCTATCCCGGTAGTCCAAAAAGGAAACGATCTTATAGCCTGTGCTCAAACCGGGACGGGGAAAACGGCTTCCTATCTTTTGCCGGTTTTGGACCTTATCAGCAAAACAGATAAAAAACACACCAGCACATTGATTCTTGCGCCGACACGAGAATTGGCTCAGCAGATAGATCAGCAGGTTGAAGGCCTTGCCTACTACGTAAATATCAGTTCTGTTGCAGTATTCGGCGGCGGTGATGGTTTCATTTATGAGCAGCAGCGAACCGCAATTCAGCATAATGTAAATATCATAATAGCGACTCCAGGTCGACTATTAGCTCATCTTTCATCCGGCATTTTAAAGCTTAACAACATTAAACATCTGATACTGGACGAAGCAGACAGGATGTTGGATATGGGCTTTATGGATGATATTATGCGAATTATCAGCCATCTTCCGAAAGAACGACAGACTTTACTATTCTCGGCGACTATGCCAAATCGCATACGTTCTTTGGCTAATTCGATTCTAAATGACCCTGAACAAATCAATATCTCTATTTCTCAGCCTGCAGCAGGGATAGATCAACAGGTTTATAAACTGCACGACCATCAAAAGGTGCCTCTGATTCAGGAGCTACTGAAAGGAACCCAATATTCCAGTTCGATAATATTTGCTTCTACCAAAGAAAAAGTAAAACTTCTTTACAAAGCTTTAAAAGCTATTGGAATAAAGGTAAAAGCATTCCATTCAGATCTGGAGCAAAATGAAAGGGAAGATATCTTAAGAGCTTTTAAGAACCGGCAATTACCTGTTATTATTGGAACTGATGCACTTTCGCGAGGAATTGATGTAGAAGGAATCGACCTCGTTGTAAATTACGATTGTCCTTCTGATCCTGAAGATTATATTCACCGAATAGGGCGTACGGCACGGGCGGCGACCAAAGGTACAGCTATTACATTTGTGAATGAACGTGATCAGGGCAAGCTAAGCAATATACAGCAGCTAATAGGAAGAGAGATTAACAATCATATACTACCTGAACATTTAGGTGAGGCTCCTGAGTTTAAGACTTTAAGTACCAGACCTAAGAAGAAAGGGAAATTTAAATCTAAATCCTGGAAACCTAAAAAACCAGCAAGCAGCTAGAACAATATTTTCTTCTTAAAACAATTTTGGTATGCGTTTTGAGTATTAATTATATGAAAGACTTTTTTTAAAGCTTTCTAAACACACATGATGAAAGCTTTAGTTTACCTTATCATATTTTTTGCACCGTTTTTATTTGTAAAAGCTTCGATTTTACAGGATAGCAGCGCATTAGCAGATAGTACAACGCTGGTAAAAAACCAACCGGACTCGATTACCAGAAAAGTAGTGTCACTTTTAATAGATGCAAGAGAATTGTCTCTTGAAAAACCTCTTGAGGCTGTCAAGAGCTATCGTGCAGCTTTAGTTACTAATAAAGTAAAGGATGATATCTGGGAGGCTGACATTCGTCTGGAGATGGGGAAGCTACTTGCTCAAAGTAAAAACAAAGAAGCCTTACCTCAATTATTGAAAGCAAACTCTTTATATAAAAAGAAAGCAAATTTGCAGGGGAGAGCGAACACCATCGCTGAAATTTCGAAGCTTTATGAGACCAATGGTCAGTTTTCGCTAGCTTTAAATAACTACAATGAACTGTATAAAATTTGGAACAAATTAGGTGAATCTGTTTTAGCTGGAAATGTAGCGTCACATTTAACCGATGTCTTTATTGAAAAACAAAAGTATGTTGAGGCTTTTCACTACGCTGACCTTGCAAAAAGCGCGTACTATAAAGTTTGCAGAAAAGACAGTTTAGGCTCGATCTACTATAAAATTGCACATATAAAAAAGAAAGTCAACAGTCCGAAACTCGCTGAATATTATATTCTAAATCAGGCTCTTTCGTATTACCGCTCTTCTAACGACATGGACGGACGTTTAAAGAGTTTTGACTTTTTAGGGCATCTTTATCAGGATCAAAAACGCTATTCACAAGCTAAATGGTTTTATTTACAAGCCAATAACCAGTCGCGCCTGTCAAATGATACAGCCAGTATAGTTACTTCACTCATAAACCTGGGCTTAGTTAAGGTTTTGATCGGAGATTTAAGTTTAGCTAAACAAGATATCGAAGAGGCGGAATTGATAATAAAAGGCGACAGTAGTTTTGCTCCACTAATGAAAGAAGCTAAGGTTAAACATGCTGCATTGTTTAAACAGCTAAACACTGTAGCCTCCGCAACTAAAGAAAAGTCAAAGAAAAATGTAAAAACTAAATCTCCTGTTAAAGCCTCGGAGAAAAAAACATCTGGTTCAACCAAATCTACTTCTAACACAATTGTGGTTGAAGCCGAAAAAAACGGAAAGGAAGTACCGGTTCAAAAAAAAACGAAGGGGCGGTAAAAACAGAATAAATCTGGTAAAAAAAACTTAATATGAAGGAAAT
The DNA here is from genome assembly GCA_946887045.1 of uncultured Sphingobacteriaceae bacterium. The sequence continues at coordinate 14,375 of CAMPKC010000041.1, read as the reverse complement.
AAAAGACTGGTAAGCAGACAAATGTATTAATTTTCTTTATCGATCTCCTCATCAACAAAAAAGTCCTGCACACAGGACTTTTTTTGTTGAATACGGTTTTTACCTAGATTTTTTTAACATTCACTGCTTGCTGACCTTTCCGCCCTTCTTCTACATCAAATTCCACATCGTCATTGTCTCGCAAGGCAGTTACTCCGCCATGAACATCCTTAAAATGAACAAAAATTTCTTTCCCGTCATCTTTAGTAATAAAGCCATAGCCTTTTTCGGCATTAAACCATTTAACTTTTCCGGTTTCCATAAAAAATAATAAGTGTTATATATTAGATTCAATTGCCTAATTCGAAGCTATATTTTTAAGATAATGGTCAATTACCTGAGCACCGAAAATAGTTTAAAATCAAATATATAAATTTTATTATCCTATACGATAAATTTTTATTCCTCTTCTTTAAAGTACACTTTATAAAAGTTCATTGATTTATCATCATCAAAACCCTTCTCTATCAACTCTTTATTGCCATGGATATAGATATGGAAGTTTTTGTCGAGCTTTAACACGCTTTTGAAAACTCTTGCCTGTTTTTTAACTGCAGGTGATGAAATATCAAAAGAGTTAGCTATTTCAGTATCGAACTCTTTCTCAAAATTTTGCTTGAAGTTTTTAAAGGATTCTATAGCTTGAGGATTGCCCAAAACTTCGTTTGAAAACTCGTCGAGCTCAAAGCTTTCCTTTTCCTTGAAGTATTTCATCGAACGATTCAGCAAATCTATTTTATCAGCTTTATTCATTTCGAAATCGTCTTCGAGTTTATTGGTTACAAAACTTTTATAAACACTCAGAGTATTATTCGTTTGATTAAAGCTATCATTTCTGATCTTCAACTGCAGAAATTCATCTTTCCAGTAAACGGCCTCTCCTGCCCTGTTTGTCTGGTCAACGACCAGAACTTTGAATCCTTCCTCCTTTTCAGTGTTGAATATCAAACAACCTTTATCGAGCTTTTGGATATTTATGCCGTCTTGCTCGTATCCTAAGTTAAAACCACTGTCTTCGGGATAAACTTTTAAATACGTTTCTTTTGTCTCCGATTTGAATATCCCGATCGCATCCAGCAGTTCTCCTTCTAACTGAACATTATTAAAATAGGCAACATAAAGTTCTCCTGATTTTATTTTCGGGTGGTTTGTCAGATCATACAGATATTTGGTTATCTGCTGACTAACCTCGTGAAACCGCCCCTTCTCTTTAAATATTTCGGTAGAGAAATGGAACAATTCGTTCAAATTCATATCGCTCGAATGCATGAACCGATACACTTCATTAACCTTTTCGAAGGGTTTTAAATAATATTGCATCAGCAGGTTAGACAATAACTCATCTTCAATCTGCAATGAATTGTCAGACAGAACATAAAATTCATCTTGTAATTTATTTCCGACACGGTGGATAGAAAGTTGAGCAAGCGAGGCTTCAAAAAAAGTAACCATTTTTATTTTAGAGTATTAAAACTTTGAGGTTGTTGAGGTGGCAAAACGTACAAATATATAATCGCGCTGAACACGGTGCCGGCAGAAACAAAAAAAAGCATTGGAACCCTGGATATCACATCCTTAAATATCCATCCGGCAAACAAAGCTCCCAAACCGATACCAGCTTCTAAAGCAATGTACATGGTCGCGACTGCCTTCCCTCTAAATTCAGGATGACTTAAATCTGCTGTCCACGCATTGTTGGCAGGAGACAAAACCCCAGTACCGGCACCATATAGAACCGAACCCAGCAACAGCATAAAAACCGATTCGGCGAATCCGATAAGCAACAATGAAACACATATTATTACCAGCGAGACTTTGATTACATCAACACGACCATACTTATCCGATGCTTTACCGGCCACAAAACGAATCAATATTGACGAGACAGTAAAAGTCATGAAAAATAAACCTTTATTGGAAATGCCAATATGTGCACTCCAGTCGGGTATCAAAGTAAGTAAAGCACCGTAACTCATGTAGGATAGCAGTGTAACCAATGCTGAGGGCAAAACTCTCCACTCTATAATTTCATTCCGGGATATTTTGAGCAAGGAAGCACTGAATGCCTGCTTATATTTTACAGTTTCCCTCATATTCAGAACAATTAAGATAGATAAAAGTGCCAAAAAGGATGAAAAGTAGAAAAGTACATTAATAGAAAAGATGGAAGTTATAGCGCTACCCATTGCAGGACCTACTCCCATCCCTGTGCTAAATGCCAAGCCATGTATACCCATTGCTTCACCCCAACGGCCAGGAGGAACAATATCAGCTACATAAGCAGAGGTTGCGGTGGGTTTAAATCCGGTTGAAAATCCATGAATCAAGCGGATAAATAAAAATCCTGAAACGCTGGTGAGTAGCGGATAAAGAACTCCGCAAATAACACAAACGACAGAACCTACAGCCATCACGGGTACACGTCCGATCGTGTCGGTTAGTTTTCCGCTAAAAGGCCTGGAAATACCCGCAGTTAAAGTAAATAACGCAATAATTAATCCTTTATATTCTGCTCCGCCCAGCGAACTTAAATAAGCAGGCAGCTCCGGGATCATCATATTAAAGCTTGCAGAAAATAAAAGCGAACTTAAACAGAGTAATAAAAACTGGCGATTATAAATAGGATGTGTATGTTCGGCAATCATTTAAAGCAGCAAAAGTAAACTATTTTAATGGGGTTGTCGTGATATTCTTTCGCCTGCTTTCCAGAAGAATCTGAAGGTTGATCATTCTAAAGATTTTCCTAAAAAATCATTAAAAGAACAAAGCAACGTTTATCATATATTCCATTTGATTTTATTGTATTTTTACATTCGAACCGTTTCGGTTTTCGGTTCAAAAACAATAGTCACACAGATGGGATCAGTAATAATTGGTACAGGAAGTTATTTACCAACGGAGAAAGTTACAAATGCAGACTTCCTGAAGCATCGGTTTTTCGAAAAAAACGGTGATGAAATTCTAAAGGATAACGAAGAGATTATCTCAAAATTTAAGGCGATCACCACAATTGAAGAGAGATTATATGCCTCAGACGACCTGGTTGCATCGGATATTGGATTGTTTGCGGCTGAAAAAGCTATAAAATCTTCTTGTATTGACCCAGAAACCTTAGATTATATAATTGTTGCTCAAAACTTTGGCGATATTAGTTCAGCAAAATCGCATCCGGACGTACTGCCAACTCTTGCTGCCAGAATTAAACATAAGCTTAGGATAAAAAACCCTGAGTGCGTGGCATATGACATCCCTTTTGGCTGTCCGGGATGGCTTCAGGGAGTAATTCAGGCTGATTACTACTTGAGATCAGGCGATGCTAAGCGTATTTTGGTTATTGGCACCGAAACTCTTTCAAGAATAACAGACCCTTATGACCGCGATAGCATGATCTATGCTGATGGTGCCGGGGCTGTGATTTTAGAAATGCAGGATAATAAAAAAGGTATACTGAGTCATAAAACGCGTTCCGACACCTTCGAGGAAGCATATTATTTATATTCAGGAGTTTCGAGCAATCCAGATTTTGCAGATGATAATCTTTACATTAAAATGGATGGTCGCAAAATCTACGAGTATGCGCTCACCAATGTACCGCTTGCCATTAAGCAAACACTTGATAAAGCGGGACTAGACCTTAAAGATGTTAAGAAGATTTTGATTCATCAGGCTAACGGGAAGATGGACGAGGCAATTTTAAAACGCCTTTACAGGCTCTATAAAGAAGATCAGTTCTCTGAAGATATTATGCCGATGACTATCGCTAAACTTGGCAATAGCTCTGTAGCAACACTCCCCACACTCCTTGACTTGATTTTGAACGACAAATTGGACAGCCATCAGATAAATGAGAATGATATAATAGTTTTTGCTTCGGTTGGTGCAGGAATGAATATTAACGCAGCTGTTTATCGCTTTTAATTCATATCATCTGTCATTTTGACAAGCTTAACACTTTGGAACAGGCATTGATATGTGCTTTGTCAAAGAACTCGAAATCTATAATACTATGCAAGAAAAAGGTACCATATCCATTCACACCGAGAACATCTTCCCTATTATCAAGAAGTTTTTATACTCCGATAATGAAATTTTCCTTCGTGAATTGGTTTCAAATGCGGTTGATGCAACCCAAAAGCTTAAACGCCTATCTTCACTGGGACAGTATCAGGGCGAACTTGGCGATTTAAAAGTTGAAGTAGCTTTTGACGAGGAAAAGAAAACCCTTACCATTTCTGACAAAGGTCTGGGAATGACTGCAGAAGAAATTAAAAAATACATCAACCAGATCGCATTCTCAGGAGCAACAGAATTTGTTGAAAAATTCAAAGATGCCAAAGATGCAAATGAGCTTATAGGGAAATTTGGTTTAGGTTTTTATTCTGCCTTTATGGTTGCGGACCAAGTAGAAATTCAAACCTTGTCGTTCCAGGAAGGCGCTGAACCTGCTCGCTGGATCTGCGATGGAAGCACTGAATTTGAAATAACTGAAGGCAACCGTACTGAGCGGGGAACAGATATTATCCTTCACATAAACAAAGATTCTGAAGAATTTTTAAGCAAGCACAAGCTCCAGGAGATCTTAGATAAGTACTGCCGCTTTTTGCCGGTTCCGATTAAATTTGGAACAAAAACAGAATCAGAGCCAGATGGTGAAGACGAAGAAGGAAAACCAAAATACAAGTCGACAGAAGTTGATAACATCATCAACAATACAAATCCCATTTGGACAAAGTCTCCGACTGAATTGAAAGATGAAGACTATCTTGATTTTTACAAAGAACTATATCCTTTCTCAGAAGATCCTCTGTTCTGGATTCATCTAAACGTTGATTATCCATTTAATCTTACCGGGGTTCTGTATTTCCCGAAGGTGAAAAATGATTTTGATTTTCAAAAAAACAAGATCAAATTATTCTCCCGCCAGGTGTTTATTACAGATGAGGTAAAAGATATCGTACCTGAATTTTTAATGTTGCTTCACGGCGTTATTGATTCTCCTGACATCCCACTTAACGTATCCAGAAGCTTTTTACAGGCAGATAGCAACGTTAAGAAAATCAATAGCTACATCACCAAAAAAGTTGCTGACAAACTTGCAGAACTCTTCAAAAAAGATCGTAAAGGATTTGAAGAAAAATGGAACGATATCGGAATTTTTGTAAAATATGGAATGATCAGCGAAGAGAAATTCTATGATAAAGCGAAAGATTTCGGTTTGCTTAAAAACACCAACAACGAATACTTTACTCTTACTGAATATAAAGATAAGGTAGCGCCATTGCAAACAGACAAAGATGGTAATCTGGTTTATTTGTACACTATTGATGCGGCAAAACAACATTCGTTCATCGAGTCTGCAAATAAAAAGGATTACGATGTTTTGGAAATGAATACTCCTATTGATAATCACTTTATCAATCAACTGGAGCAAAAACTAGAAAAAACATCTCTAAAAAGAGTTGATGCTGACGTGGTAGACAAGCTTGTCAAAAAAGATGATACTCCACCTCATATATTAACTGAAGAAGAATCTACGAAAGTAAAAGGCATTTTCGAAAAGGCAATCAATAAAGCCAACATGAAAGTTGAAATTGAAAGTTTAAACCCGGAAGAGTTCCCTGTAAGTGTCACTCAGGATGAGTTTATGCGCCGAATGAAAGACATGGCTCAAATGGGTGGCGGAATGAGCTTTTATGGCTCTTTACCAGAAAACTATAAGGTTGCGGTAAATGGTAATCATACACTTGTAAATCGCATTTTGCAGACAGAGAATGAAGAAGAACAAGCTCAGCTTGCAAAACAAGCATTTGATTTAGCCTTACTTTCTCAGGGAATGCTTACAGGTGCAGATCTTACAGAATTTGTTAAGAGAAGTGTTCAATTGATATAAACAGGCTTCCTGAAACTAAAAAAACCCGCGTTGAGCGGGTTTTTTTATGAATAATTTCTCGATTACATGGAAGAAAGCTGAATTACTCCGCACCCAATTCTTCCACCCGCATTTCCGGTTGGCTGGGTAGTAAAGTCATCAGCATTCTCATGAATCATTATGGCTTTTCCGACAACATCGTTTGTAGCACCACTGGCTACAGACCAAAGGCTGGTTTCCAAATTCAAACTACCTTTTCCACTTGCATCTAATTTCACATTTCCTATATCACCCAAATGGAACTGACCTTCACCCCACTTTCCGTGATTAACTTTAGTTGGATTCCAATGTCCGTGTGCATCGTTCCCGGCATTTCCACAATCGCCGTGCTCGTGAAGGTGAACAGCTACTGTTTGACCCGCCTTTGAAGGGAAATCAAGTTCCAATTTCATTTCAACTTCATCTCCGTCTTGTAAAAAACTAATCGAGCCAGTTCCTGAAACGTCTGCTTTTGTTGCCGAAATAGTGGCCTTCGCTTGCTTGCGGGAAGTTCTGGTACTTGAACATGAAGAGGCAAATAATGCGGCGGTAAGTGTAAAAAGCACTAACAAGCCCTTAAAATTTAAAGTTTTCATAATGTAATGGAATTTTGATTGGATAACAGAAAGATCAGGATAATGTTGAATAAGAAAAAATAAAAACGTTTACCTGGTACGTTTTAGTGGGTACTTATTTTGATTATTAAAAGTTCGCATGATAAACACATTCAGGCCGGACCTTTCTTTGGCAAAATCCTGCGCTTTAGAACGAGCCTCAATTATAGCTTCGGCAGGAGAAGTTTTTCCAAAACTAAAAAAATATCGCGGATTGGTACCCTCGGCATTTGCGGCACAGAATACGGCTCCATGTCCTGGTACATCTGTTTCCAGCAGACTAAACCATTTCCCCTCTTTTTCGGCTATTTGCTTCAATATCTTAACTCCACCATTTTCAATATTGAAATTTTGAACGATATCAGCTTTGTCTTCGCGGGCAAAAACATATACCTGGGCAAAACAATGGTCGACAGTTAAAAGGCTTAACACGGTAAATAAGAGAAAATACAATCTCATAGGTTCCTAAATAAGTTAGTATAACAAACCCAATTTAGGCAAAGTTTTTAAATATATCTTAAGCCAATGTCAATTCCAGGAAATTACCAAAGGCTGTTTGTGAATTCTAATTTAATTTTTGCCTGGAAATTCTCGATTGTTTTAAAAATCTCTATGAGGGTAACCTGCTCAATTTTAGTAATCTTACTAAGATCAATATAATTATTGGGAGCCTGCTTGTCGTGTATTATCTGTACTGCCTGATTTTTCAGCCGCATACCCATCAAAAAATAATAAGATTGAGAGAGCTCGTGAAAAGCAGTTTCAGAAAAAATCTCCTTCTCTTTTAATGCCTTCAGCCGTTCTCCAGTATTTACTTTAAATATTCTCTCTTTTAGCGCATATACCCTCACAAGATCGACAATTGGAGTCATCGCTGTTTTTATATCAAAAACCTCTTGCTTTCCCACAGTTTGTGTGCGTATGTTCTTAAAAAATGTCAAGGGTGGCTCGTATTGTAAAGCGTTCTTGGCCAGAATATAAAACAGCTTACCCAATGGTTTCTTTAGTTCTTTGTCGAGGAAGACATGCAATTCATCCATGATGGATTTCTCTCCATAAATATACCGGCAATCGAAAAAGGTTGAAAAGTTCACTGCCGTTTCCGGAACAGATTCAGCTATCCAGCTAGTATAATTACGCTTCCAATGTGACAGAGAATGGGTCCATTTTGGATTTTTCGCCATCAGATCTCCCGTACAGAAGCTGAAGCCGATAAAATTCAGTCGTTCTGAAACTATTTCTGCGAATCGCAAAAAATACTCTCGAACAAGTTCGCGCTGCTCATTAGCTTTATCCTCATAAATAATCGCGTTATCCTGATCTGTTTTTAACGTTTGTTCCTTTCGGCCCTCACTTCCCAGTACCATAAACACAAACTTTGCCGGAGGCGGTCCAATTTCAGCTATAGTATTTTCAATTACCTTGATGGCAATAGTATCGGCGATGGTGGTTATTAACTGATTTACGATCTCCGCATGTACTCCCCTGCCAATCAATTGTGTAACAATTTGCGGCACGGTATCCCACTTTCGTTTTAATTCATGAACAGACAACGACTGCTTTACCGACTGAATAAATACTAAAGGTGATTGAGCAAGCTCGCTTAATAATTTATTTCTGCTGATCGATCCTATGTATGTATCATTTGCTTTTATCAATAAGTAACGGGTTTTTGTCTGAAACATCATTAAAACTGCTTCATATACATATGCCTGCTGGTTAATGGAAACTATTGGGTTATCCATTACAGAACCTATACCATTTGCCGGATCTGTTTGTTGCGCAATTACCTTATCCCGCAAGGTTATATCTGTTACATATCCAACAATTTCTCCATGACTATCTTTCACAAACAAACAACTTGTTTTATTATGAGCCATAACCGCTGCAGCCTCATAAATTGGAGTGGAGTCTGGGCACGATACAATTTCGCGATATTCTATACTTTCAATTTTTCGTGAATAAAACTGATCTGAAGCGATGAAACTATCTTCAAAAGAATTGGGGCGCTTAAAAAAGTGTGCAAAATCGTCATCCAGCATTCTCTTTCCGAACTCGCCTGTGAAATATTTAAAAAACTCATCATAAGCTTTACAGAGTGCCCTGAAATCTTTCCTTGGCAAAAAGTAAACCACTGTTCCCTTTTTTACCAGTACTGTTTTTAAAGAACGTTTTCGATTTAAGAGTACAGAAATGCCCCCAAAACAATAACCTTCATGATGTCTTTCAAGCGACCGTTTGTTATGTGAACTATCATAAAAGAAGGATTCATATTCCCCTTTTACAATAAGATCAACCCCTTTCATCTTAGTAACTTCCTGTTGATAAACAAGGGTATCTTTATTGTATTTAACAACTTCCAGCAAATCTACTACACCAACCAGCACATCTTCGGGCAATACATTGAATGGCTTTACTGTTTTTAGAAACTCAAGACGTTGATTCATACCCACAAACTAATCAAAATTGCCATTAATATGATTACAAAAAAAGAAATAAGCCATGGAGAATCGTTATAACCCTGAGGTTGTGTAATTTCAGACTGTTGCAATTCTATCTTTTCATCGGTAATATCTCCCCGATTAATTAATTCAAAAAAGCAATCGGCTGTGGCATTTGCATCGACCAGTGCATTATGCTGATTTTCTAACTTAGAATCAAACAACATCGAGTACAACTCGCCTAAGCGAAGGTGTCCGACAGAGGGATCCATCACATAACGAGAACTCGCCCGCATAGTGCAAAACGTAGGCAAATTCTCCAGAGGATTGGAAATACCTGCACGGTGAAAATCTGCAGAAGCAACGTGGTAGTCAAATTCAATAAAATGGCCTAAAACCAGCGGCTGATAATTCATAAGATCATCCGCAAAAAGTTGCATAACTATATTTCGGGTTTCTCCCCGTTCTTTTAGGAAATTCCGGGTTATACCGTGCACCTTAATAGCCGAAGGGCTTATTTTTATATCGCCGTTACCAATAAAATGGTTCTCGGTCTTTACCAATTTCCCCCCTTTTGTGTAAATCACCCATGCAATTTGAACCGCACAAGGCCAATTTGATGAATTTGAATATGGAAGATTCCACTTCTTGGGTAAACCAGAAGCTTCAGTGTCTAGAAATAATAAATAATCTCTCAAAAGGTTTAACCGGCGGCAAATAAATCAGTGAACAATTCACAAATATAAGAACTGAGAGCTTTCGGATATACGATTTCGAAACAAATACCAAAAATCAGGACAAATATGATTTCATGACCCTATCATGAGCTTCGGATGTGAAATAAACTATAGGCTCCTCTTCGGCATGGGAAGCTTCCATCGTAATTTTAGTCCCAAACTCATAAGGTTCTACCGACAAAATCCTTCTTTTCTCAAATCGAGTGGGTTTACCATCAATCAATATTGTAAAAAAATCACTCATGTAACTTTAACCTGTATCAGTAAAATATGTTTGATGATTTTAAAGGACCAAGACGAAAACACCTTAAATATTGCTCTGCGTATAATCGATATATCATTTATTCGTCATAATCTATACGTAAAATTCTGATGCTTTCGTTATAAATAAACACTCAACACACACATGAGAAAATTTTTATTAATCCTGGCTTTCTTTGCAGCATTGGAAGCAGGTACCGTTCAGGCAAAAGAGTATCCCGACCGGGATAGAATTATTCGTCGATATGACGAAAACCGCGTTTACAGAGATGACCGCGGAGAATATCACTGGCAAGTGGTAGTTCGGGAAGTTTGGATTCCGGAACAACGAGTTGGCGGAATCTTTGGTTCAAGACGAATACCAGGACATTACGAACAGCGCCAGCAGCGAGTTAAAATTTATCATTATTCTAACCGTTATAATAACAACGATCGTTACTCTGGAAAAAGGCAACATCCGCATGGAATGCCCCCGGGTCAGCGTAAAAAACAGCAAGGTCGCTACAACGATCCCAGAGGCAGAGAGAATGATCGTCGTTGGGATAATGACAGGAATGATCGTCGCAACGATGACGGCCGCTGGGACGATGACGACAGACGAGATAGACGCCGTGAAAACGATAGGTGGGACGATTAATGCGTTGTTTTTATGTTTACCTCCCGGGACTAGACACCCGGGAGTTTTTTTTCTGAGCTCCAATAGTTATTGTCAGTTTGGATTTTGTAAATGATTTACGATCACCGAACATCATAATTGTATTACTTACGAGTACAGCAAATCGAAAAACGGCCTTTGTTTAAAAAGAACTTATTCTTCATAAAACTCGCTCAATGAGCCAAAATAACTTGAGTTCCATCCCTCAACGATATCTTCATAATCCACATCGGGAATATTTGTATGTTTCAATTCGATAGATGTTCCGTCTTTCAAAGGATGCAGCTTAATAGTTACGATTGAGGGTTCTTCCTGCTCGCCAAAGTACCATTGCTGAACTATCTTTTTTCCCTCTTCAAACTCCAGGTTTTTACCGACAATACTTCCATCCCATAAGGAAAATTCTGAACCAGGTTCTGTAGACATCTCCGCTTCATCACCTGTCCATAAATAAATGGTAGCAGGAACGGTTAATGCCATATATACTTCTTCTGGCGGAGCTGGTAAGGTGTAATATTTTTTAAAATCTTTCATACATTTCTAAGTTTTCGGTTTGCCCGGATCATTTGTGCATAATCCCATTTGTGTGCCATTGCACTCACCATTTGCACAATCCGGTTTGACCGGGTAGCCTCTGTTTTAGCAGAGTTTATCCATTTAATAAAATAATCGCGGTGCGATTTCGGAAGGCTTTTAAAGAAATCCATCGAGTCAGGATCATCATTTAAACACTCCAATAATTCCGGGGGTGGTTCAACGGAAAATTCGTTATCCACTTCTAACCTAACCCGCAGCATTGCTCCTTCAGACTTTCGGATTGCCCTCCTTATATCGGCATTCAAAGCAATTATAAAATTCCCCTCGCCCATGGGCAATAAGGCAAGGCCTTCAACTTTAAAAAGATCAAAAAAACCTTTAACCCTGAAAGACTTTTTGTTGCCTGGTTTTAGTTGCTGTGCAATATCAGCCGGAACATCAATATAAGTCCAGCCTGTTTTTTCACCTTGCTGGCCAAACTTCAGAATAATTGTAAAATACTCAATCATTTCTTATTCCTTCCAGATAATTACATCGGCAGGTTTCAGCGATTTTGATCCTATTAAAATATTGGCTTTCGGCGACAAAGGCACTTCATATATCTTTTCTCCATAATTCACTCCGACCCAAAAACCATCTCGCCATTCAATGATCACCCCTTCAGGTAAATCTCTTACCGGAATACCTGCTTCTTTGTAAACGCGTTTCAAAATTGCTTTCTCCAAAGCGCCGTCATCAGAATCGGGCCCTACATAAGTAACTGAACCTTTGCCAACTTTTTTATGGATAACACCCGGCCGGCCTGCGTAATATTGATTGGTATAAGAAGCCCATATCTCTATATTCGGATAAGGCTCTAAAATGTCGGCCCAATTGTTCCAAGTATAAGTTTCTGTTCCAGCTTTGATAGTTCCCGTCCTGTTTTCAGGCAAATGATCGTAAAAAGAAACCACACCACTAATAAGTGTCTGGATCGGACTTGCCCAAACGGATTCCCAAATTTTGCCGTTTCTATCTTTGTGTCCGGTACGCGTAGTTAACACCAAATGCCCACCCTTATCAACATATTGCCTCCAACGCTCTACCAGTTTTGCATCCAACAATTGATAAGCCGGAGCAATCAAAACAGGGTATTTATTAAAATCCTTATCCTCTGTAATCACATCTACAGGAGCCCCAAATTGTTTGAGAGCTCCATAATATCGCATCAGATGCTTTAAATAATCCCATTGAAAGGTCTGTGGTTGATTATCCTGCTCCCAACGATTATCCGGACTGTAAAGAACAGCAGTAAAACGTGATTTATAATCATCCGGCATTTTCGCATTAGCGTCGTAGTTCCGTCTGAGAAACTTCATCTCATTATTCACCTTAATATACTCCTGGCCACCTGTACTCGGTGTTATTCCATCGGGACCAATAACTCCATAATGATATTGCTCACCACCAGTGAGCGGCTGCCGAAAGCGGTAGTTGCACACAAATTTATTACCTCCCGCAAACGCATGCCAAATCCACATCCTTACTGTACCGGGCATGGTTTGAGAGTTAAATTTGCCCCAGTTAACCTGTCCGGGTTGTAATTCCATTACTCCTGTTACACCATTAATTGGTCTGAACAAATCATTCGCGAAGGCGATACTGGTTGGAGAACCCATTCTAAATCCCTGCTCGCCAATCCCCATATCATAACCGGCAACAAGATATTTTGTATAGGTCACAAAATCAAGTTTGGGCATTCTGGTAGGATCAACCGGCGTGTGCTCAGGCATCAGGTTGGTTGTAATCCATTGATCAGACGGAATATACTTGCGTAGAATAGCTGCCTGAAAATGCATAAAGTCGGCTACTTCGTCGGCAGAAAACCTTCTGAAATCCAAAACTGCGTGAGGGTTAGGTTGCGCGATCAGCTCCTTAGGATTAGGAGTGCGTATCTGCTCAAAATTATCATATTTTAAGCTCCAGAATGCATTACCCCAAGTTTTGTTCAAGGTATCGATGGATTTATATTTGTTCTTCAGCCATTTCTGAAAACTCAATTTTGCCGCTGGACTATGATCAACCTGGCCGTAATGGGAAGGTTCGTTATCGAGTTGCCAACCCCAGATTCGTTGATCATTGGCATAATGCTTTGCCAGGGCTTCGACCATTCTGGCAACGTATTTCCGGTACACGGGACTAGACCAGGAAATATGCTGACGCGAACCATGCTGCATAGTTCTGCCTTCTTCATTCACCATTAAAATCTCGGGATGCTTTTCGGCAAGCCAGGCGGGCGGCGTTGGCGAAGATGTACACATCACAACTTTAACACCATTCTTATGGGCTATTTCTACTGCTTCATCTAACCACTTAAAATCAAATACGCCATCTTTCGGCTCTACATAGGCCCACGCAAACTCTCCGAAATGAGTAAACTCAAAGCCAGTTTCGGCGAGTTTTTTCAGGTCGCGCTCCCACTGAGAGCGAGGCCATTGTTCAGGGTAGTAATAAGAACCCACCGTCATTAAGTCGTTCTTCTTAAAAAACCGTTCCGGATCTTGAGCTTTGGCCGGCAGAAACTGGGATAAAATAACTGAGACTATCAGAGAGCTGTAGACTTTCTTTAACATAAGTTTAATTTTTGGTTATAAGAACCTTGCGAATATTCTCTTCGAAAATCATGATTTTTACGCTAAGTTTGAACATTCATAGCAGAAATATTTCAATTAATGAATAAATTCTTAGCATACCTTAGAACAGAGACCTTTAGGAGAAACCTCATTATAGCGATTATATCAGTCATAGCCTTTGTTTTATTAATATTTTTCAGTCTCCGGTATTACACTCGTCATGGCGAAGGTGTTCCGGTACCTAAACTTCAAGGCTTAACCATTGAGGAAGCTGTTGAATTATTAGAAGCGAATGGTTTAGAATATGAAGTGGATTCTGTTTACGAAATGGATAAGCCGCCCGGAATGGTGGTAGAACAGGATCCTGATCCAAATACAAATGTCAAATTAAACAGAACTATATATTTGACCATCATTACACGCACTGCGCCGGATGTTGGCTTTCCGGATATTTTTGAGAAAACATTTTTAGAGGCCCGCGCTGTTTTAAGCAATTACGGAATTAAAATCGGCGACACTTCATACATCTCTGATGTTGCACGCGACCGGGTTCTACAGGTAGAATTTAGAG
>CAMPKC010000040.1 GCA_946887045.1 uncultured Sphingobacteriaceae bacterium | reverse complement strand
CAAAAGTAGAGAAGAAGGGGCGAACAAAAGAAGAATTAAATCAGATCATAGAGTGGTTAACAGGCTTCGACAACAAGAAATTGCAGGAACTTATAAATGAAAATGTAACGTTTGAAACCTTCTTCCAAAAAGCTTCGCTAAACCAAAATGCGCAACTCATCACAGGTGTAATCTGTGGATATCGTGTCGAGGAAATCGAAGATCCCTTGACGCAGCAGGTCAGGTATTTGGATAAGCTGGTGGATGAGTTGGCGAAGGGCAGGAAGATGGAGAAGATATTACGAAGCTTGTAGAATGCCAGGAAAACTTCGTCACGTGACAAGCAAAAGCTGGAACATCCGTCGAAATAAAGAGAGTAAACAATAAAGTAACACATCTGCAAGAATCTCGGGTAAGGGCATTTTTTACTTTAAAAAGGTGTGATGTTCCTCTTTTGAAACAATTTGTTAAATTGGCACTTATCGGCTTGGATTGAACCGTCGGCGGCTTAGAAGCCCGCCAAAGGCAAAACCACAGACCGCCAGATGAACGCTTAAAATAAGAGCAACATGAGCAACATTAAATTTGACGGCGGACTAAATATCGCCATTAAAATCCCGAAAGCCAAGTATGATCAGACTGTGGTTTTTTATAAGGATATTTTAAAACTCGAAGTTACAGAGAAGCCGATAAACCACCCAACCGTTTCAAGAACGCACGAAGTAAAATTCGGGCATAACACTGTTTGGTTAGATTGTGTAGACAATTACACCCATTCTGAAACCTGGCTGGAATTGAAAACACCTAACGTTTTAAAAGCGACTGAATACTTAAAACATAATGGAATTGAAACCTGTGATGAACTTGAAAAAATCCCTGAAGACAACCATTGGATAATGGATCCTGCGGGAACTGTATTTATAATTGGAAAAGATGGTTCTGAATAATTTGAATTGAATTAAACAACAACCACCGCAGTAAAAAACTTTGTCGGTAAAAGCCTCCCCTCATCTGGTGAACACCTCTGCACATTAGATGTAGTTCTGGTCATTAATTAAACGCATATACCCTGTCCAACAAAACCTGCTCTGTAAAGAGTTTGGGAATCACATCATTTGCACCTACGTCTAAAATGGTGTTATAAATATTTTCTTCGGCCGACACTATAATAACAGGAATTGAATCTGTTTCAGGATTACTCTTTATTGCCTTACAAATATTTCTTCCATCCATTTCTCCTAAATCAATATCTAATAATATCAAATCCGGCCTGGTACGATCAATCGTACGGAATATATCTTTTCCATTCGAACATATTGAAACACGAAAACCAGCTTGTGTAAGTAGAAATTCAATAATTTCTCTTATATCGTCATCGTCATCTACAACAAGAATCTTCTTATTCATCTGCAGTTAAAAGCCGCTCAATTAATGGAGTCGTTGTGCTAATTTTCAAAAAAGACTGCACTTCTAGCGCAAGCCTTCTCTACCTAACAAACCCTTAAGAAAAAAAGAACCTCTTTTTAGGAGGTTCCGCTGATAGGTAGTTGAAAATATGGATAAAATCAAAATTTATAAATCATTTTTTTAATCTGCGCTAAATTACAAAGAGGCAATCACTTGAAAAAGGTGGGAAATACTAAATATCTCTGCGGCAACTACCTATTTTACTTCAGAAAACAGCGCTTTTTTTTCAAGAGAAGAAAAATCTTAATACTTATTACACAGCTGACACATTTCCATGACTATTATCTCCCCTTCTGAACAATACTAAACCATTCAAATCAATTAATTGTAAAAATATAGAATTATCACCCTGAACATTTCTGATTTAAAGAAACCATTTCACGATTGAGACAGTTAGGATAATGCATGAAGGTGCGTTAGACTTATCAATATGGCTGAATCAACTGGGAATTTTTTTTCATCGAAGATTGACCCCATGCTTTGTACCCTTGTTAAGGAAGTTACAGACGATCCGCAATACCTATATGAGATAAAGTGGGATGGCTACAGAATAATTTCCTATTGTAAAGAAGGGAACTTGCTTTTAGCGTCAAGACGCGGCCTCGATTATACTAAAAAATATCCCCAGGTAGCTGAGGCTATCAAGGATCTTGGTCATGATTTGATTATGGACGGAGAAGTTGTCTGTTTTAATAAAGAGGGTTTAGCGGATTTTGATGCTTTACAGAATTTTAACGGATACCGGACCCCCATTTCGTATTGTGTTTTTGACTTGCTTTGGCTGGATGGTCATAACCTGATGGAATTACCTCTGATACAACGAAAAGAAATATTAGCTGTATTACTAAGAGACAAAACAAATGATACCCTGAAATACAGTGAATCATACGATGAAGGTTCAAGGCTCTACGAAGAAATGCTTGAAAAAGGCTCGGAGGGTATCATCGCTAAGCGAAAGGATAGTCCGTACGTACCAGGCCAAAGAGGTGCTAACTGGCTAAAAATTCCAACTATCAACCGACAGGAATTTGTTATTGGGGGCTGGGCCGAATCAGATAAAAACAGGCTATTTAGGTCGTTGCTCTTCGGTGCCTACAATGAGAATGGAGACCTTGAGTGGATAGGTCGTTCAGGAGGAGGTTATAAGCAAAAGGAAATGCCCGAAATTATCGAACGCCTGAAATCGATTGAGATTGATATATCTCCATTTGCAAATAAAATACCAGACACAAAAGGTGCAAGGATACACTATGTGCGGCCCGAGCTTGTGGCTAACTTTGCTTTTGCCACGTGGACCAAGTCTGGAAGAATAAGGAAACCAGCAACATTTTTGGGATTCAGATATGATAAAAAGGCATCAGAAATTATAAAAGAAGTACCGAAGGACATTAGATCATTGGGTCAGGAAGAACCTGATAAAGGACAGGCCAATATTCCAATTGAAAGGGTTTATCTTAATCAGGATTCTAACTGGAAGGAATTGGACACTTTGCCGGTTACAGATGAACGAGAACTGCCGGTGGAGGGGTATACGATTAAGGTTCATAGTCTATCCAAAGTTCTATGGAAGAAGGAGGGCGTAAGTAAAGCTGATCTGCTGAGGTATTATGCGTCTATTGCTGATTACATTTTACCTTACCTTAAAGATAGACCCCTTACATTGTACATAAAACACATCGCACCAACAGCTCCGGGATTATACATTAAGGATATGGAAGGTCGTGAGCCCGAGTTCGCAGAAGTTTTCCAGACTTTCAGAAAGTACCAAAAGAAAGGCAAACGAAATGAAATTGACTATCTGGTTTGTAATAATGCAGCAACCTTATTGTACATAGTCAATTTGGGAGCTATTGATTTTAATCCCTGGAGCTCGCGGACGATTGCTTCTGACTATCCTGATTATATAACAATAGGCCTCGATACATCGAATGGCGAATTCAACAAAGTCGTTGAAACTGCCAAAGCTGCCAAAGAAGTGTTTACTAGGCTAAAAATCAAGACCTTTCCTAAAACATCAGGAAAAACCGGCATGCACTTATTAATACCTTGTTCGAATCTTACATTTCCTGATGCAAGAAGATCAAGTTCGGCAATATGTAATATGATACATGAACTCCTGCCAGAGATTACCACCCGCGAAATTAGTGTTGACAAACGCGGAGAAAAGATATTTGTAGATGATAGTCAGAATGACCTGGCTGACACAATCGCGTCTGTGTACTCAGTTCGCCCATACCACATACCAACGGTTTCAACTCCACTTGAATGGAGAGAAATCAATACGGAGCTGAATCCTTCTGATTTTACTATCAACACCATTAAACGACGAATTGCCCGGAAAGGTGATTTATTTAAAGATTTATTCGACTCACAAGTCGTTCAGGAAAACAACAGGGTGCTTCGTAAACTCTAAGGTCTACCTACTAAGGATTCTTAATTGCCATCCGTTTGCTTTCAATTTTTATAAGATAATTTGTATTACAGGCTTGCTTTCGGGTCTCCGGATTCAAAAATTTTGGTTTCAATTTTGTGGTCTTCGCATTCAGAGAACTGGCTATAAGTTTAAACGGAAGCCCCGACTCCACCAGTTTACTTTTACCCTCCTCGTTGGTAAATAACCATATTTCCTGTTCGTAACCTATTTTGTTTTTCATGTCGTCCAACTCTATAAAGGAGAAAATATTAGCAGCGTAAAAATCAAAAGCATAGCTGTTGGTATTAAACTTATATACCTCAGCCGGGTTAATCTTTTTTTCTGTTAAGACTTTAGCGAGGGATATTCCAGCCTGGTACTTAAGCAGCTGCGGGTAGAAGTTTCCGTTTAAAAGAACGTTTACAAAAATGATGCAAAAGGCTGAGCTAATTACGATTTTATGAAAGTAGGATTGTCCGGAAGATAGATTCTGCCACAGGGCGACTAATAGAAAAACAGATGCCGCGATGATAACAGCTGAAGTTAAAGGAAATACCCAGGTGTTCAGTATGATTGCAATCAGTACACAGCCGCCAATTACGATATACTGAAATTTGAGAATTAATTTAAGTTGTCGGACTCCCGACTGGCTGTGATGAAGCTCAAGCAACTTTTGTGCTGTAATAATCCCAAAAAAGGGGAAAAGTATATTCAGGTAATGGGGAAGCTGATAACCTGCTGATGATATGGCGGTGAATATGAGAAGTATTGTTCCTAAAGTCAGCAACTCCTGTCCGGCAATAAAGCGAAAGCCACTTTTTATGAAAAAAGCTAGCTTAGAAAAAATAGCATAATACGTAATAAACGCCCAGGGTAGAAAAGCCCACAACATCGTGTGCAGAAAAAAGAAGGGCTTCACTTTCCCTTTTCCAAAGTGATCGCCATCAAACCGTTCAGTACTTTGGCCCCACAGTATAAATTTAATTCCCGAGATGTTAGAGCTGCCCCTTATTGCTTTTTCGGGATGCAGATCGAACTGAATGTAAAAACAATATAACACTGGTGAAATAAAGATGACTAACAGCGGCAAAACCACAAACCATTTGATGTTAAACAGTTTTTTCCAGTTTCTTTGATACAACAACAAAAAAAACATTGCGATAGCAGGCATGGCTACACCGACCATTCCTTTTGTTGCAAATCCCAGTGCCATGCCTAAGGCTCCTAAAATATAATTATACCATTTGTCCCAATACACAGCTTCGCAGAGCTGCCAGGTGGCGAAGATGATGAACCCCGTAAGCATTGCATCCATACGGACATCATTATTGGCAAGAATAAAGGCCTGTGAACTTGCCGTAATCAGGGCAGCAAATCTGCCAGTTTCGGCGGCATAAAGAAGCTTAGCTAAACGATAGGTAGAATATATGCCCAGACACGTGACGAGAAATGAAGGTAGCTTATAAGCAAGAGTTGTAACCCCAATCAGATTGAAAAAAGCCGCAGCGCTCCAGAAAAGGAGATGGGGTTTATCCAAATAATCTCGTCCTTTACTTAAAAGATGGATATAGTTATTGCTGCGTACCATTTGAAGAGCAATGTCAGCATGATGGCTGGCATCCTCGTCCATAAGCGGGACAATCAGTCCCAGTAAATAAACAAATACCAGGGCAATAAACAGAACTATATATTGCTGTTTCGGGTTGATTTCAGGTATGATCGTCATATCCCTAGAACATATTCTTTCAACCTATTTTCATGTAAAATGAAAATTGTAAAAGGAATATGCAACCAATTTACAGGCTCTGCACAATCAGGGATTCTGCACTTTATCCTGGCCTTAGATACCCTGCTATTAAAGACAAATCGCCGTCCACATAAATATACCTACTTAACAATTTTTTTCGGAGCATACTTCCCCGGCGAAGCGGAAACACCCTGCAAATTGAACATCTTTAAATCATTTACTCCATGGCTTTCGATAACATGGGCATAATAAGCCGGACGATTTTCGCCCCAATTAACCGAGCTATTGCGAATGCTTATATGCTCCGCTTTATCTAAATAAAAACCCGAAGTATTTGCTTTAACCATTCCCTCCACCTGACTCGGGCGGCGATCATAAACACTTCCGGGCAGTTTTGTGGTTTTATTGATGGTTACATCCACCTGATCAAAATAAATTCCTGATATTTTATCTACTGATTCAGCACTTACATAAATACCGTTTTCACTGGTGCATTTTATATTGCTGAACGTAATGTCCGACACCTTACCTACCCTGCCCTCGGTAGCGCCTTTTGGGAAACGCCAGTTAGCATCTTTATGATTCACCTTTGCGCGGCGGTAAGCTGTAATGTAAATCGGTTCGGCTTTACCCCACCAAACATCCGAGAACAGATTTCCCTCCACAATCATATTGGAAAAAATAACATCCTTCACTACTCCTTCATCCCGGTTTTGAATTCCTATCCCGCGATTACTTTTTCGAATGATGCAATTATTAACAAGAACATTTCTGATTGTATCCATATTTTCTGAACCAATTTTAATGGCGCATGAACGTGATGTCATGGTGCAATTTGTAACGGTAATATTTTCGCAGGCGCCAAACTCTTCATATTCGCGGCGATTTTTAAAGCAGATGCAATCATCGCCCGACTCGATATAACAATTACTGATGCGGACATTTTTGCTGTGATCAAGGTCGATGCCATCGCTGTTGCGGATTTTCAGGCTATTTAAAAGTGTAATTTCAGATATGGTCACATCGTTACAGCCAATCAGGTGGACAGTCCAATATGCGGAATTTTTAAAAGTAACATCCTTTATCCTGATATTTTCACCTCCTACAATGGTCAATAAATGTGGTCGTGGGTCAATGATATTAAAAGGTTTTAATTCGTACGAATCTTCAAGCTCTGCACCCATAAAAGAAATGCCGTTCCCGTCGATAATTCCGCTGCCTGTAATACTGATCTGGGTAACATTATTTCCGCCGATCCAAATTGTTCCTTCGCCTTTGTTCTCTCGAAAAGCGCTTTCTGTATATACTTTTTCGTCGGGATTAGCTAAAAGTTTAGCTCCATTTTCGACATGCAGGTCCACATACGATTTCAACTTAAAAGGGCCCGCTAAAAAGGTGCTCCCAGAAGGTACAATTACCCTCCCTCCACCTGCCAGAGAACATGCGTCGATCGCTTTTTGAATGGCAGCCGCATCATCATCTTTTCCGTTGCCTTTGGCGCCGTATTCGCGAATGTCATAAACCTTCGCATCTGTTTTATCCGATTTAAAAGAAGTTAAAAGGATTACCGAAAGAATAATTGAAGTAATGTATTTTAAGCTCATATCTATTTATTAAAGCCTTTCGGCTGATTTTCCGGGTTATTTGCCCAGTTTAGCACTGGTTTATCTTTTAGAAAAAATTCAAGCGTACCGCCCTTCATTATATCTGCGTAACGAATGTAATTGTAAGGATAAACCTTTCCGTTTAGCTTTATTGACGCGATATAAACTGACCCGGGTGTTTGCTTATGACTTATCAAACTGAAGTTTTTTGCGCCTTGTAATTGAATAGTCGCTTTATCAAACAGGGGCGAGCACAAAAGATATTCGTTTGAAACAGGGTCTACGGGATAAAAGCCCAGCGATGCAAATACATACCAGGCGCTCATTTGTCCGGCATCATCATTGCCACTCAATCCGCCCGGACCATCACTATATTCCTCTGCCAGGACTTTCCTCACTTCTTTCTGAGTTTTCCAGGGTGAGGAGGTGTAATTATACATAAAAGGAATCTGGTGCCCGGGTTCATTTCCGTGCCAGTACTGCTTTTTTGAAAAAAGGCTATCAAGAGAGCTTTCTAACTTTTTACGTCCTCCCATTAAGCCTGCGACGCCGGGTACATCATGAGGAACATAAAATGTGTATTGTCTTGGAGTGCCCTCGGTGATGTAAAATTCGCGGGTATCCGGAAGGAAAGGCTGATAAAAACTGCCATCAGCAAATCTTCCTCTGCTCAGGCCAACGGAGGGATCGAAAGTATTTTTATAGTTTAAAGCCCGCTTACTTAACAACTGATAATCGTCGGTTTTGCCCAGCGCCTTTGCCACCATCGCAAGTGCGTAATCATCATACGTATACTCGAGCGTACGGCTCACCTGTTCTTTTGTATGATAAGCTTCTTTCACACTGTCTTCGAGGGGAATGTATCCGTATTTTAAATAAGATGTCATTGCCCGGCGGCCCTTTCCGTTGAGATATGAGGCACTGTCGGCGATTTCAAAAGCATTTTTTCGCATTAAGCGATAGGCTTCATTCACGTCGTAATCACGGATACCTTTTGTAAATGCCGATGCAATAAAAGCAGTTCCATGATCGCCAATCATTGCCGCGGTGAAACTATTCCAGCATGGAAAAATGGGCAGCCAATCGCCTTGCTGGCCTTTTAAAACCATCGACTGTACAAAGTTATTTACCAGCTTAGGGTTCAAAATTTCAAACAGCGGCAGCTGTGCCCTGTAAATATCCCACATCGAAAAATCATCGTAGTAATCACCTTTTTTAAGCTGCTTTAGCTGATAATTTCCCGAGAACTGCGGATAATTTCCATCAACGTCGTTATACAATCTGGGATGCTGCATGGAATGGTACATAGCAGTATAAAAAATCCGCTTATTCTTTTCAGAACCACCCACTTTGACCTGACTTAATGCTTTTTGCCATGTTAAATGATTCTTAGCTTGTAAAGCTTCAAAATCCCAGTTAGAAATTTCAGCCGCTAAATTTTTGCGGGCCCCTTCTATACTGCTAAAAGAAGTACCGATTCTTATGCGTAGCTTCTCTCCCTGTTTAAGCATAAATCCCAGGTAAGCTCCAATGTCTTTTTTATCACCAACAGAATTACCTGATAGCACTTGCTTACCACTGTAAACCCCCGTGCTACCCGGCTGCTTTTCTATTTTGACAACGAAATATCCGCTAAATCCTGCCGGCTGCCCCCAACCCTGATAAATCCGGTGCACGGGATTATATCCATAAACCTCGCCTTTAGCCGCATCGACAGAAATAAATCCTTTCTCTTCATCGCTATTTGGAGTTATTAATAAATATATACTGTCGGTAACACCGCTAGTAAATTGCATCATGGCGCAGCGCAGGGTCGCGGTAATTTCGGTAGTGATACGATAGGAAGGCAAGTTAACTTTATAGTAAGCCGGACTGGTCACTTCATCTTTGTGGGAGAAAGCGGCAGCATATTCCGCAACTGTTGTTTTAAGTTTGCCGCTGATGGGCATAACAGTAAAGCTTCCGTAATCCTGAGTACAGGAACCGCTGATCCAATGGGTTCCGCGGAAGCCGCTTAACAAACTATCTTTATATAAGTAAGGTGGCTGACATTTTATTTCAGTGGTACGGGTTTGTGCAGTCCATTGCGTCATCCCAAAAGGCAAGCAAACCGCAGGAATAGTATTTGCATTATGTTCTGTACCACTCGAATGCAGCAACGTTGCAGCCACTGTACTTGCTGCGGTTCCTGATAGTGGCTGCACATATCGAACTCTGTTTTCGCTTTGAGCGACAGCCCAGAAAGACATGAATATAAAGACGGTCAGATAGCTTAGCTCAGCTCGCATAATTGTGCCGCATAAATGCTGGTAATCTTTCCTCATTAATGAAACAAGTTTAAATAGGGTCGAATAAAGATTCATCAACCTGTTGTAACGTAAATTAAATGCTTTCTTTGCCAAAAACTGGTTAGTCTTTTCTGTCATGGTAAACAGATGGTGGCAAGTTCGAATTTCAATACTTTTAATTAAAATCCCGTCAAAACCGGCATAATTATTTACTTAAACGATTTCGTAAATTATTCTGAGATGTGAAAATCGAAGCTTACGCTGATTAATGCTTCTGGAAAGTTTATTTAATCAAGGTGGAATTTCGCACCACCAGTGTTGAGGGAATGACAAGGCTTTCATCATCCAAATCGTAAAGTTTTCGCTCAAGAGATTTAAATAAAATTGTTGCTGCAGCCTTTCCCATCTCAAATGCTGGCTGCGTAATGGTGGTAAGTGAGGGGTTTAGAATCGCTGCGGTACTGAGATTAGAGAAACACACGAGTTTGAGATCATCGGGAATCTTGATTTTTAATGCCTCACAAACAAGGTAAACTTCGGTAGTTAATTTTTCAACAGTAGCCACAATGCCATCAGGTCTGTTCGCACTACTCATTATTGTTGTCAATAATTTGGAATTTTCGCTTACATTATTAGAGCACTGGATAACCTGAGAGGATTCATCCAGATTATAATCCAAAAGGGCCTGCATATATCCTTCCAGTCTTTTAGAACTTATTGAAAGAGAATTAGAAATTGAAAGCAAAGCCAGATTTTTACACCCGCATTCGATTAAATGTTTGGTTGCTTCGTATCCCGATTCATAATCATTGGTAGTGATTTTTGCTGTGTCAATCTGCTCACAAACCCTGTCAAAAAAAATGAGCGGTACCTGGCTGTTGAGGTTCAAAATATGCTCGTAAGAATCAGTCTCGGAGGTTACCGACATTATTACGCCGTCCACTCTTCCGCCTTCTAAATCTTTTAAAATTG
Source organism: uncultured Sphingobacteriaceae bacterium (assembly GCA_946887045.1). Next base: position 32,685 of record CAMPKC010000040.1, on the reverse strand, counting down.
CCTGCTCACGTGCCAGCTTCTCATGAGTCAGATAAATCAATGCATGATATCCCTTTTCCAGTGCAACTGCCTCGATTCCGTTAAGCGCCAGCGAGAAAAAACTATCCGCAACTTCGGGTATAACAACAGCAATGGTTTTACTTTTTTTTCGGCGTAAGCTCCCGGCATAAGGGTGTGGGGTATAGTTCCATTCCCTGGCTAAAGCAAGAACCCGTTCTTTGGTATGACTACTAATTTCATGGCTATCCCGCAATGCTTTTGATATAGCAGCAGTAGAAAGGTTTAGTTCCTTAGCCAGCATTTTAATAGTAACTGTAGGCATATTGAAGTGCGTTATTTATTGGCTTAAGATAGCCAAATATCACGATTTTACTTAATCGTTTAAGTAAATATTTTGGAAGGATTTCTAAATTCTATGATTTAAATGTTTGAACTTTAATCCTAATAAACCGCCCCAACCAACTAAAAATATTGTATTCATGAGTGCTACTAATGACAGTGTACCTGGAAAGGAGAATGTGCCTTTATCTAATCTTGACGAATGGGAAAAAGATGTTTTACAACGCTATCCCGACCCATCGGCTATTAATAAAGACAAAAAAGAAGAAGAGTTCAGGAACTATGAAGAAACGGTAAAAGATAGCGTTAAAGAATTTTACCGTTTGAATCACACGTATCAGACTTATGATTTTGTGATTCAAAAAAAGGAAGAATATTTAAAATTCGACAAAAAGGAAATGCCCGTTTGGAGCGCTTTCGATTTTTTGAATCAATTGGTTGACGACTCGGATCCTGACACTGATTTAGATCAGATGCAACACCTGGTTCAAACATCAGAAGCCATCAGAAATGACGGACACCCAGACTGGATGGTATTAGTTGGATTAATTCACGACATGGGCAAAGTGTTGTGCTTGTTCGGCGAGCCGCAATGGGCAGTTGTTGGCGATACCTTCCCGGTGGGCTGCGCCTATTCGGACAAGATTGTTTACCCGGAATTCTTTAAGGAAAATCCAGACTGGAATAATAAAGTTTACCAGGATAAACTAGGCATATATACAGAAAACTGCGGCTTAAATAATGTGCACATGTCGTGGGGACACGATGAATATGTGTATCATATGATGAAAGATTATATCCCTGAGCCTGGTTTATATATGCTGCGCTACCATTCATTTTATTCGCAGCACCGGGAAAATGCTTATAACCATCTGATGAATGAGCATGACCACGAGATGTTTAAATGGGTACAACTTTTTAACCCGTATGATTTGTATTCTAAAAGTCCTGATCAAAAGAGCTGGGAGGAGCTAAAACCATATTATGAAGACCTGGTTGCGAAATATTTGCCAGCCACTTTAAAATTTTAAGATAAATAACCAACGTTATACGGCGGTATATGAACCCTCATTGCCGCATTTGCAAACAACCAACAACAAACAATTAACAACAGTATGAACCTAACTTTACAAGAATCATGGAATTAAGAATTACAAGCATCAAGTGTACTTGGCTGTGTTTACTTCTTATTTTACTCACACAGTGTTTTTACACCGCAACAGCTCAAACAGAACGAACTATTACCGGTATTGTAACGGATGACAAAGAGCAACCGGCGATTGGCATTACAGTTACAGTAAAGGGAACCAAAAAAGCTGTTATAACCGGAGTAGACGGCTCATTTAGTATAGCCGCAAAAGAAGGCAGCACACTTGTACTTAGCTCAATTGGCTACGTTACCAAAGAAGTAGCCGTAACCAGCAGAACCAGTTATAAAATTGTTCTTGCCGAATCCAGTACAACCCTCGGAGATGTGGTGGTAGTGGGTTATGGCCAGAGCACACGAAAAGCTTTAACGAGTTCAATATCTACGGTAAAAGGCGAAAATCTGAATAAAGGCGCCATTAGTGATGTGGGGCAGATGCTTCAGGGTAAAGTACCGGGGTTGAACATTAGCCGGAGTGGCGACCCTAACCGGGCAGCAGCCATTGTAATGCGTGGTGCTTCGACTTTACGTGAGGGAGCTCAGTCACCTCTATTCGTTATAGATGGTGTTCCGGGAGCAGATATTTCGATCCTTGCACCAGACGACATTGCCTCTATAGATGTATTAAAAGATGCTGCTGCCGCAGCGATCTATGGAAACAGGGCTGCCAACGGGGTAATTATGGTGACGACCAAAAGAGGTAAGGCAGGACAAAGCCAACTTTCCTATAGTAATTACTTTGGCGTTGAAAATGTATCCAATCAATACGAGATGATGAATGCCGATCAGTTGAAGGCCTTCCTTGCAAAAAATAATTCCGCACTAACACCAGCTAATGACAAGGGCGCAAACACCGATTGGCAGAACGAAGTGCAACGCAGCAATGCAATGTCTTACAACCATAATCTCTCTTTGAGTGGAGGTACCGAGAAAACCACTTATCATGCCAGCCTTAACTATTTTAAGCAACAAGGCATTGTTAAAACAAGTGGCCTGGACCGTTTCATCGGTCGTGTAGGCGTGGATCAGAAAGCGCTAAACGACAAACTAAAGATCGGATTCAGCCTTAGCAACTCCGTTAGTAATGCTGACCTGGTACCTTATCGCAACACGGTACTTTCTCAAATGCTGACCTATCTTCCGACAGCACCGGTTAGAAACCCTGATGGTTCTTACTTCGACAACCTGGTTCAAACCAGCTACTATAACCCAGTGTCGATGCTTGAGAATGCAGCCGAGAACCTGAAATCAAAAAACCTGCTGGGAAATTTTACGGCTAACCTGAAATTACCATTGGGCTTTTCTTTTGATGTATCTGCTTCTTATCAGAACAATCAGAACGTGTACGGTGCATTTTACAACAACATCTATACTTCCAGATACAACAACGTAAGGAATACACCTGATCCACCGGCAAATCCGGTATTTGTTTCTCTGGTTGGACAAAATGGCGTGGCACTAAGAAATGCGTACCAAAACACAAATAAAATTATCGAAACCTATTTGACCTGGAACAAAAAATTTGGCGAGCACGACATCAATGCTGTTGTTGGGTATTCTTACCAGCAGTCGCTGAACAATGATGGCGTGCAGGCGTCGTCAACTAATTTCCCAATAAATGAAGTTAGCTACAATAACCTGAGTCTGGGTAATCCTTATGCAGTTAGTGATTTTAGAGTGAATTATAACCCGGAAAACATGTACCAGGAAATATTGATGATTTCTGATTTTGCCAGGGTAAATTACAATTATAAAAATAAGTATCTATTACAAGGCTCAATAAGGCGGGATGGTTCGAACGTATTCGGAGAAAACGAAAAATGGGGTTACTTTCCTTCTATTGGTGCGGCCTGGAACATCGACCAGGAAAAATTCATGCAAAATCAGCGCTTGATGAGCACGTTAAAATTACGTGGGAGTTATGGAATTGCAGGAAACTCTTTGGGTTTTGCGCCGCTGACTACCAAGTTAATTTATGGAGCAGTCGGACAGTTTTACTACAATGCTTCCCCAAGAGAAGGCGCGTATGGTGCTATCCAAAATGAAAATCCAGACCTACGCTGGGAAAAAACAGCAACTACCAACGCTGGTGTAGATTTCGGTTTATTTAACGGAAAATTAAGCGGTTCTGTAGACTGGTACAATAAAAAAACGACAGACCTTATCCTTAGTTTCGACGTAGATCAGAATCTTTATCCTTCGGGCCAGCTTACCGCTAATGTTGGCAAACTGAGCAACAAAGGTATCGAAGTGGCCCTCAACGCCAGCCCTGTAACCAATGGCAACTTTAACTGGACTACCGGAGTTAACCTGGCACGCAATGTCAACAAGATTCTCACACTTTCTGACAGTCAATTCAACATCGACAACCGAATGATCGTAACACCTGATGGCGCTGGACAAAGCGGAGCAACACTACAGATTCTAGCTCCGGGACAAGCGATCGGAACATTCTATACTTTCAAATATGCAGGCAAAGATGCCAACGGTGTTTCGCAGTATTATGATGCCGCAGGAAACATCAAAACTCAGGGACTCCTTAACAAAACAGACTATTATATGCTGGGCAATGCACAACCTAAGGCCTTAATTGGATGGACCAACAGCTTAAGGTACCAGAATTTTGATCTGAATGTTTTTATGAGAGGAGTTTTGGGTAATAAGATTATGAACGTGACCAGGGCCGACCTGTTCCGTCCAAATACGGCACAGTTCACCAATATACCGGTTGAGGTAGAGAATGAATCAACAAACGATTTCAATTCGTACAAATATTCAAGTCGTTTTATCGAGGATGGTAGCTACCTGCGCTTAGACAATGCAACCTTAGGTTACACCTTTAAAAAAGCTATTATTCCAGGTGTTCGCTCTCTGCGTTTGTATACAACAGCAAACAACTTGTTTGTAATCACGGGGTATAAAGGAATTGATCCCGAGATCAACCAGGGTGGTTTGGCCCCGGGTGTAGACACCAACAATTTTTATCCAAAAACGAGAACATTCCTGTTCGGTTTAAATGTATCATTTAATTAATCACAAGAAGATGAAGAATCTTATCAACATAGCTACAGGAACAATTTTATCTTTAGCGGTACTTACTTCCTGTCATAAATTGGATTTAGAAGTAAAAACACAACTTACTCCTGAGACCTTCCCGCAAACAGATCAACATTTCGTGCAACTCACCGGCCAGGTATATGTGCAGTTGCGTGCGAATTACTCAACCGATTATTTCTTTTTACAATCGCTGAGCACCGACGAATCTATCATGCCTGCAAGAGGGGGAAACTGGTATGACGGTGGACGCTATGAGCAACACCATAAGCATACCTGGGATAAAGATAACGGGCATGTTAATAGTGGCTGGTCATGGCTTTCCAGCACGATCAGTAAGGCTAACCAGAGCTTATACTTGCTTAAAGATGCGCCAGAATCTGCAGCAAAAACTACTGCCCTGGCAGAATTACGAGCCACGCGTGCCCTGGCATTTTTCATGATGATGGACCTTTGGGGAAATATACCTATTGTGACCACTTTTGGCGAAACTACACCGCCCGACACCAAATCCCGACTCGAAGTTTTTAACTTTATTGAAGCAGAGCTTAAGGAAATATTGCCTGATCTCAGTACTGTAGTAGGTGCTGCGACTTATGGCCGGCCAAATAAATATACGGCCCATGCTATACTCGCAAAAATGTACCTGAATGCAGAGGTATATACAGGCACTCAACGTTATAATGATGCAGTGGCAATGTGCGATGCCATTATCAACGCAACTGGTACGCCCTACGCACTTGAAAGCGATTACCGTAAAATGTTTTTTATAAACAACGGGCCCCAGATTAAGGAGTTTATTTTCGCCCTTCCTTTTGATCCTGGATTCAATAATGGCCATATGTTCTATTCACGGTACTCCCTGCCACGCTCCCTTCGAGCTAAATTTAGCCTTAACCATACACCAAGTGCACCAATGAGTACCCTGCCTGAATATTACGCCAACTTTAATGACCCGAATGACAAGCGAAACGCACAATGGATTAAAGGTTTGCAGTACAAATACGATGGAACACCTGTTATGGTGAACACTACCAAAAAAGGATACGATCAATTTTATACCGGATCAGATGGTGGTGCCGCCTATAGCTATCACGTTAACATAACTCCTGACATTACCTTAAGAGATGCCAGCAAACCTTTCGATGCAGGGAATGACGAAATTGCCTGGAACATGGGCTACCGCAACAATAAATTCTATTGTGACAGTACTTCCTCCAACAGGAATCAAAACAATGATGTTCCAATATTCAGGTACTCTGATATCTTACTGATGAAAGCAGAAGCCATCCTGCGTGGTGCTACTCCAACACAGGGCCAAACTGCATTAACCCTCGTAAACCAACTTCGTGCTGTACGTACTACCTCAACACCATGGGCAACCGTAACACTGGAGGACTTGTACAAAGAACGCTGCAGAGAAATGGCATGGGAATGCTGGCACAGAAATGATATGATCCGTTTTGGGAAATATGAAGGCACATGGGGCCTTAAAACCAATAATGATGTACGCAGACGTTTGTTACCAATTCCCGCAAGCGCGATTCTGTTAAATCCAAAACTGAAACAAAATCCAGGCTATGATAATTAAACTTTTTGTTCATTTTTAATTGATTAGTACCCGGGGAGTTTTATCCCCGGGATTTTTTATCTTCAAGAAATGAAACGAATTTCTATCGGAATGACAATAGTTTGGGCTCTGATACTGCAAGGATCCGGCGTGTGTGGCCAAGTCTTGATAACCGATTCTATAACCCAAACTTATCCGGCCAAAGCGCTAATAAAAAAAGTGGGCGCACTTCATTTCATCGCCATGGGCGATTGGGGGCGCAATGGTGCCGACCACCAAAAACAAGTGGCTGCACAAATGGGCAAAACCGCAGCTGAAATTAAGGCGCAGTTTATTATCGCGACCGGAGATAATTTTTACCCCAGCGGAGTTATAAGCGAACACGATCCGCTGTTTAGATATTCTTTCGAAGATATTTATACAGATTTTTCTTTACAATGGGACTGGTACCTGGTATTGGGAAATCATGATTATAAGTCTAACCCGGATGCACAGGTGGCCTATTCAAAAATCAGCCGCCGATGGAAAATGCCGGCACGTTATTATTCAAAAAAATTCCCCATCAATGGAGATACCACACAGCAAGTACTGATCGCTTTTATTGATACCAATCCATTAATAGCAGAATTTTATAGGAATGCAGAATACGGGCCCAATGTCCGCAGCCAGGATTCAACCAAACAAAAAAACTGGCTTAAAAAAACATTAAGCGATTCCTCTCCGAATATAAAATGGAAAATTGTTGTGGGGCACCATCCAATGTTTAGCGGCGGAAGCAGAACCGAGGGTTATGACACAAAAGCCGTTCGTAATTCTTTGAAAGCCGTACTTGATCAACACAATGTGGATGTTTATTTAGCCGGTCACGAACATAGCCTTCAGCATATTAAACCGGCAGGAAAAACCCATCATTTTATTTCAGGTGCTGCATCAGAAAAAACTGCTGTAAAAGTAATTCCCGAAAGTAAAATGGTTGCGTCTGATTATGGCTTCATGCTTTTTTCAGTTAATAGAGAGCAGTTGCTGATGCAAACCATTAACGACAGGGGTGAGATTATATACTCAACAGTTATAAAAAAGTAATAATTCCGATTGTTTCGTCAAGTAAATATGATCGCCAGTTTAACTGAACCGAACTCAACTAAAATCACTTCTGATGCTGCGGGGAATAAAAGTGCAAGACTTTTGTCCCTCGATGCATTACGCGGTTTTGATATGTTCTGGATAATAAGCGGCGAAGGAATTTTTCATGCAATCGCTAATACGATTAAAGATAAGTATTCTCTTAGCCGAAACTCCACCGACTGGACAATTGCGAGTACTGATAACCTGTCTTTTCTGGAAAAACTATTCATTGGCATCAGCAATCAATTACATCATACTCCATGGAACGGATTTACTTTCTATGACATGATTTTCCCCTTGTTTATTTTCATTGCCGGAGTATCGATGCCGTTTGCTTACCGAAACTATTTAAATGAACGTGGAAGGATAAAAAAAGAGGCAAAACGAAAAGTATATACAGCCTTAGCCAAAAGAACTCTTATACTGATTATCTTAGGAATGATAGTGAACGGCGCCTTAAGTTTTAGCGCTTATGACGACACCCGCTTTGCCAGCGTACTTGGCCGGATTGCATTAGCCTGTTTTTTTGCAGCCATCATATTCCTTAATTGCTCATTAAGAATACAATTGATCTGGTTTTTCGGGATACTATTGGGCTATTGGGCCATCATGTATTTAATACCCGTACCCGGATTTGGCGCCGGCAATCTTAGTCCCGAAGGGAATCTATCTGCTTACGTCGACCGGATTTTACTGCCGGGGAAATTACATCGCATGGTTTACGATCCTGAAGGATTGCTGTCTACCATACCGGCTATTTCCACAGCCTTGCTGGGCGTATTCACTGGCAGGTTTCTAGGTTGGAACTCACGCAAATTCAACCCTTTTAGAAAAACTCTCACACTTTTTGCAGCCGGGCTCATATTACTTATCCTGGGATTTTTATGGAACCCTGGATTCCCGATAAACAAAAATATGTGGACTAGCTCCTTTGTACTCTTTGCCGGCGGCTGGAGTGTTCTATTATTCGCCTTATTTTATTGGATAATCGATGTTGCCGGATATAAAAAATGGAGTACGCCCTTTGTATGGATAGGTACAAATTCTATCCTGATCTATATGGCAGCTCATGGAATTATCAATTTCGAGTCCAGCTCTCAGTTTTTATTTGGAGGCATAATAAGTCAAACATCTGGCGCATGGCAACAGGTATTACTCTGGACCGGAGTGCTAATTATTCAGCTAACGCTTTTACAGTTTTTATATGCTAAAAAATGGTTTTTAAAGATTTGAAATCAGAGTCGAAAAACCTAACCTAAATAACTAACCACCAAAATGAACCAATTACAAACCGCAGATTACATTGTCTTTTTTGTTTACTTTATTGCCGTATCATCCTACGGATATAATGTTTATCATAAAAAGAAAACCAAGAACATCAGCTCGCAGGACTTTTTTCTGGCCGAAGGTTCGCTGACCTGGTGGGCCATTGGTGCTTCATTGATTGCCTCCAATATATCTGCCGAGCATTTTATCGGCATGTCGGGTTCCGGCTTTGCTCTGGGCCTGGCTATTGCTTCTTACGAGTGGATGGCAGCCGCTACATTAATTATCGTGGCTATTTTTATTATCCCGGTATATCTCAAAAATAAAATTTTTACGATGCCGCAGTTCTTATCGAAGCGGTATAACGATAAAGTGAGTACCATCATGGCCGTATTTTGGTTATTGGTCTATGTCTTTGTAAACCTTACATCAATAATTTATCTTGGCGCCCTTGCTATTTCATCCATATCAAACATCAGTTTTGAATGGTGCATCGTCGGATTGAGCGTTTTCTCGATGGTTGTAACATTGGGCGGCATGAAAGTGATCGGTTATACCGACGTAATTCAAGTTCTGGTACTAATTATTGGCGGGTTAATTACTACCTATCTGGCTCTGTCATTATTATCCCGCGAGTATGGATTCGGAGACGATATTTTTCAGGGACTTTCCATTTTACGAAAAGAAGCACCCACACATTTTCATATGATTTTTGATTCCTCTCATAAGTATTACAAAGAATTGCCAGGCCTGTCTGTTCTGATAGGGGGTATGCTCATAAACAACCTGGCCTATTGGGGTTGTAATCAATATATTGTTCAACGGGCTTTAGGAGCCGATCTTCCTACCGCGCGTAAAGGCATCTTATTCGCTGCATTTTTAAAACTGTTGGTACCCGTTATCGCTGTGCTACCGGGCATAGTTATGTACGTACTGCATAACAAAGGATTGTTTCATGCAGAAATGTCTGATGGAGGCCTTATTAAACCAGATCATGCTTATCCTACCTTAATGAATTTATTGCCAGCCGGCTTAAAAGGCATTGCCTTTGCCGCTCTTACCGCTGCTATTGTAGCTTCCTTAGCTGGTAAAGCCAACAGTATTTCCACTATTTTTTCGATGGATATTTATAAAAAATATTTTAATAAAGATGCCCCCGACAGAAAAATGGTTATTGTGGGGAGATGGGCAGTTGTTATTTCTATGATTATAGCTGCTATAGTAGCGCCGGCTCTAAAATCGCTGGAACAGGCTTATCAGTTTATTCAGGAATATGTGGGATTTATTTCTCCGGGGGTACTGGCTATATTCCTTCTGGGACTATTTTGGAAACGAACAACCGCCGCCGCTGCCATGGCTGGTGCCCTGCTAACCATCCCAATATCAACAGTATTAAAATTTTTGCCATTATGGACAAATGGTGCTTTTCCGGATATTCCTTTTCTTAATAGAATGGCCATCGATTTTGTATTACTTATACTGATTATGGTCATCATGAGTCTTGCAAAACCGCAAAAAGATAACGATCCACACACCGTTGAAGTCGACACTTCCATGTTTAAGATCAGTACAGGCTTCGCTATAGGCTCAGTCCTTATTATGGGAATACTTACTGCTCTCTACACGATTTTTTGGTAATATATATGAAAGCAAATAAATATTATATAACAATACTCGCCATTTTGTTCTGCGGGACACTTAAGGCACAGCTTAACGTTGAATCGTCAAGGGCACTGATAAAACGCACATTGCCACAGCACGCTTCTTTGTTTATCATCGAACCATTGAAAGCAAATGATAAAGACGTATTCGAAATCGAAAGCCGGAACAACAAAATAGTTTTAAGAGGCAATACCGGTGTAGCCGTTGCTTCTGGGTTCTATCATTATTTAACAGAGTACTGCAATAGCCAAATAACCTGGAACGGCACCAATTTAAAAGTCCCGAAAACTTTACCGCTTGTAGCAAAAAAAATCCGTAAACAAACACCTTACGAATACCGCTATTATTTAAACTATTGCACTTTTAATTATAGCATGAGCTGGTGGGACTGGCCGCGATGGGAAAAAGAAATAGATTGGATGGCGCTTCATGGCATCAATATGCCTTTAGCAATTACAGGCGAAGAGTATACATGGTATGTAGTTTATAAAGAAATGGGATTTAGCGATGAGGATCTCAAAGATTTCTTCACCGGTCCCTCCTATTTCTCGTGGTTCTGGATGGGAAATATTGACGGCTGGGGCGGCCCCCTGCCACTAAGCTGGATGAAGAGCCATTTCGAGCTACAAAAGAAAATCCTCGAAAGAGAACGCTCCCTCGGAATGAAACCCGTTCTTCCCGCATTTACAGGGCACGTACCGGCAGCATTTAAAAAGAAGTATCCGAATGCCAAGTTAAAAGCAACAAACTGGACAAATGGCTTTGCTGACACCTATATTTTAGATTCAGAAGATCCCATGTTTGCTGCAATCGGGAAACGTTTTTTACAAAAACAAACTGAACTACTAGGGACTGATCACTTGTATTCTGCCGATACGTTCAACGAAAACGAACCACCCTCAGATGAACCTGAATTCTTAAGTAAGTTGAGCGCCAGAGTGTATGATGGAATGCATCAGGCAGATACCGCCGCAGTATGGGTTATGCAGGGCTGGCTGTTTTACAGCGATCGTAAGTTTTGGAAGGATCCTCAAACCGAAGCTTTACTTAAAGCTGTGCCCAATGATAAGATGATACTACTTGACCTTGCCACAGAAATCGAACCTGTATGGAAACGTACAGACGCGTTTTATGGCAAGCCATGGATTTGGAACATGCTGCACAACTTTGGGGGTAACACCAATCTCTTTGGCAGGATGGATGTGATAGCCAAAAATCCATCTGAAGCATTAAACGACCCGAAAAGCGGAAAAATGGCGGGTATTGGCCTAACCATGGAAGGAATAGAGCAAAACCCTGTTCTGTACGAATTGATGACAGCAAACACCTGGACCCGCGATCCCATCAATCTGGACACATGGTTACCAAAATTTGTAATAAACCGCTATGGAAATAATAATCCTCATGCATTAAAGGCCTGGGATATTTTACGAAAAACCGTTTATACCGTACCTGCTGATAAATATATACGGGATGGCGCAGAATCGATTATCCAGGCTCGCCCAACCATGGATTCCTTAACACGATGGACCAAAACAACTTTAAACTATAATCCTAAGGATTTGCTTCCCGCATGGGATGCTTTGATTAAAGCAGCTAACGACTGTAAATATAGCGACGGCTATCAGTATGACCTCGTAGATTTAACCCGTCAGGTACTGGCCAATTATGCTTTACCTCTTCAGAAAAAATTTGTCGAAGATTACAAAAAGAAAGATTTGCAGTCATTTAATAAACACAGCAAAGAATTCATTGCCTTGATAGACGATATGGATAGGCTGCTTGCGACGAGAAAAGATTTTTTACTTGGCCCATGGGTTGCTGATGCCAGGAAATGGGGCACTACCGCAGAAGAAAAGGCACTTTATGAAATGAACGCCAAAGATTTGATAACTCTGTGGGGCGATGCAAATAATCCTTTACACGAATATGCCTGCAGGCAATGGAGCGGTTTATTAAGTGATTTTTATAAACCCAGATGGCAAAAGTATTTTACCGAGGTAGCGCAATCATTAAAAACAGGCCAATCAATAGACCAGGAAAAGTTCAATAAAGAAATTTCTGAGTGGGAATGGAAATGGGTTAATCAACGGAAAGATTATCCCGTTCTAACTGCAGGAAAACCTGTTGAAACGGCCATACAATTACATAAAAAATATCGCTCGCTGATAAGCAGTGCTCACAAGTAACAGTACACCGATGCTTTTAAAAAAAAACAATGGTTCAAATTTAATCAGATACTATTTTTGCTTGATTTTACTAGCTCCTGCAATCTCGTTCAGTCAGTACCACAGCTATGTAGATCCTCTTATCGGTTCCGAAGGCGATGGCAATGTTTTTATTGGCCCTACCTGCCCTTACGGGATGGCAAAACCCGGACCAGATTGCAGTAAAGCTTCCAATAGCGGTTACTCGCCAGATACGGGCAAAACAGTATATGGCTTCAGTCAGATACACGTAAGCGGAACAGGAGGCGGTCCCAAATATGGAAATGTTGCTGTAATGCCCTTTGCAGGAGATTTTGAATCCATTCAGCAGGAATCTCTAAGGGAAAATGAAAAAGTATTATTAGGCTATTATAGCGTCCGGCTAAAAAAATGGAACATACAAACAGAAATAACAACCTCTCCTAAAGTTTCCTATTATAAGTTTGGATTTAACAGCGACGCCCGGAAAGCAGTAAAAATTGACTGTGGGGATTTCTTAGGCGAAACCCCTGTTCCGGATGGAAGAGAAGCACAGCAATTTGTTGGATCTGAAATAGAAGTGATAAGCGATCGTGAAATACGTGGCTACACTAAAATAAGAGGCGGCTGGAACAACGGCTCAGCCTATACGGTGTATTTTACGGCCATTTTTAACAGCCCTTTTACTTCTTTTAATACATGGAAAGGTACTCAGCTTTCATCGCAGAAAACCCAGGTTGATGATGGCAAGAAAACTGGTGCCATGCTATTCTTTGATAACATTCAGGGCAGCAAACTTGAGATGAAGGTTGGAATATCCTTTATCAGCACACTAAAAGCAAAGCAAAATATCGAAACTGAAGTACCGCACTGGAGCTTTGAACAAGTGTTAAAGGAAACACAGACCAAATGGGAGGATATCTTAAAAAGAGTCGAAATCGAGAAAAGTACGAGTGCCAACTATAAAAAGATGTTTTACACTGCCTTGTATCACACCATGTTAATGCCCGTTGACCGTACCGGCGAAAATCCCCTATGGGAGAACAACGGTCCTTATTACGACGATTTTTATGCCATTTGGGATACATACCGTTCATCAAATCCATTAATTACCCTGATTACGCCATCCCGTGAGGTAAATATTGTGAATGCATTGTTACAGATTTATAAACGCGACGGATACATGCCGGATGCAAGAAGCGGTAATAGCAACGGTCGTACGCAGGGCGGATCAAATGCAGAAGTGCTTATTGCAGATGCCTATGTGAAAGGTCTGAAGGGAATAAATTATCATCTGGGCCTGGAAGCGATGTTAAAAGACGCTACTGTTCCGCCGGGAGGCAATGAAGAGAAAGAAGGAAGAGGCGGACTCACTGATTACAACAAACTGGGATATGTTTCTACAAGCTTCGTACGATCAGGCAATCGCACACTGGAGTACGCTTATAACGACTACTGTCTTGCCACGGTAGCAAACGGTCTGGGAAGAAAAAATGAATACTACCGCTTCTTTAAACAGGCAGACAACTGGCAAAATCTATGGAGAGATATCGACGACAATGGTGCCAGAGGATTTATTATGCCTAAAGATGCAGGAGGCAGGTGGGTAGACAGCATTCAATGCGACATGAATAACGGAAGGATAAATTACATCGCTTACAGTCCGCTTGCTCAGGACTGGCCAACCTGCGTATGCTGGTGGTGCGGATTCTTTTATGAAGCCAGCTCATGGGAGTATTCTCTGAGCGTTCCGCATGATGTAGCCATGCTTGTAAAAAAATCAGGTGGAAATGAAGCATTTAAAAAACGGCTCGACATATTATTCGATAAGGATTTCTATAATGTAGGCAATGAACCTTCCTTCTTAAGCCCCAACTTATATCATTGGATTGGAAGACCGGATTTGAGTAACGAGAGAATCCAAAAAATTATTGATACAAAATATAACAGTTCTGCCAGCGGAATCCCCGGAAACGATGACTCGGGAGCAATGTCTTCATGGCTTGCATTTCACATGATGGGTATTTATCCGAACGCGGGCCAGTCTTACTACCTGATAAATACTCCGTATTTTAAGAAAACAATTATCCACCAGGAGAATGGTAAAGACTTCGTAATAATCGCAAAAAACCTCTCTGAAAAAAACAGATACATCAAATCGGTAACCTTAAATGGGATACCTTATCATAAATCCTGGATAGAACATCAGGATATAGTAAAAGGAGCCGAGATGCTTATTGAAATGGATTCAAAGCCCTCCACTTCCTGGGGAACAACACATCTTCCCCCGTCAAAATCAAACAATTAGGTATAGAGACGGATATTTAAAACATATATGAAAAAATTACTATCGCTTATCTTCCTGTCAGCGGGTTTATGTTCGGCACAAACGCAGAATGAATGGGAAAATCCTAAGATAATAGAGCATAATAAAGAAAAGCCGCATGCCACCTTTATGTTATTCGACAATGCAGCTGATGTTAAAGCTGATGATTATAGCAAATCAGCGTGGCATAAGTCATTAAACGGGACCTGGAAATTTGTCTATACAGATAAGTATGCCAACCGTATTCTCGATTTTTACCGCACAGACTTTCCGGATAAAAACTGGGCCGACATTCCGGTACCGTCCAACTGGGAACGAAAAGGATTTGGCATTCCAATCTACACCAATATCACTTATCCGCATCCCAGAAATCCCCCGTTCATTGGGGAGAACAATCCGGTAGGGACGTACAGAAAAACCTTTACAGTTCCTGAAGGATGGGCCGGCCGTGAAGTGCTTCTGCATTTTGGCTCCATAACTGGTTATGCCCAGGTATATGTAAACGGCGAAAAGGTTGGCATGAGTAAAGTCTCTAAATCTCCGGCCGAATTTAATATTACCAAATATCTAAAGGGGGGAGAAAACTTGCTGGCTGTGCAGGTTTTTCGCTGGCACGATGGGAGTTATCTTGAAGACCAGGATTTCTGGAGACTTACAGGCATTGAAAGAGATGTATTTCTTTACTCTTTGCCTAAATTATCTGTATGGGATTTTTTTGTAAAAGCCGACCTTGACAATCAGTACACGAATGGAATACTTACAGCAGAAATCGATTTGAGAAGATTTTCGGGTGCTGCAGGCACAGCTGCATCTGTAACGGCCGATGTAATCAATCCAGCAGGTAAAACGGTATTCAGTCAGCAAAAGCAGGTAAAAATTTCATCTGATATTAACACTGTCAACTTTAGCGGCACAATACCTAAAGTGGCCCAATGGAGTGCCGAACATCCTAACCTTTATGATTTTATCATCACCTTAAAGGATGAAAGCGGAAACATACTCGGCCTTACAGGCTCAAAGATTGGTTTCCGTAAAATAGAAATTAAGAATGCCCAATTCATGATAAATGGGATGCCCATTCTTTTCAAAGGGACCAACCGGCACGAGCATGATGACGTGGAAGGACATGTCGTTAGTCGCGAATCAATGATTAAAGATATTAAGCTGATGAAACAGTTTAATATTAATGCTGTGCGTACAAGCCATTATCCCAATGATGCATTATGGTATAAGTTATGCGATCAATACGGCCTGTATCTGGTAGACGAAGCAAATATAGAAAGTCACGGTATGGGAGTAGAAAAGCCGGGCTTAGACAGAAGCAAACATGTTGCGTACCTTCCAGAATGGGTTCCAGCCCACATGGATCGCATTCACAGAATCGTGGAAACAGATAAAAATCATCCTTCGGTAGTAATCTGGTCTATGGGAAATGAGTGCGCTAACGGACCCGTGTTTTACGAAGCCTACAAATGGATAAAAAGCCGCGACAACACCCGGTTTATTATGTTTGAGCAGGCGAAAGAAAATTCAAATACAGACATTGTCGCCCCGATGTACCCCGACATTGAGTATATGGAAGAATATGCTGCTGCTAAAAAAAACCGCCCTTTTATTATGTGCGAATACTCGCATGCAATGGGCAATAGCAGCGGAAACTTTCAAAAGTATTGGGATATCATTATGAGCAGCAAGCACATGCAGGGTGGCTTCATTTGGGATTGGGTTGACCAGGGAATGAAAACATCTACTCCGGACGGGAGAACCTATTGGGCATATGGAGGAGATTTGGGAGGATATCATCTTTACAACGATGAAAATTTTTGCGCTAATGGGCTCGTTTCCGCCGACCGCACTCCGCATCCGGGCTTATTTGAAGTTAAAAAGGTGTATCAAAACATCCTTTTTAAGCAGAAAGATTTAACAAAGGGGGTAATTACGATTCATAACCTGTTCGACTTTACAGACCTTTCGGAGTATAGTTTCAAATGGGAGCTATATCGCAATGGGGAAAAAATCAAGGAAGCGCCGTTTAATGTGAATCTTGCTCCTCATCAGCAGAAAGATGTGCAAATAAAAATACCCTCAACAAAGAAGGAGGGCGAATATTATTTAAATGTTTTTGCCTACACCAAAAAGACCGGAGAACTGCTTCCAGAGGGACATGAGATCGCCCGTGAACAGTTTAAGCTATCGGGAGACTATTTCGCCTCAAAAACAGTCACAACTGGTGGTCTGAAAGTATCTAAAGAAGCTGATCTCATAAGGTTTAAAACGGGTGAAATTGAGGGAGTGTTTGATACCAAACTGGCAAAGTTTAATACCTTGTCCTCTAAGGGTACTCAAGCTATACGGCAATTCCCTGAACCATATTTTTGGCGAGCGCCTACCGATAATGACTTCGGAAACCAGATGCAAATAAAATCCAATGTATGGCGTGCTGCACATATCGATCGCATCATAAAAAATGTAATTATTGACGAACAAAATGCAAGTGGTCTGCCAATAAAAGTTGAGTATGAACTTCCGACTATTGCTGTTCCTTATACGGTCGATTACCTTATAAAAAATGATGGCTCAATTCAAGTAAGAGCTTCAATTGATATGTCTGATCGGAACCTGCCAGAACTTCCCCGATTCGGAATGCGCATGGAATTACAAAAAGAATTTGATCAGTTATCTTTTTATGGACGAGGGCCATGGGAGAATTACAGCGACAGAAATACTTCCTCTTTTATAGGCATTTACCAGGACCTGGTTAAAAATCAAAACGTTCCTTACATACGTCCGCAAGAAAATGGCTATAAAACTGACGTCCGCTGGCTTCGGCTCACCAATGCGCAGGGAAAAGGTATTGAGATTGAAGGCGTGCAGCCAATTTGCTTCAGTGCACTAAATAATCCTGCAGAAGATTTCGATCCGGGATTCACTAAAAAACAGCAGCACCCTACTGACGTTAAAGTCCGTGACGAGGTGTACCTGAATATAGATTTGAAGCAGCGGGGAGTTGGTGGTGATAACAGCTGGGGTAAACTGCCACATGACCCTTACAGGTTACTGGAAAAAACGTACTCGTATAGCTATACTTTGAAACTGGTAGATTAAGGCCTCCTTGATCTACCAATCTAATAATTCTTAAATTCATATTGCCCATCCGGGGGAGCGATAAGCGTCCAAAAATCCTGGAACTGGTGTAGCGTCTTTACCTTCGAGGAAGAAACCTCAATCACTCAACAGGTATTATTAACCAGAACTCACTTCCCTTGGTCAATTCACTTTCGACGCCGATTTTTCCTCCATGTCTGGAAATTATTTCAGAGCAGATGTATAAACCCAAACCCAGCCCCGAAGACTGCAAACCCGATGACTCGACCCTATAATACCGGTCAAACAAATGAGGGATCTTTTCCGGGTCAATTCCTATTCCAAAATCGCGAACAGATATTTTTATTTCATTTTGGAGTTTTTCGATATTCAGTTCGATACGTTTTGACTGAGGCGCATATTTAACGGCATTATTCACCAGATTAGCAATAACCTGTTCAATTTGCCGGCTGTCGGCAAATACCATTAAATTTTGATCTCCTTTTAAAACCAATTCATAAGAACCTTCCAGTCTTATATATTCACAGCAATTATTTATTAAATCTGCCGGATTAAACCATGATTTATTTAACGCTAACTGGCCCTGTTGAATCTTGGCAACATTCATTAAGTCCTCCATTAGATGAAGCAGCTTATTCAGGTTTTTAGTGGCCTTGTTAGCCAGTGTAAGCAACAAATTAGGGTTAGTGCCTGCCTTGATAAACCTTTCCATCAACTGTAAAGATGCATTGAGCGAGGTCAAAGGTGTTTTCAACTCATGACTTGCTATACTGATAAACTCGTCTTTCCTCTGCTGCACCTGCGATTCCTCTGTCACGTCCTGCAAAATCCCGCTAAAACGTTCCGGATTCCCCTCTGCATCAAATATTGCTTTGCCTTTAGCTTTTACAATCCGTTCAACCTTATTAACAGGATTTATTATACCGTAAACTACGTCAAAATTGCCGTCAGAACCGTGACTTAAAGCTTTCTGAATTGCGCCCTTTACTTTTTGAAGATCTTCTTTCCTTATAGCCCCGAGTACTTTCTCTAAATCCATTTCCTCTTCAGCTCCCAAGCCCATAAACGACTTCATACGATCATTCCCGACAAACTTATTGGTTACGGGATCTAAATCCCATGTGCCCAACTCGGCAGATTCGATAATAAATGCTAACTCATTCTTGGCGCTTTCTACCTCGCTGTATGATTTTACTTTTTCAGTAGTTTCATTACAAATCACTAGAACACCCGCTGGCTTTCCCGACTCATCAATTACTTTACTGTAACCAAACGTCCAGTAAACATCTTCCAGCCTATTGTTTCGGTAAATCGGAATCAGTTGATCCTCGCTCCAGGTAGACTCTCCTCCGGCCATCACCTGATCAATTAATGGTTTTATTACAGGCCATATTTCCGGCCAGCATTCTTCTCCCTGCTGGCCCAATGCCTGCGGATGCTTGCCAAACTCTCCCAAACTTGGTCTATAGGCATCATTATAAAATTGAATAAGCTTCGGGCCCCACCATAAAAACATCGGAAACTTCGAATTCAGAATAATACTAAGCGTGGTTAATAAGCTTTGCGACCAGGTGTCTGGTGTGCCAATAATAGTATTCGACCAGTCGAAAGACCGGATAAGCATCCCCATTTCGCCCCCTCCTTCCAGGTACTGCGAGTAAGATCTCGAACCTTCGTTGAAAATCATAAAAAAAATTAAAGGTTATGAACTAATCACCGAACAATGAAAAGAAAGGCCTATGGGTATTTCTTAAACACGAACACATAAATAATTTCCAAATGATCGATTTGTTTTAGTTTATAAAAAGAGATGAAGTCGAGCCCGCTGAAATAAAAAGCCATGTAGACAAATCACACCGAAGATCATAGCGATTCCTCCTATGAGTACTCGCAAGCGATGCTAGAAGATCATTTAAACTTATATACCTTCATAAACTAAAAAACCTTCCCCGAAATGGAGAAGGTTTTTTTAATAAGTATTTCGATCTACCAGTAAATACCGTAGATAGCCACTAACATCCCAACAATGATGATTGAACCTACTGCAAAACCAGTAGTAGTTTTAAACATCTTAGTATCAACTTCTAATCCTGTTGGACGAAGACCTTTACTGTTTTCGATCATGCTGATAATATACATACCGATAATACAGAATACGAAAACAAATCCCATACGATCAAGGAAAGGAATTTCGTAAACTCCGTTTACGTCTACCGCAAAGCCCATAGGAGCAAGGAATGAAAGATCCACCATTCCAGGAAGGAATTTTAGAAGCAGAGACATTAAGAAACCTCCTATAGTTGCGAATAAAGCCGCGTTAGAAGTGGTTCTTTTCCAGAAGAAGCCCAAAATAAACATGGCAAAGATTCCCGGAGATACGAAACCCGTATATTCCTGAATGTACTGGAATCCGCCTTTTTTATCGATACCCAAGTGAGGTGCAATAATTACCGCAAGTATCATTGAAACAATAACCGTTATCTTACCTGTAGTTACCAGGTTTTTTTCGCTGGCATTGGTATTGAAAATCTTTTTGTAGACATCTAAAGTAAAGATGGTAGCGATACTATTTGCCTTACCTGCAAGAGAAGCAACAACCGCCGCAGTAAGAGCCGCAAAAGACAATCCCTTTAAACCTGTAGGAAGAAGGTTAAGTAATACGGGGTAAGCTCTGTCAGGATTTAACTCTCCGTCATGCATCATATCCGTTTGAAAACTTCCTGCACCTTCTCTGTACAGAACATACGCTGCAATACCTGGCAATACAACTATAACAGGCATTAACAACTTTAAGAAAGCTGCGAATAAAATACCACCGCGGGCAGTTTTTAAATCTGCACCTAATGCACGTTGTGTGATATACTGGTTACAACCCCAATAGTTAAGGTTTACAATCCACATACCGCCCACTAATAAGGTTAATCCCGGAAGATCTATGAAATTAGGATTGCTGCGCTCAAAAATCATATCAAAATGGTCGCTCGCTTTAGTGGCCATTAAGTTATATCCATTAAGAACTCCAACTTCGCCGTAGTGCTCAGCAACAAGGTTTAAAGCAAGGTAAGTTGTTGCCAAACCACCAAGAATTAAGAAGAATACCTGGATAACATCGGTATAACCAATAACTTTCATCCCGCCCAAAGTTATGATGATAGCAAAAATAGCCAGTGCATACATACATGCTGTCAGGTTGAGACCAGATATACTGTTAATCGCCAGAGCCCCTAAATAAAGAATAGAAGTTAAGTTAACGACAACATATAATAACAACCAAAACACTGCCATAATCATGGCAACTGTACCATTGTATCGTTGGTGCAAAAATTGAGGCATGGTAAATATCTTGTTCTTAAGATATACCGGTATAAAGAAAACTGCTACAATTACCAATGTAATTGCGGCCATAAGTTCGTAGGTTGCGATTGCCAAACCCATTTTAAACCCAGAACCACTCATTCCGATGAACTGTTCGGCAGAAATGTTAGAAGCAATTAATGAAGCTCCGATAGCCCACCATGTTAAAGAGCCTTCTGCAAGGAAATAATCTTTAGAGCCACTGCTTTCCGATTTTTTCTTATTATAGATATACAAGCCGTAGCCTGCTACTATAATGAAGTAAATAAAAAATACAATGTAATCTTTCGTGTCGAGTGTATTCATATTGGTCTGGTTATAATTTCGTTTTTATTGTTAAACTCATTTTTGACGATATTAAGTTATTCTTTACTTAGTGTAAGATCAACACTTAATAATTGCGGTGCTCAAAGTATAAATATTTATTTAAACTTTTACATTTTTTTTTGAGGATAAAAATCATTGAAAATGAGTGCATTATCGCAATTTTTTCAGCTCTTTTTTTGAAACCTGCAGAATTGAACCATGCCGAATTCCCTTAGGAAGGCTCACTTTGTGAGAAATATCTGTCCAATTGTGTAAATCAGATGACATTATTGCACCATATTTATGAGAGGTATATTTATCATAATACACAACCCAGTTATTACCTATTTTAAGAGTAGTTGGACCTTCAGCCCAAACTTTGTCGGTAATTGGATCGCTTGCTTTTGAATATGGGCCGGTAAGGTTGTCGGCAAAAGCTATTTTTAAATTCTTCTGAGCCGGCTCTTTGGTTTCATCTTTAAAAAACATAACCCATCGCCTGCCATCCTTCACAATTGTGGCATCTATAGAATTGAATCCCGGATCGTAAAGAAGTTTTGTATCACTGAATGTTTTAAAATCTTTGGTGGTTACATAATACATGCGGTGATTATATCCTGCATCGGCTGCGATTTGGGTTTCCGGAAAACGACCAGTAATAGTTGTTGCCCAATAAATCATGTACTGTTTATTCTTTTTATCGTAGGTGATCTCTGGTGCCCAGGAATTTCTCGCGCCTTCTTCATGCTCCATCACCGGGATATATTTTTGTTCCGACCAGTTTATCAAATCTTTTGAACTCGCATAACCTATTCCTTTGGCCGTCCAGCTTACAGTCCAAACCATATGAAAAACGCCGTTTTTACCTTTAATAATGCAGGGATCGCGCATCAGTTTATCCTTACTAAGAACTGGTTTCAGAAACGAACTGTCTCCTTTAAGAGATTCCCATTTAAATCCATCCTCGCTGTATGCCAGATGTAAACCATCTTCACCATTTCCTTTAAAATATGAAAACAGGTAGGGAGATTTTTTCTGTGCAGAAAGTGAAAGCGCTGCACAAAGAAAGAAAGTCAGAAATAAAAGCTTCTTCATCAAAACATCGTAATTTTACAAGCGCTAAATATAAATTAAAACTGCGTTTTTCCCTATAATTTAAAACATAAGGATTCAAAAACACTGAAGTGCTACATCCCATTTGCGTGAAAGCTCCTGCAATCCGCCGAGTACGCTGGGGTAAAGACTAAGGCCATTCTTTAATTGCTCCTCTTTTAAGGATAAAGCACGCTGTCCCGGTAACCTTACATTCTCTGCGGATTTCTGGCACTCATTACTCAAAAAATCTGTTTCTGACATAAAACCTTCGGAACCTCCAAAACCAGCGGGGTTAACTATTTGGATGAAGACAGATGCGGTCCATCTGTCGGGCTTTTCTGCCCTGCCAAACCCGCCCAATGCGTTGGTTAGCGCCTCAATTAAGATTCCCAGAGCAAAACCCTTGTGACCTGCATCAAGTCCGCCAAGAGGAAGTATAGTTGCCCGGTTCTCATCAAAAAATTTCGCCGGATCATCGGTCACATGTCCGTTCGTTTCCAGCAACCAGGGGTGTGGCAGCTTTTTATTTTCATCAAAGGCACGTTTAACATACGCGTTAGCAGTTGTTGACATACTCACGTCCATAAGAATCGGCTGCCCCTTTGTAGGAATTCCGGCGGCAAGTGGATTCGGACTATAAACACCGGTAATCCCGCCGAAAGGCGCGACTGTTCTGTTTCCAGGATCGGAGCAAGAAAGCAAAATCATGAAACCCTTAGCTGTCACACGTTCGAGGTAGGCTGCGAGGCAGGCGATGTGATGGCTTTTCTGAATGACAAGGGTTACCACAGGATATTGGGCCAATCGTTCTAAAGCTAAATCAATTGCTGTATAAACAAGCCAGGGACCAGGTAAATAGTTACCATTCCATGTAATTGCAGCCCCAGAATCGTTCACAATTTCAGGTTTTCCGCATTTAAGCATATTCCCCTCTTCAAGGTCTTTAACATAGGAGGGCAACAGCTGCAAACCATGAGTAGTATGCCCCATCAGATCGGCTTCGACCAAAATCTCTGCAACGATCTGTGATTTTTCCTGTTCGAGTCCGGCCAGAGTTAAAACCGAAGCAGCGAAATCGATAAGATGATTTGCATTAAAGCGCATGAGTAAATATCAGATTTTACTGAGACAAGAACACTTCATATTGTGGAATAATATTTACTGATTTTAGCACACCTGCTTGTTTGCCCTTCAATGGCTCGCGAACCCCCTCTTCAAAATAAATTTTTCGTTCGTCGGTAAGTGGAACAATTTGGAACAGGAGCTTTTTCCCGCTGAGAGCATTACTGAATCTTTTTAGACCTATAGTCATCGGAAGTCCTGAATAGAAGTCATCCGCAATCAGTTTTCCGTTAATATAAGCTGCGCCGGTATCGCCTGTATAATCCAACTTTATGAAAGCATCGCTTAAACCATTAAGGGTAGACGAAGGCAGCTTTACTTCATAATACTTTGCTCCTTCAACCCGATTCAAATTTGTTTGATACTGCGGGCCCGGGCTTACAGCAGTATTAACGGCAGGATTACGATCATCCAAGGGCAAATCCTGCCCTTTGTTCAAATAAGGCTCTATATCTCTAACCTCTTTTATAGTTGCTTTAATACTTTTAACAGGAAGCTTTAAATTATATACCGAAAAAATCCCTTCGGCCGATGTTTTAAGTTTGCCTCTGCTAACCTTAAACCCTCGCAAAGCCGGATAAACAGCAAAGTCAATCTCAGGATTTCCGGTGCTTTGTAAACGAATTTTCTCTTTGAAGAAAATCAAATCGCTTTTCGATATAAACAATCGGTCGGCACCGAAAACATTCGCCTTCCAGGCATTTAGGGCCTGCTGATTCGTTAATGTAAGTATCTTCAGGACTTTGCTATTCTGAAGTGTAAGTTTCATCGTGCAGTTTGTGCCGGGTTTGCTGACTCTAACAGTATATGCTTTATCATTTCTGATAAGTGAAGCATCATGCAGCTCTGCAGTTTTGATATCAGATTTATTGAATGAAAATTCCGGCAGTATTCCATCTGGCGCGAAAAATACGTACATCGGCTCGGCACCTTCTAAGCGACATAAAGGCTGTGCTGTAGCATAATTCAGATTCAAGCCGTCCAAATCCATGTTAAATGGAAAAACCAATTGCAGATTGCGTTTTACCTGAATTGGAGTTTCAGGAAATCTAAGTACGCTATCTTTTAATTTCAGGTGAAATTGCACCCCCTGGATATCCTTCATTTGCAGCTGCCGCTGAAAATTGCTCACAAATATAAATCCCCTGTTTTCTTTTGAGCGAACAGACATGCGTAATAGACTATTGTCCGATGGGCTCTCCGGTTTCCGCTCGGGAAAAGAAGTGCTATACTGAACCAGTCTGTCTCCAAACTCATTCAAAAAAGTATGAATTACCTTAAACCCTTTATAGGATGGACGTAACTGCCCCCACTCTCCAAGCGGAGCTAAGAAATCGTAATTTATAATGGGATAATCATTGGGATATTTAGTCGCTTTTGATTCCTGAAGGGTAGACAATTTCCCGATAGGG
The DNA here is from genome assembly GCA_946887045.1 of uncultured Sphingobacteriaceae bacterium. Next base: position 7,616 of record CAMPKC010000040.1, on the reverse strand, counting down.
TTTGACCCTCCCTGAAACATATAATAGCCCATTAAATTGGCACCTGAACCAACTTTTACATACGTTAAAGAAGTCACATCATTAGCCTCTATTATGGGCCTGCGATGGTAAGTGATTTGATTTCCGCCCCCCATTTCGGCTGTTGCATAGGGATATCGGTAACCTTTAAAATCTGCTTGCTGCTCGTGCTGGCCTAAAAGATCGCTGCCTATTGCTGGATCGTTTCTGAGTGAACCGAACATATAATTCTCAGAGAGCGGCAATTTGGTAGTTTTTTTATCCCATGGAGCTTCTGGATATGCACCCCAAACAGGGATTAATTCATCCTGCTTTTGATTCGAACCCGGCCAACCCGTGGCACTGTAAAAGGGAACATCTATACCGGCTTTTTGAGCAAGCTTTTTTAAAGTAAGCATATGTTCTAAACCTGCCGGGTTATTGAAGCGATATTCATTTTCAATCTGGCTTCCTATAACCGGACCGCCATCTTTAAAATACAAGCCGTTTAACTGCTTGCCAATTTGATCGTAAAACTTTTCTACTGCGGCCAAATAAGCCTGATCGTTTTTTCGGACATTACCGCGTTTTAGCAGCCAGTCGGGCAAGCCACCATTTCTGACCTCGCCATGGCACCAGGGGCCAATACGCGCAAAGAAATAAACATTATGCTTTTTACAGAGTTTGGCAAAAGCGCGAAGATCGTTATCACCCGACCAATTGAAGGTTCCTTCCGTCTCTTCATGATAAATCCAGAAAACATAGGATGCTATAACATCGATGCCCGCTGCTTTCATTTTCAAAATCGATTCTTCCCATTGCGCCCTGGGATAACGAGAGAAATGAATTTCCCCCATCACAGGATACCAGGGTTTACCATTTTTTATAAAATAAAGGCTATTGGCATCGAGGGTTTCCCCTGAAGGACTCTTATTAGACCCTAACTTTAAATGACCGGAAATTATTGGCGATCCAGCCTTAGAAATATCGATGGTATAAATATTCAGCTCATCCATCTTCCAGAAAACCGCGAAAGGTAGAATTAGAAAAACCCAGTAGAAAGCCTTTTTCATGTATGATTGTAAGAGTTATGTTTAATTCATTCAAGCCGAATGTATGGAGAGCCATCAGATTGCGCAACCTGTAACATCCTGCTACAGGTTGAAAAAACTCCACCATTATTTTTTTAAAACCGGTGCCGGTTTTAGTTCATCGGGACTATCCTTGGTAAAGGTGTCAAACGATTCTTTCGAAGGATTTACGAATACATCATTAACAACTTCAAAACTTACCTGATCCTGAGGATTAAATTTTGCTGATAACATATATGTTTGAAGACTGCTGAATAACTGTTTCGCAGCCGGCTTATTTTCCAGGTCAGGGCGTAAATCTGCACTGGAGACAAGTAATTTACCGTTTCCAACTTTAGTTTCAAAAATCAGGGCCAAACGCCGGTTCAAAAACCATGTGTCTATAGGTTGCACCAACGGTTTAAAACCAGCTGGAAAATCTTCCAAAATCATAACCTGCGAGCGGTTGGCTATTTCCCACCACTGCAAATCGCTGTGATAATCAGTAGGGAAGTTCGCGAAGGCCTGACTTTTCGATTGAATAAGCATCCCTGTTACGTGCGGCGGGCGCATCTTAAACCAGGAAGTATTCCAGAAAACAGGAAGGAAATGCATGGCGACTTCTTTGCCCTTTACAACTTTTCCGGAGGCGTTTAAAAATACCTTTCCGCCTTTATCTAAAATATCTTTCGCTTTTTCGTCTAACCGATTTGTATAATAAATTGCTGGATTTACTACTTCTTCCTTAACGGGATAAACCCAGATATCCCAATCGTTCACAAAGGAGGTATTTTCGACCGCAACTTCGAGATTTAACTTACGAGCTTCGGTAACCGAAGCAAGCGGAAACTTTATTTTCCCTACCGGGATGCCATTTCCAAATGCAATTGTTTGAGGCTGAAACTTACCACTGCTGTACATTTTGCCTTCAGCATCTTTGATCGTCCAACTGATAACCGCGTTTTGCAAAGCTGACTTTCCTGAATGGAAAAGTTCCACATCTGCTGTTAAAATTTCGTTATTGCTGAACACGAATTTGGGTAATCGCGTAAGCGGAACCGTGCTGTTGCAAAACCGGGCAAACTGCCTGGCAGATATATATCCCTTTTCTTGCCAGAATGCATTTAAAACACCAACTAAAGCGGTGCCCTGGCCTGGAAAATCCTGCAAGCCCAGTAACTGGAAACCGTCGTAGCCCGGAGTACGCAAAGCCTTTTCTATTTCGTTTTTATAACATAGGGCCTGAAGCTTGCCAGATGCCATCAGGAAATCCTGAGCCTGATCCGCCATTCCGCGGTCAGTCAAATCTTCTCTGAAAAGTTCGAAATTTTTAGCGCGGTAAACACCCGTGTATTTTTTTATCTCTTTAAAATCCGGAAAAGCACACCACTGACCCATTTCATGCGCTACAAAAGGCACTTTAAATTTTTCAATACCGGCACTGTAGTCCGACATACTTTCAGGTCTTTCATTCCAGTTTAAGCCCCTTACCCCGGCCCTCACCTGAAACTCGGCATTTGGAACTATCGGCCAGCTGCCACCAACAGACATCCCTGTATACACCCGCCGACTATCTTTTTTCTTCCAATAATCGACAAACGCATTTAAATACTGCACCTGATTACCCGCAGGTTCGTTACCTGCAGAAAGCATTGTAAAAGATGCATAATTGCCATAATTCTTTGTCAGGCGATCAGTTTCTTCATAAATATATTTATCAATCGGCTGACCCAAGCCAATTTTAGGACCGTGATTTGGCCAGCTCGGCCCTTCGGGCTGCAAATAGAAACCTATTTTATCTGCCGCAATAAAAGCAGCTTCGGGCGGGCACCAGGAATGGAAACGCATGTGATTTAATCCATGGGCTTTGGCAACTTTAAAAATCCTTTCCCAGGAGGACACATCCATAGCCGGATATCCCGTCAAAGGAAACTCACAATTGTTAACTGTACCCCGTAAAAAAACTGGTCTGCCGTTTATCAAGAACTTACCTTCCTTAATCGAAAAATCCCGCATCCCAAACTGGACGGCTTTCTGAGATCTTTTTCCGGACTTTGGTTGAATAACCGCATTAAGCATGTATAACGCAGGATCAAACTCATCCCATGTAAGCATCTTATCGCCGAAAGGCAAATTCATTTCGATAAGAACTTGCTCGCCTTTGCGAACGTCATAATTTGTAGAAACGGCTTGAGTTTGATGTTTCGCGGCTGTGTTAAAGCTTTTTGCAGAGATGCTAATCTTGCCGGCAGCGTCTGTGAAACTACTGTTTTTGATGAGCATCTTTACTTTAGCCGTTTTAGTTTTTACATCCGGATAAACCTGAATATCCTCAAAATAAACGGGCGATCCTGCATTCAAACTCAGCTTTCCAATAATTCCGTTCCAGTTGCCTTGTGTATGATCGGTAATACTATGCGAATCGGGGCCAACATTAATTTCTTTAATTCGGTTATCGATACGAATGGTGATGCGATGTTTGCCAGGTGTGAGTAGATCAGTTAAATCATATTCATGTGCTACCACAAGCGAATTTCTCATGCCTGCTTCCCTGCCGTCTATCCATACACGGGTTTCGGTATGCGCCCTTTCCAGATAAAGAACAATTCGTTCTCCCTTCCATTTTTTAGGGATATTAACTTCTTTCTGATACCAGGCGGCACCAACGTAATGTTTAGCCGGCGTAAGCCAAAAGGGTATTTTTATATTTCCTTCCTGCCGGTATTTCGCTAACCTTGGATTAAAATAAAATGAGCTATCGTAAATACTGCCGGTCCATTTAGTTTTTAAGGTTATGTCATCACCCTTAAGATTTTCGGCCATAGAACCGGGCAGCTTAATGGTTTCTGAAAGAGTCTTTGAAAACCACTTTTCATTAAGTCCTTGATCCTGAGGATCTGCTTGAAATTTCCACTTGCCATCCAATAGCATAGTTTGATTGCTATCAAATGAGCAAAAAAGAAGGAGCAGCGCAAAGCAGATACTATTGAAACCGATGCGTTTATTAATACTAGTCATTTCAGCTTTTGAATTTATTAACTGGTAAATGGATTTTTAGATGGCTTAAAATCAGTGTTTAAAGTTGATGGGAATTATATAAAAATACAATAGACTAATATGCGGATAAGATGGATTATTTTCTCATTTAAAATACGAAGCTCTCCTGTTCAAACTTCCAGCAAGGCCAATCGACAAAAAGCTACTTTAAGTATAGAACACCGTCTTTAAATCACAAACTCGTATCGAACTTGCAAAAGCAAAGTCTTCTAAATTTAATATTGCAACCGATTGCATAAATTTCTTTCCTTTTATCTACCTTAGTTCCTAACCAGTATTTGGTTAATATCAAAAACCTGTGTTTTAGCATGAGTCCCGAGAAAGAAATTACCATTTATGATATTGCTAAGTCGCTAAATATCTCTGCAGCGACGGTAAGTCGTGGACTGAAAGATCATCCGGCAATAAACAAAGGCACAAAAAAAAGAATTTTCGATGCAGCCCGGGAAATGGGATATCGTGCCAATTCGTTAGCAAGTAATTTACGACTCCAAAAAACCAATACCATCGGAGTAATTGTACCGCGATTAAACAGCAGTTTTATGTCTGATGCCCTTGCTGGGATGGAAAGGATAGTCAATCAAGCTGGTTATAATCTAATAATAAGTCAATCGCTTGAAACAGTGAAGAAAGAGATTGAAAATTCATTAACCATGTTCAACAACAGAGTCGACGGGTTATTGGTTTCATTAGCATACGATACAGAAAATACAGATCACTTCGAACAATTCATTAAAAAAGGAATTCCGGTGATCTTTTTTGACCGGATATCTGAAAATAAAAAGTGTCCGAACATTGCGATAGATAACCGTAAAGCGGGATATGAGCTTACTAAACATCTGATCGAACAGGGAGCAAAAAGAATAGTGCACATATGCGGAAATCTTTTAAGAAACACTTATGCCGATAGATTTGAAGGATATAAAGATGCTTTAAAAGAATTTGATCTCGATTTTAGTGATGAATTATTAATAGTGAATAATCTAAGTTCGGCGGATGGAACGAACGCTGCTGCACAGATATTAAACATGGACCCAAAACCCGACGCGGTATTTGTAGCAAACGATAACTGCGCTGTTGCCTGTATGCAGGAATTAAAAAAGCAAGGCGTCAAAATTCCTGAAGATATCGCTTTTGCAGGATTTAACAATGATCCGATATCCAGAGTAATTGAACCCAACTTAACAACCGTAAGCTATCGGGGTGAAGAACTGGGAGAAATGGCTGCGAAAGTTTTAGTCGCATATTTAATTAATGATACAAATCAGCTTACTAACTGCACACATTTATTAGAGCACCAACTTGTGGTAAGACAATCTTCTTTGAGGAAAAGAACCGGCTAAACTATTTAAGGATCAATTCAACCGGAAAGGTTCCGGGATATTACAAGTAAATTCAATAACCATATTATAACATTTATGAAAGAATCTATTAAGGAAAGAAAAATCGCACTGGTAACCGGAGGAGCTTCGGGCATAGGATACGCCATTGCCCAGGAATTTGTAAAGAATGATATCTACACCGTTATTATCGGTCGGAATAAAGAAAAACTGCAAACGGCAAAGGATAGCTTGGGAGATCTTTGCGAAACGCTTTCATTTGATTTAGGCGAGCTCAGCAAAATTCCGGGTGTAATACAAGAGATAGTAGATCGCCTGGGGAGAATTGATATATTGGTGAATAATGCGGGGATTAACATGAAAAAAGAATTCTGCGACGTAAGTGACGAAGATTTCATGAGTATTATCCAGACCAACCTTATCTCTATTTTTGCCATCTCCCGCGAGGTAGTAAAATTTATGATCCCAAAAGGCAAAGGATCGATTATTAATATTAGCTCGATGGCTTCTCAGTATGGCATTCCCAAAGTTATAGCCTATACAGCTTCAAAATCTGCCTTAGATGGCATGACCAGGGCAATGGCTGTGGAATTGTCGCCAAAAGGAATCAGGGTCAATTCAATTGCTCCGGGTTTTATTGCGACAGACATGTCTGCAAAGGCGCTGAACAACGATCCCGAACGGAAACAAAAAGTTATGTCGCGTACACCCATGGGATATTTAGGCGAGCCCTCGGATATTGGCACCACAGCCGTTTTTCTAGCGTCTGATGCGGCAAAGTATATCACAGGAGTGATTTTACCAGTTGATGGTGGGAATTCGGTTGGATTTTAAGTCAAATCAATTATCATAAGAAGATGCAACTAGAACAAACAATGCGCTGGTTCGGTCCCAACGATCCGGTTAGTTTATCAGATATCAAACAGGCCGGCTGTACCGGAGTTGTAACCGCCCTTCACCATATCCCAGTAGGTGATGTTTGGACGGTAGAAGAAATAAATAAGCGGATAGCGGAAGTCGAATCTGCTGGATTAACCTGGTCGGTAATTGAAAGTTTACCAGTACACGAGGATATCAAAAAGCAGTCAGGCAATTACCTGGATTATATTGAAAAGTATAAGACAAGTATACGAAACGTAGCAGCCTGCGGCCTAAAAGTCATTACCTATAACTTTATGCCTATTTTGGATTGGATGCGTACGAATTTAGAATTCGAAATGCCTGATGGAAGCAAAGCCCTGCGCTTCGAAAAAGCAGCCTTTATGGCATTTGATCTTTTCCTCTTGAAAAGACCTGGAGCTGAGGAAGATTACACTCCTGAAGAATTCGGTAAAGCCAAAAAACGTTTTGATGAAATGTCTGGGAATGAAAAAGAAGCGCTGTTTAAAACCGCCCTTCTTGGCCTGCCGGGTAGTGAAGAAGCCTTTACCATTGATCAGATATTAACAGCACTTGACACCTATAAAGGCATCGATGCAAAAAAGTTAAAAGAGCACCTTTTTCATTTTTTAAAAGAGGTTGTTCCGGTAGCTGAAGCCGAAGGAGTTAAGCTGGCCATACATCCGGATGATCCGCCTTATCCAATCCTGGGCCTGCCACGAATTGTGAGTACCGAACAGGACGCTGTTGAATTGCTTGCGGCGTCACCTTCACCCGCCAATGGACTATGTTTTTGCACCGGCTCATTTGGAGCACGGCCAGACAATGACTTACCGGCGATGCTGAAACGTCTTGGAGATCATGTTCATTTTTTACACCTGCGCAGCACGCAACGCGATGAAGAAGGAAATTTCTACGAGGCCAATCATCTTGAGGGTGATGCTAACGTGTATGAGGTGATGAAAGAAGCTGTTCTGCTAATGCGCAGAAGAAATGTTTCTATCCCGATGAGGCCAGATCATGGTCATCAGATGCTGGATGATTTGAAAAAGACCACTTACCCTGGTTATTCTGCAATTGGTCGCTTACGCGGACTAGCGGAGTTACGAGGGCTGGAAATGGGGATCGAAAAATCCATATAGTCCGAAAGTTTCTATAAACGAAAAATGGCCGGTTCGAGTTCGAACCGGCCATTTTTCGTTTAATTCAGATTTAAAACTTACTGAATTATAATCGTTTTCGACTGAACGAAACCATTCAAGCTAATACGAAT
>CAMPKC010000039.1 GCA_946887045.1 uncultured Sphingobacteriaceae bacterium | reverse complement strand
TTATTGAAATTCATTTTTAGCGACCTCTACTTGTAAAAGGAGAATCACTAAAAAGTGTTTTAATAAATTTTCAAGGCTTAACGATTCGAGACAATTAGTAACTCTAAATCTTTCGGGGAGATGTTAAATCTTTCTGCAAGGTCTTGGTTGGTAAGGTGCCCCTGATAAAGGTAAATTGCGTTTCGCACGCCGGATTTTTCCCAGATAACATTCATCAAACCTCCCATCTCGCCAATATCCATTAAAATAGGAGTAAAGATGTTTGTTAAAGCATATGTTGCCGTTCTGGCTACGCGGGATGCAATATTTGGTACGCAGTAATGAATTACATCGTATTTTCGAAAAACCGGATGCGTGTGGTTTGTAATTCTGGATGTTTCGAAACATCCACCCTGATCGATACTTACATCAATAATCACCGAATTGGGCTTCATGTGACTTACGGTTTCTTCGCTAACAATACAAGGACTTAATCCTTTGTGCGCTCGTATTGCGCCTATAACTACATCACAAGTGGTTATAGCTTTACTTAATACAATCGGCTGAATTACCGAGGTAAAAACCCGGGCACCGATATTATTTTGCAAACGCCTGAGTCTATAAATAGAACTATCAAAAACCTTAACTTCTGCGCCAAGGGCGATAGCTGTTCTTGCAGCATACTCGCCAACAGTACCCGCACCTAAAATTACCATTTCAGTCGGCGGAACGCCGGTTATACCGCCAAGCATTAAGCCTTTTCCATCAAATACATTACTTAAATACTCGGCTGCTATGAGTACGGATGTTGCGCCCACAATCTCGCTCATGGAACGAATTACGCTTAAAGACCCACCTTCATCACGTAAGTATTCGTAAGATAGGGCGGTAATCTTCTTTTTCATCATCGCTTCGAGCGATTCCGCTTTAAGCGAGCCCATTTGAAGTGTGGAAAACAACACCTGGAAGGGCTTCATCATGCCTATTTCTTCCTGTGTCGGGGGTCCGATTTTTATAATAATATCGGCTTTGAATACTTCTTTTTTATCGTACTGTATCGTTGCGCCGTGTTCACTATAATCGTTATCAGAAAAATTTGCACCCTTTCCGGCTCCTGATTCAATAACAACATCATGACCATTGTTTACAAGCAATGCAACTGATAAGGGAGTTAAAGCAATTCTATTTTCCTGGAAAGAGCTTTCTTTCGGAATGCCGATGTGAAGGCTGTTTTTTTTCTTTTTAGTCTCGAGCATTGCCTCCTGGGGCTGCATCATAGCTTGCTTTGCAATGTCCGACAGTTCACTCATCATACCATGTATCTAATAAAGTGTGCTGAAAATACGAAATCCCATTTACTTAGAGGCAATATAATATCAATTAAACAGATGAGCCTTAATTACACGTTCATTCTCTGAAGTTTGCAGCAATTTTAATTCCACAAATTTTGATGGAAGAAGATTGGAGATTTTTTCAGGCCATTCTATAAGACAATAATTACCCGAATACAAATAATCTTCGTATCCCAGGTCGAACGCCTCTGTTTCATTTTTTATTCTGTAAAAATCAAAATGATAAATCGATTCTGTGCTTCCGAAATATTCATTTACAATCGAAAACGTAGGACTCGATACCGTATCTTCCACCTGTAATACGCTGCACAGAGCCTTAATTAATGTAGTTTTTCCTGCACCCATTTCTCCATAAAACAGAAATATGCGATTATCTCCTGCAAATTCCAGAATCTTTCTTGCAACATCCGGCAGATCGTTAAGGTTTGAAACTTTTAATTCCATTGTTCAAAGATAAAAATTGATTTTACCTGGGGCTGTAAACAGCATATGGAACAATCATCTCTTCCAGAGAAATACCCCCATGCTGAAAGGTTTCATTATAATAGTTCACGAAGTGATTGTAATTGTTAGGATAAACAAAATACGAATCTTCTTTAGTGAAAATAAAACTTGAACTTACATGAAGCTTTGGTAAATGTGCTTCATGGGGGTTTTTTATGTGAAACACATCCTTTGCAACAAAATTCAGGTTCTTACCTTGTTTATACCTTAGATTTGTGTTTGTGTTTCTATCGCCGATTACTTTAGTTGGATGTTTAACACGAATAGTTCCGTGATCAGTAGTGATTACCAGCCTGACGTTCTTAGTTGCTAGTTTTCGGATAGTTTCAAGCAAAGGTGAATGTTCAAACCACGAATAAGTCAATGATCTGTATGCCGCCTCGTCATTGGCCAGCTCGCGAATCATTGCCATGTCCGTTCGGGCATGAGACAACATATCCACGAAATTATATACAATTACATTTAACTCGTTTGTTAACAGATTGTTGATATTCTCTACAACGGCCTTACCCTGCTCGAATGTTAAAACCTTTGTGTAAGAGTGTTTTAAATCTCTACGAAAGTTCCGGTTAATATTATCAGCCAGAAACTGCTCTTCGAATAAGTTTTTCCCCCCTTCGTCTTCATCGTTTTGCCACATAGAAGGATAGCGTTTCTCCATCTCCAACGGCATTAATCCGGAAAAGATAGCGTTTCGGGCGTATTGAGTTGCAGTTGGTAAAATGCTGTAATAATTATCTTCCTCTTCCAATCTAAAGTGTTCGGTAATTAAGGAGTTGATCATTTTCCACTGATCGTACCTTAAATTGTCTATCAGAATAAAAAAGGTTGTCTTTGTATCAAGCAAAGGAAACAGTTTCTTTTTTAATAACTGCTCTGAAGTTACCGGTCCTGACTCCGGGTCTTTACACCAGCTGAGGTAGTTTTTTTCAACGAATTTGCTAAACTGCATGTTAGCCTCAGACTTTTGCATGGTCAAAATTTCATGCATTCCCGTGTCTTCAAGCTGTTCCAAAGAGAGCTCCCAATACACTAATTTCTTGTAAACATCTACCCACTCTGAAAAGCTTAAATTGTCATTCAGGGTCATGCCCAGCGTCCGGAAATCTTGCTGGTATGCCATAGAGGTCTTTTGGTTGATCAGCTTTTTATTTTCTGTCAATTTCTTAATGGTCAACAGAACCTGGCGCGGATTAACCGGCTTTATTAAATAGTCGTCAATTTTAGAACCTATGGCGTCCTCCATCAAATACTCCTCTTCGTTTTTGGTGATTAAAACGATAGGAACGTCAGGATTTATGTTTTTTATTTCTGCAAGTGTCTCTAAACCGGTAAGTCCCGGCATGTTCTCATCCAAGAAAACCAGATCAAAAAATCCGGCTTTGAAAGCATCTAAAGCATCATTGCCGTTAGTAACAGTTTTTATAGAATAACCCTTCTCATTTAAGAGCATGATATGGGGTTTTAGTAAGTCGATTTCATCATCGGCCCAAAGAATCGTTGTTTCTTGCATGTGTAAGCTAATATTTATCTCTCAGCCAAGGTATAACACTAAAAGTAGTTTTTTGTATCAGATAAATTAACAATTTTTGCAAACAACCCAATATTTTGAATAAGAAAAAAATAATTAACGATCCGGTTTACGGCTTTATTACCGTTCCATCCGAACTAATATTCGACTTAATTGCCCACCAATATTTTCAACGCCTCCGACATATTAAGCAACTAGGGATGACCCACCTGGTATACCCGGGTGCCCTGCACACCAGATTTCATCATGCTTTAGGAGCCATGCACCTGATGGGAATGGCAATCGAAACCTTAAAAACGAAAGGTCACATTATAACCCCGGCGGAAGAAGAAGCGGTAACGATAGCGATCCTGCTGCATGACATTGGTCACGGACCGTATTCCCACGCTTTAGAACATACCATTGTTGAAGGGATATCCCATGAGCATATCTCTTCTTTACTAATGGATAATCTAAACCGTGAATTCGGCAATAGGCTGGAGCTTGCGCTGGAAATATTCAATAACAGATATCATAAAACCTTTCTCCATCAATTGGTATCGGGTCAGATGGATATTGACAGACTCGACTACCTTAATCGGGATAGCTTTTTTACCGGTGTTTCCGAAGGAATTATTGGCTTCGACAGAATCATCAAAATGCTGGATATAGCCAATGGTCAATTAGCTATAGAAATAAAGGGAATTTATTCTGTTGAGAAATTTTTAATCGCCAGAAGGCTGATGTACTGGCAGGTGTACTTACATAAAACAGTAGTTTCGGCAGAACAAATGCTGGTAAAAATCCTGGACAGAGCTAAACACCTGGCAAGCAATGGAAAAAAACTTTTCGCCACACCTAACTTTTCATATTTCCTGAATAACTCCATTAGCAAAGCTGATTTTAAAGACAATCCACAAAATTTGGAATGTTTTACGCTACTGGATGATTATGATATCTTTACCTCGGTTAAGGTTTGGGCATCTGATACTGACTTCATTCTTTCCACTTTATGTAAGAATTTGTTAAGCAGAAATCTGTACCAGGTTGAGATAAGTGACGAAGCCGCCGACCCCGACCTTATTAGCGCCTTGGCGGATAACGTTTTAAACAAATATCCGATAACTAAAGACGAGGTTTCGTATTTTGTTTTTACTGACACTATAAAAAACAATGCTTACCGGGTTGGAGCAGAGAACATAAACATCCTGATGAAAGACGGGTCTGTAAAAGATATCACACAGGCATCCGATAATTCGAATCTGGAAGCGCTTTCAAAAACCGTTGAGAAACACATTCTTTGTTATATTAAAGACTTAAAACACACAGAAAGGTAAAAGTCTGATAGTTTTTTGAAGTAATTCCTTCAAAATTTGTTCATATACTAATAACACCTAAATTTGCGGCGATGCAATTTACTGCCCAACAGATCGGAATTTTACTTAATGGTACAGTGGATGGAAATCCGGACGTTACAGTAGATCGACTAGCGAAAATAGAGGAAGCTACTGAAGGCTGCCTTTCCTTTTTGGCTAACAAAAAATACGAACCATATTTATATCAAACTCAGGCGTCCATTGTTATTGTTAACGCCGACTTTGTGCCCGCGTCTTCGTATTCCAGTACTTTAATTCGGGTTAAAGATGCATACAGCGCATTTTCAATACTCTTAGAACAATACAATACGCTTAAACGCGATAAAACCGGCATCGAAGATCCTTCTTTCATTCATCCAAGCGCCACCATTGGTAAGGATGTATACATCGGAGCATTCGCATATATTGGCGCCAATGCGATAATAGGCGACAACAGCAAAATATATCCGCAGGTTTATATCGGAGACAACGTTGTTATTGGCAACAACTCCACATTTTTTCCGGGAGTAAAAATTTATTACGACTGTGTAATCGGCAATGACGTCGTGGTACATTCAAGTACAGTTATTGGAAGCGACGGGTTTGGATTTGCACCTCAGGCAGATGGCACATATTCAAAAGTGAGCCAGATTGGCAATGTGATTATCGAAGACGGAGTTGAAGTTGGATCTAATACTTCCATAGACAGAGCCACAATGGGTTCGACGATTATAAGAAAAGGGGTAAAACTTGATAATTTAATACAGCTGGCACATAATGTCGAAATTGGCGCAAACACAGTAATTGCATCTCAGACAGGCGTATCAGGAAGTACAAAAATAGCCGAAAACTGTGTTATCGGCGGGCAGGTGGGCATTGTGGGTCACATCACATTAGCTAAAGGCACTCAAATACAAGCCAAATCAGGTATAAGCCGCTCGATAGAAGACGAAGGAAAAAAATGGGCAGGAGCACCTGCAACCACATATAATCAGCACATGAGAGCCCAGGTAGTACTTAACCGTTTGCCGGATTTAGAACGCAGGATAGAAGAACTGGAACGCAAGCTTCAGGAAAAAAACAATCATTAATCGCTATTATTAGAAAATGACGATCAAACAACGGACGATCAAGACTGAAATTACAATTTCCGGAACCGGATTACACACAGGTCAGGCAGTGACCATGACGTTTAAACCAGCGCCGGAAAATCATGGTTATAAATTTAAACGTATTGACATCGAGGGTCAGCCTATTGTTGAGGCCGATGTGGATAATGTTACCGACACATCACGCGGAACCAACCTCTCGCAAAATGGTGCCAGCGTTAATACTGTTGAACACGTTTTAGCGGCCCTGGTTGGACTTGAAGTAGATAACGTATTAATTGAACTTGACGGGCCTGAAACTCCGATAATGGATGGCAGTTCCCTGAAGTTCATCGAAGCATTAGAAGCTGCCGATTTTGAGGAACAAGAGGCAGAAAGAGAGTATTATCACATTCCTCATAACATTCATTATACAGAAGCCGACAGAAAAGTCGAAATGGTGGCAATGCCATTAGATGACTATCGCTTTACCTGTATGATCGATTACAACTCGCCTGTTTTGGGCAGCCAGCATGCCGCAATTACAACCATTTCAGAGTTTAAAAGAGAAATCGCATCCAGCCGCACATTCTGTTTCCTGCATGAACTTGAAATGCTTTTAGATCACGACTTAATAAAAGGGGGTGATTTAAATAATGCAATTGTGGTTGTAGATAAAGAAGTTAGCAAGGAAGAACTTAAGAAACTTGGAGTATTATTCAAGAAAAAAGATATTGATGTAGCCAAAGAGGGAATCTTAAATAACATTGAACTCCGTCATCAGAACGAACCCGCCCGTCATAAACTGTTAGATATGATTGGTGATTTAGCCCTGGTGGGAGTACCTCTGAAAGGTCACATAATGGCTGCCAGACCCGGCCATGCAGCAAATGTAGCGTTCGCTAAAAAAATAAAAGCACAAATAAAAAAGGAGCGCAGCAAAAAGAAAGTTAAACTATACGATCCGAATGCGACTCCTGTGTACGATACTGTTCAGATCATGAATATCCTGCCGCATAGGCAGCCGTTCTTAATGATCGACAAAATCCTGGAATTAACTAAAAGTCATGTAGTGGGTTTAAAAAACATTACAATGAACGAAGAATTCTTCAAAGGTCATTTTCCGGGCTCTCCATTATTTCCGGGGGTATTGCAAATCGAAGCAATGGCTCAAACCGGAGGTATTTTAGTGTTAAATACCGTTCCTGATCCTGAAAACTGGATTACATTATTTCTTAAGATAGAAAACGCTCGTTTTAAAGATAAGGTTGTACCTGGCGATACGTTAATATTCCAATGCGATTTGCTCGCTCCGATACGACGAGGAATAGCACAAATGAAGGGAATTGGATTAGTAGGAGACAGAATAGTTGTGGAAGCAGAATTAATGGCGCAAATTGTAAGAAGACCAACCGAAGAAATCTAATGATTCAACCTCTAGCATATATACACCCACAGGCAAAAATTGCCGACAATGTGGTTATTGAACCCTTTGTTACCATCCATAAAAACGTCGAAATAGGAGAAGGCACCTGGATAGGTCCCAATGTTACTATTATGGATGGCGCTAGAATCGGCAAAAATTGCCGTATTTATCCTGGTGCTGTAATTTCCGGAGCACCACAGGATTTAAAATATAATGGCGAGGATACCACAGTCGAAATCGGCGACAATACCACCATCCGCGAATGCGTAACAATAAACCGCGGAACTAAAGACCGCTGGAAAACAAAAATAGGAAACAACTGTCTGATAATGGCTTACTGCCATATTGCGCACGATTGTGAAGTAGGTAACTATTGCATATTCTCTAATAATACCACCCTGGCCGGACATATAACGGTGGGCGATTATGTAGTATTAGCGGGAATGGTTGCCATTCATCAATTTTGCAATGTTGGCTCACATGCCTTCGTTACTGGTGGATCTTTGGTTCGTAAAGATGTGCCTCCTTATGTAAAGGCAGCGCGGGAGCCACTTTCCTATGTTGGGATAAATTCGGTCGGGCTTCGCAGAAGAGGTTATAGCTCTGACGATATCAATGAAATACAGGACATTTATCGCACATTGTTTGTAAAAAATTACAATGTGAGTGCTGCGCTGGATGTGATAGAAGCAGAAAAACAGCCGACAGAAATTCGCGACGAAATTCTTGATTTTATCAGAAATTCTAACCGCGGAATCATGAGAGGCTTCACCGGCGCCTAATAAGCCGGGCATATGGAAATTACACTAGAAAATATCGGACGTCGGTTTAACCGGGATTGGATATTCAGAAATGTAAATTATTCTTTTTTAAAGGGGAGTTCCTATGCCATACTAGGCCGAAATGGATCAGGTAAATCTACTTTGCTCCAGCTAATTGCTGGCAGCCTCACGCCATCCGAAGGAACTATAGATATATTTTTGAATGGTAAACCTTGCGATCCGGATGAGGTTTACCATTCTTTAAGCATTGCTGCTCCGTACCTGGAATTAATTGAAGAATTTACCCTGTCTGAAATGATCGACTTTCATTTCAAGTTCAAATCCTACCTACCAGGTCTGGATAAAAAAACCATTTTAGAAATACTTGAACTTCAAAAAGCTAAGAGCAAAGCGCTTAAGTATTTTTCATCAGGAATGAAGCAAAGGACGAAATTAGCCCTTGCCATTTGCTCTAACACCCCGCTGTTATTGCTCGATGAACCAGCTTCAAACCTCGATGCCGAAGCAATATCCTGGTATCTTGATTTAATAAAAACATATACCCCCGGTAGAACTGTAATTGTATGTTCCAATCAGGAATTCGAATATTCCTTTTGCCAGCATCAAATCAGGATTTCAGATTATAAATAAGATTTCTAAATCTAAATTTAGCCTTTTTACCATTTGTAAATTCCCTTATCTTTGGGACCCAATCAAATTTTTATGGCAAAAGCTTCAGATGTTAAAAGCGGAAACGTTCTAAGATTTAATGGCGAACTGGTAACGGTTGAAGAGTTTTTACACCGAACACCCGGAAATTTACGTGCCTTTTACCAGGCCCGCATGCGAAACGTTAAAACCGGTAAACTAGTTGAATATCGCTTCCGTACAGATGAGGAAGTTGAAATATGCAGAGTAGAAACCAACGACTATCAGTACCTATATGATGAGGGTGATTTTTTCGTAGTAATGGATAACAGCACTTACGAACAATTCAACATCCCTAAATTCTTATTTGGTGATTCTGCGCGATTTTTAAAAGATGGAATGAATGTTATCATCGCTTTTGAGAGCGATGAACCCATTATAGCTCAGGCACCAACCAGTGTTGAGTTGGAAGTTACGTACACCGAACCTGCTGTAAAAGGCGACACCTCGACGAATGCGCTCAAGAGTGCAACGGTTGAGACCGGAGTTGAAATAAAAGTGCCAATGTTTATCAATCTGGGCGATAAAATTAAAATTGACACTCGCACAGGAGAATATATTGAGCGGGTAAAATAAAGCCCTCAAAACACATCCTCAGAAAGCGATCAAAAGAATTTTGAGATCGCTTTCTGATCATCCCAGACATGATTGCCTTCATCCGGGTGAACATTTTACCTTAACTTTGCTGAGTGAACAAAAAAGAACTGCGGTCAATCTATATAGAAAAGCGCAAGGAACTTCTTCCTGATGAACAGGAGAACCTGAGCATGGCTATCGTACGGATTTTTGAAGATATTTCACTTGATAATCTTGAGATTATTCACATTTACTATCCTATCACCGGAAAACACGAATTTAATAGCCTCTTACTAAAAGAACACCTTCAAAAAAGATACCCTCGACTTAAATTCGTCCTTCCAAAAAGTAATACTGAAGATCATAGCCTTACAAATATTCTCTGGGAAACAGGCACCCCTCTTTCCATGAACCAATGGGGTATTACCGAGCCAGAACACGGCAAGGAAATTGATTCCAAACTCATAGACATGGTTGTTGTACCCTTACTCGCATTTGATAAGAAAGGAAACCGAATTGGATACGGAAAAGGATTTTACGACAGATTTCTGGCTGATTGCAGGCCAGATGTACTAAAAGCAGGCACCTGCTACTTTGAACCAGAAGAATTACTTCCGGAGATTAGTGAACATGACATCCCGTTAGATTTTTGTGTTACTCCGCGAAAAATCTGGAAGTTTAACTCCGCAATCTAACGCATAAAAAAAGCGGCCTGATAATAAGCCGCTTCTAATTTTTGAAATCCCGATTAGATAGCTTCTTCAATTTTCTCACCTGCTAAGGCCTCATCAACCAAAATACGGCCGCAATGCTCGCAAACGATAACTTTTTTGTGCTGACGAATATCAAGTTGGCGCTGAGGAGGTATTTGGTTATAACATCCTGAGCAAGAATCACGCTGGATTGTAACTACTGCCAAGCCATTTTTAGAGTTATTACGAAGGCGATTATAAGCTGTTAATAAACGCTCATCAATAAATTGCTCGGCTTCTTTTGCTTTTTGAGATAACTCATCCTCTTCTTTCTGAGTTTCAGCGGTAATATTCTCAAGTTCCGCTTTTTTAATCTCTAAATCCTTGCGACGGCTTTCGAGATCTGCTACCGCACTTTCGTAAACCTGAGTTTTGTTAGTGATGTCGAAACCAAGTTCCTTAATTTTCTTTTCGCAAACCTGCACTTCAAGTCCCTGTATTTCTATTTCCTTAGAAATAGCGTCATATTCACGGTTGTTCTTAACCTCATTTAACTGGGCCTCGTACTTTTTTACAGCAGCAAGAGCATCCCTGATCATGTTTTTGCGGGTAACAATTGAATCTTCGTAATCGTCCAATTCGCCTTTTATTTTTTGAATACGGGTTTCAAGACCAGCAACATCATCTTCTAAATCTGATACTTCCATAGGAAGATCACCACGTACCTGCTTGATTTTGTCAACCTTCGTATGTATGTTTTGCAGTGCGTATAAAGCCTTAAGCTTCTGTTCTACTGTTTGTTCCATTAAATTAGATAATTTATGGGGTTTGTGTTATATTCTGTTAAATGGAGGGCAAAGTTAGCAAAATTTTTCCGAATAATTTCAAACAACAATTCCTGTGTAAACTGCTCACTTTCAAAATGTCCCACATCCGCGATTACCAATTTTTTTTCGGCATCAAAAAACTCGTGATATTTAAAATCTGCAGTTATAAAAACATCAGCATTTGACATAATTGCGTTCTTTAAAAGGAAGCTTCCCGAACCACCGCAAACGGCTACACGTTTCACAAACTTTCCTCTTAAAGAAGTATGTCTGATGACCTTTGCAGATAATCTTTCTTTAACAAACTGAAGAAAGTCTATTTCGGACATCTCTTGTTCTAAAGAGGCAATCATTCCCGCACCGACTTGCTCATGAGAGTTTAATAACTGATAAATGTCATAAGCAACTTCCTCGTATGGATGAGCCTGCTTCAGCGCAGATACTATTGCGCGTTCCTGATGTGACGAGAAAATCACCTCAACTTTAACTTCGGGCTCCTGGTGAAGCTCACCTCTCTCTCCGACAAATGGATTTGCATCTGACGAGGCTTTAAATGTCCCATATCCTTCTGCATTAAAACTACAGTTTGAATAATTACCTATCTTACCCGCTCCTGCGTTAAATAGTGCCGATCTTACAGCGTCGACATGTTCTAATGGAACATACGTAGTTAACTTTCTAAGTAAGCCGTTTTTGGGCAACAAGATTTCAGGATTTATTAAACCCAGCCTTTCGCAAATTTTTCCACTTACGCCCTGGTGAATATGGTCAAGGTTCGTGTGAATTGCATAAAGAGCAATATCATTTTTAATTGCCTTGATAACAACTCGCTCCACATAGGTTTTGCCATTAAACTTTTTAATGCCTTTGAAAACTATAGGATGATGTGAAATTATTAGGTTGCAGCCTTTTCTGATAGCTTCATCGACGATCTCCTCGGTACAATCTAAAGAAATTAGTGCTGCGTTTATTTTCTGTTCAGGGTTTCCTACAATTAGCCCCGAATTATCGTAATCTTCCTGATAATTTAAAGGAGCAAAAGACTCAAGGAAAGTTGTTAAATCTCTTAATTTCATTGCTGCTTTTGAAATTCGCTCTCGTCAGAATCTTGCCTTAAAACTTTTCCGTACCAAACAATTTTCATCCAATACTGGACGAATGCTACAATTATAGCGAGCGCCAAAACTCCCATTCCAACGCTATAATTTAAATCTTTGGGCGCAGGGACAAACAAAATTATGGATGATAATATCGCATAGCTTAAACCCACATATAGCGTTGGGTTGCCTTCAACTTCAAACTCTCTGCTATCCAGCTCATTTTTTATAGATTGAGACATGCGAATAACAACGAAAAAGTTCCAGAGGACATTAAAGCCCGGGATTAAAATCAACCAGACGAGAATTGGTGTAATTTTGCGATTCTCTTCTTTAACCAGCGATAATGTTTTTATTAATGCAAGGCAGAAAAAAACATTGATTGCCACTCCAATGGCAATAGAGAATAGGTACAAAACGGGCGAAATTGCTGCTGACATAAATTTAATTTAGCCACTTATAAATCCGTATCAAAAGATTAATAAGCAAACTGATAATTATCATTGTAGTAAAAGGAAAATAGAACCGGAAGTTTTCCCTTTCTATGCGGATATCTCCGGGTAAATTCCCTAGCCAATGAAGTTTATCGTGAAAAAAATAAATTACTATCCCAACAAAAACTATTGCTGAGCCTGCAATAATAACCCATTTTCCTGTATCAGAAGACATTTTTCTCTACATTCCAAGCTTAACCAGTTGTGCGCTCTCTAAAGCCATTTTCTGGTTAAACTCATTTGCCAGACTTTTATGGTTTATCGCGTCAACTATGGTACCAATAAAGCACAATCCAAAAGTTAAAAAATACAATATGCCCATACCAATCTGGCCCATTACAAAACGCTGTACGCCGGCCACAATTATTAAACCTAACAAAGTGTAAAGTAATAAATCACTTGCGCTTTGCCGCTTGCCCGAGTAATACATTACAAACTGCCGGGCTTGCTGTTCATCCATTCCGACCATGACCTGTTGTAAATATTGGAATTCTTCAGGAGTTAATCCTTTTAGGTTATAAAGTAGTTCTTTATACATGTTAGTGAATTAGGTTTAGAAAGATAGGAAGTATTTTTTACTTAACACGAAAATTCGATGTATCAGTACGAGCAGTGCCGGAACTCCAAACCAATGATAAGCGAAGGATGCTGCAAAATTTCCATGAAAAATACTTGAGATTGACCGACCTAAACCACAGCCAGGGCACCAGGAAACACCCAAATTTGATAAGGGGCACAATGTAAAATGATGTAAACCAGGGCTTGAAAAAGCGAGAATGGCTAAAGCCGCTATCCAAAAAAACAGCTCGAAATGTTTAAGATATATCAACTTAAAGATTATGTTGCTTGTTCATCAAAAGTAATGAAACTACAACATTAAAAAGAATACCTACAATGCCTGCTCCACCGATTCTTTGGTAATAATCCATCGTAAGTAATGCAGAACCGGAATATTGCATATAAATAGCACTAACAGCCATATATAATACAAAACCTATCAACAAAATTTTGAAACCCTCCATCAGGCCCTCAATAAATTCAAGCTTCCCTCCATTGATATTATCACGGTAATTTTTAATTCCCAGATAAAGTCCCGTAAAGGGTATAAAAACAGAAATATACTCCATCCAGTGAATATTAAAAGGACCGCTTTTAACCTGATCATACACTCCGACTAAGTGCATAATCAATATCCACATTCCGGTTAAAACACCAATTAATAATCCGTATTTGAGTCCGTTTTTCATAATTCAATAGCGAAAGAATTCAACTGACTAAATAACATCCTTATTATTGAATTGTTCCTAAAAATTGCTCAAAAATTAATTTTTTCAGGATTCGGTAGGTTTCAATTTAAAATAACGAAAGGGAAATCAGAAAGGTTGTCCCGAAAACACATAGGTATGCATACAAGCCTTTGAAGGGAGTAAAGGCTTCATTATCAGCAGGCAGAATGGTCTTTTTATTACGATCTGCACCATTGAGCTTATTTAGCACTGATTACTTTTACTGATGTTGTTTCTGCGCCGTTACATGAATTTACGACAGAGGCACCCAACAACACAAAAGCAAACATGCCAAACAATTTAATCTTAAAAGTCCGTGTACGTTTCATAACAATTATATTTTAATTCACAAATATTTGTTCAAACTATGCACCAAAAAAATTTCTGAAATAAAAACCCGCTAAACTGCACAAAATGAGCCTCCTTTAAAAAAAGAAGAAAACAGACTGTATGTTTTAGCCTACATTGTTGTCGATATTCTCATATTAAATCCGCACAATAACAAACGCACCCTGGTAATTGAAAATCGGGATTGGAAAAAACAAATTTTGATAGGGTTTGATATTAACTAAGTGTAGCTGGTATATTTGTATTTGAGATTTTGAAGTGAACGTAAAAGAAATAATAAATTTTTATAAAGCAGATGCAAGGATTGAGGCGCTGGCTAGATCCTTAAATTCAACAAAACACCCCCGGATTCACTTAAAAGGCCTCATCGGATCCAGTGATGCACTAACTTCTGCAGCCCTATATTTTTTAACACATTCAAACTTTCTTTTTGTCTTTCCGGATAGAGAAGAAGCGGCATACTTTCAAAGCGACCTCGAAAACTTGCTGGATAAAGAAGTTTTAATTTTTCCTTCTTCCTACCGCAAGCCTTTTGAGTTTACGCAACCAGACCCTGGAAATGTACTTCAACGGGCCGAGGTATTAAATGAATTAATTCATTCTACCGAGTTTGGAAAACTAATAGTCACCTATCCCGAAGCACTTGCAGAACGTGTAATTAATCGCGATTCTCTTGAAAAAAACACCTTAGAAATTTCACAAGGCAATAAATTAAATATCGACTTCATTAATGAGTTTCTGATTGAATACGACTTTGAACGTGTAGATTTTGTATATGCGCCCGGTCAGTTTTCAATTCGTGGCGGAATTGTTGACATTTTTTCTTTCTCGAACGACTTGCCGTATCGGTTCGAATTTTTTGGTGATTTTATTGAAAGCATACGCACGTTTCAAATCGAAGATCAGCTTTCTGCGGAGCAGGTTAAGAGCGTCACTATCGTACCAAACGTGCAATCGAAATTTTTGACCGAACACAACATTACCTTGCTTGAATACATTGATTCGAACACAAGCGTGTGGTTTAAAGATGTCCAGTTTACGCTCGATGTTTTAAAAGACGGGTACAAAAAAGCCATTGAATTATGGAATGCGCTTCCGGCTGATACCAAAACACAAAATCCTGAATGGATTGATCCTAAGTTTAGCTTTACCGAAGAAAAACTCCTGGCAGATCAACTGAAAGACTTTCCGGTCGTTGAGTTTGGCAAGCAGTTTTTCTATCCCGCTACAGATACTATTTCATTCGATTTAAAACCTCAACCGTCATTCAATAAAGATTTTAATCTGCTTATTCACAATATCAAAAAGAATGAAAGTGAAAAGCTCACCAATATCATCTTTACTGATTCCGTCAGACAAGCCGAGCGTTTATTTGCCATCTTCGATGATATCGATAAATCGGTGAAATTTAATTCCATCAATTTATCCTTACGAGAAGGATTTATTGATTATGAACAAAAACTGGCCTGTTATACAGACCATCAGATTTTTGACAGATATTATAAATATAAGCTTAAAAAAGGCTATACCCGCTCGCAGGCGATCACCCTTAAAGAGCTTAAAGAACTTAAGCCGGGCGATTATATCACACATATAGACCATGGGATAGGCAAATATGCGGGCCTTGAAAAAGTTGAAGTTAACGGCAAGACGCAGGAAATGATCCGTTTGATCTATGCCGACAATGATCTGCTTTATGTAAACATTAACTCCTTAAATCGTATTTCGAAATATTCAGGAAAGGAAGGTACCGTTCCGAAAATGAATAAGCTGGGAACCGACAGCTGGGAAAAATTAAAGAAAACGACAAAAAAAAAAGTTAAAGACATTGCCAGAGATTTAATTAAGCTTTATGCAGTACGTAAAGCGCAAACGGGCAATGCCTTTCTTCCCGACACCTATCTTCAAACAGAACTGGAAGCCTCATTTATTTACGAGGATACTCCGGACCAGGAAAAGGCGACCGCGGATGTGAAAAAAGATATGGAATCACCACATCCAATGGACCGGCTGGTGTGTGGCGATGTTGGATTTGGAAAGACTGAAATAGCTGTTCGGGCGGCATTTAAAGCGGTTACAGACAGTAAGCAGGTGGCTATTTTGGTACCCACTACAATTCTTGCTTTGCAGCATTACAAAACATTTAGTTCCCGTCTGGCAGATTTCCCCTGCAACATTGATTACATAAATCGGTTTAAATCGCCTAAACAGATTAAGGAAACACTTAACAAACTTGCTGAAGGCAAAGTTGATATTATCATCGGCACACATAGAATTGTGAGCAAAGACGTTAAGTTCAAAGATCTGGGATTATTAATAATTGATGAAGAGCAAAAATTTGGTGTTGGGGTTAAAGAAAAATTAAAACAGCTCAGGGCCAATGTTGATACGCTCACACTTACAGCAACGCCGATTCCAAGAACACTTCACTTCTCTTTAATGGGAGCGCGGGATTTATCAATAATCTCGACACCGCCGCCTAACAGGCAGCCTGTATTAACTGAGTTGCATGTTTTTAATGAGCAATTAATTAAAGATGCCGTTGAATTCGAAATTAATCGGAACGGACAGGTCTTCTTTATTCATAACCGGGTTCAGGATCTGGCACAGCTTGGCGGATTAATTAAAAAATTAGTTCCAAAAGCACGAATCGGCATCGCCCACGGGCAATTGGATGGCGACGCTCTGGAGGATGTGATGTTAAAATTTGTGGATAACGAATATGATGTGCTGGTTGCAACAACAATTATTGAAGCTGGTTTAGACATTCCAAACGCCAATACGATTTTGATAAATCATGCGCATATGTTTGGATTAAGCGATTTACATCAAATGCGTGGCAGGGTAGGAAGATCTAACAAAAAAGCGTTTTGTTATTTGTTAAGTCCGCCATTATCAACGCTCACTTCCGAAGCAAGAAAACGACTAAGCGCAATCGAAGAGTTTTCTGATTTGGGAAGCGGTTTTAATGTTGCGATGCGTGATTTAGATATCCGCGGAAGCGGGAACCTTCTTGGGGCAGAACAAAGCGGCTTTATTGCTGAAATTGGTTTTGAAATGTATCATAAGATATTGGATGAAGCCATTCAGGAATTGAAAGACGATGAATTTAAGGATTTATTCAAAGACGAAAAACCGAAGCCTTTTATTTCCTTTACCCAAATAGATACCGATTTGGAGGTTTTAATTCCGGACAGCTACGTTACCAACATCACCGAAAGGTATAATCTGTATACAGAAATTTCTAAGCTCGAGAGCGAAGAAGAGCTTGATGCTTTTGCTTTGAAATTACAAGATCGTTTCGGACCAGTGCCGAAACAGGTACGTGAACTTTTGAAGACCCTAAAGCTTCAATGGCTGGGTAAGGCTATTGGCTTTGAAAAAATCTCGTTTAAGAAAAACTCATTGAAAGGATTTTTCATTACGGATCAGCAATCGAGGTATTTTGAGACTGAGCAATTTAACAGACTTCTTCAATACGTCCAGCAAAATCCATTCGACTGTAATTTAAAAGAAGTAAAAAACAGCTTAAGAATATCATTCGACAACATAAGCAGTTTGGATGACGCAATTGCGAGATTATCAGAAATAGTGGATCCGGTTACTCTTTAATTATATCTAACACGTTCATTAAGTCTGGAATCGCTTAAGGAACGTGTTTTGTGTAGTTAGTTCCCCACCATAAAAACAGCATTGCTAAACAAAAGCTTCCCGCTTTCCCAGAAGCCTCTAAAAAGAGGATCGACGGCTAGGTACACCACAGTACCATTTCCTAATTCCTGAACGCCCAATAACATTCCGTCCACTAGGGTCTTTTTGGTTTGACTTCCAACAAATCCTGTTACGTAATTATTCTGTTTTAAAACGCCGACATTCCAGCCTCCTTCAAGATAATTATATATCTTATTATCCATTTTAAGGGTAAAGTAATAATTGGGAAAGCCAAAACCAAGCGGATGCGTATTGTCGAGATTTACTTTGTAAATCGCCCCGGGAATGCTGTTCTGCAAACTTTCTCTTCCTCTGTTTTCATATTTTTTTAAGCTCAGATAGGGATTTTTAGCCTTCTCATTTTTTACACTATCCTTTGCACTCAAGGATAAGCCTTTTTTCCCTGCCAATTGCTCAACCGCGCCCTCCAGGGCAATGAGTTTACCTCCGCCTTGTACCCAACTTTGAATTTTGTCGCTAAAAATATCTTCGTAGATCCCGTCCGGGTAAATCAGCACATTAAATTCAGATAAATTAATGTGTTTGATATCCTGTGCTCTTAAAACAGCCAGAGGATAATTAATTTGCTGCTCAAAAAAGTGCCAGACCTCTCCAAATGCAAGAGAAGATGTTTCCTCTCCACCAACAAGTGCCACTTTCGGCTTGTTAATAAATCTGATTTTATCAGAGCCTAAATCTGCCCCCTTCTCCATAAATCCAGAGCTCAAAGGCTGCACATCAATTCCAATACTTTGTGAGAGCGCATTGATGGTCGTTTCAAAATAATCTGCCAGCTTTTCGTTATTCGCCCTTGTGATAACCAATGAACCCACATTAAAATGTTTGCCGGCAATTTCTAGCGGAACCTCGGAAAATCGCACCTTGATATTTCGCTTCAATAATTCCGCTAAAAACCTTACTTCTGCAACCGAACCCCAATTAGCTACAAAAGCAACAGGCTTTTGTGACACTGTATTTAACCTTGTTTTTGTCGGCATGTCAGTAAAGGCGGGCTTTATTTTTTCTTTACTCGCATACGCACTGAGTCCGTATGCATAAGGCACTGCCCAGGCCGTAATATCGTAGGTCGCAGAATCGGAAATAAACGTTTCGGGTTCAAACAGCACTTTAAGTAAAATCGATTTAGGCTGATAAGCGCTTATAACCAGGTCCGATCTCTCAATTTTAAAACTTTCAGTCTTTCCATTTAAATAGTTAACCCCCCTGGAGCCTCCTTTTGACGAACCGAAGCCATACTCAATCCCGTTTGCCTTTAATAGAATTTCCAAATTTTTAAACTTTCCCTCATTAGCTGCTTTTATCACATATGTTTTATAGGGACCGGATGGCTTAGATTGACTGTTTGAAAAATATTTTTGAAACTCTGAGACCACCTTATCTGCATATTTAGAAGTAATTTCGATAGTTGACAAGCCAGCTGTATTATGATGATAGATCCTGTCTTTTAATGTTAATGTATCGCCAACATTGGTTAAAACCGACAAGCCGGCTCTGCCAGAACCACCCTGTTCATAGGTCATGCCTATGGCTCCGCTATAAGTCGGATAAGTATCCCCATAAGATGGATACAAAAGGTCAAATCGTTCTTTGGTAAAATACAGCCATCCCTTTTCATCGAAATAGCGGGCATTATTCTTTCCTATGATAGTCTGAAATTCTCTTTGCCATGGCGTGATGTCTTCATGAAATGGTTCGGCGGCGGGAGCAAAATAATAAGGCTCGTTAAACCCCTGCTCATGAAAGTCGACATGAACATGGGGAAGCCACTTATTATAAAGTGCCATCCGCTGCTGAGTTTCTAATTGAGTTTGCCATGCCCAATCGCGATTAAGATCAAAATAATAATGGTTTGAACGCCCACCAGGCCAGGGTTCTAGATGCTCGCGGGTATATGGCGACGGGTCTGGGATAATGTTAGCCACCGAAGTATAAAAATTTACATAGCGCTCTCTGCCATCAGGGTTTATACAAGGATCGATAATAACCAGGGTATTTTCCAGCCATGGCTTGGTCTGGCTGTTTTCCGGATTAACTAAATCGAAGATGGTTTGCATAGACGTTTCTGTGGAAACAGATTCATTTCCATGGACATTATAACTCAACCATACAATTGCGGGTTGCCGTTCTGATATCTGTCCGGCTTTTATCCCGCTAAGGCGGAGATTGTTATCCCTCATCTGTTCAAGATGATTGATGTTATTGGCAGACGATACAAACGCAACAAATAACGGCCGCCCTTCATAGGTTCTTCCGTATTCCTGAAGTGTTACACTTTTTGATACAGAAGCAACGTATTTAAAATAGTCGATTACCCGATGGTGTGGCGTAAACTTTTCGCCTAATGTATATCCGAGAAAACTGGATGGCGACTGAATTTGTTGCGCTACCAGCAGTTTTATACAGAATAGTAAGCAAAAAAGTAAGAAGTGTTTCTTCATTTCACTAATCTAATGCTTATTCAGGATTATTAAAAGATGTACTTTGCGTACAATTCTTTACAATTTAATATAATTGCAAAAAAGGCTTTCTATGCGCGTTGAAGATTTATATAGCATTTTCTTAAAACATCCGATAATATGTACAGATACCCGGAGGATTAGAGCCGGCTGTTTATTTTTTGCACTGAAAGGCGATAATTTTGATGGAAATACTTTTGCACAACAGGCGCTAAACGAAGGGGCAGCCTTCGCGATAATAGACAATCCGGCTTATAAAACCGCTGAAAATATAATACTGGTTGATGATGTTTTAAGCAGCTTACAACAGCTTGCTAATTTTCATCGCCGACAGCTAAAAATACCTTTTATCGGCATTACAGGCACAAATGGCAAGACGACCACAAAAGAGCTGATAAAATCAGTTCTATCTGTAAAATATAACACGTATGCCACTCCAGGCAATTTAAATAACCATATCGGTGTTCCACTTACCATTTTGGCTATTGATAAAAATATAGAGATGGCCATCATTGAAATGGGGGCAAATCACCAAAAAGAAATTGCAAACTTGTGCAGAATAGCCGAGCCTGATTGCGGACTAATCACCAACGTGGGAAAAGGGCACCTGGAGGGATTTGGAGGTTTTGAAGGTGTAAAAAAAGGGAAGGGCGAATTATATGATTTTTTGAAGGAAAGCGGGGGACTTATATTCGCAAATGAGAACAATGCGCACTTACAGAAAATGCTGTCTGAACGTAATATTCAGAAGGTATCCTTTTATAATTCAAACTCAGGATTAAGCGGGGAACTTGTTGAGAATGATCCATTTTTGGTGATCGACTGGATTTTCGACAAGCAAAGACACCGGGTTCAAACCAATTTAACCGGTCCGTATAACCTCGAAAATATTTTAGCGGCAATCGCGATCGGCAAGCACTTTAACTTAAGTGACGAACAAATTAATGAAGGGATTAGCTCATACATTCCTTCCAACAATAGATCGCAGATAACCAAAACAGCAAGCAACACGCTCATCTGCGATTATTACAATGCGAATCCCAGTAGCATGATCGCCGCATTAGATAACTTTTCTGCTTTTGATGCTGAAAATAAAATCCTGATTCTTGGAGATATGTTCGAATT
Source organism: uncultured Sphingobacteriaceae bacterium (assembly GCA_946887045.1). The sequence goes on along the minus strand of CAMPKC010000039.1, from coordinate 21,942 downwards.
GGGGGAAGAATCCCTCTCGGAACATAAACACATTGTAGAAAAAGCTCAAAGCATTCATTCTCACGAGCAGATTTTTATTGGTGAAGGCTTTTTTGCGAATAAAACTGAAGGATCAAGGTTTTTCAAAACAACAGCAGAAGCTGTCGAATATATTAAGCACCGTCCTATTCGACATGCCACGGTACTTATAAAGGGATCAAGGGGAATGAAATTGGAACAGCTTTCGGAGATTTTGTAAACATGCAAAAAGCAGCCTCATAAAGGGAGGCCGCCTAATACCCGAAAGATTAATTTAGAATGAAAATCCTAAGGTAACTGAGAATACCCTGTTTTTAGCTTTATAATCAGAATCTTCGAAGTCAGGCAATATATTGTTCAAGCCCAGACCATAATTAACTCCAACATTAAAGCCATTTGTTAATTGATAACCGGCTAAAAAATTAATACCGAAATCACCTTTTCTTAGGTCATCCTCTTCAGGATCATTACCGAATTTCAGATCTTCCTCCTCTTTATCAACTTCTCCATCCATGTTTTCCTCCCATTTTTGTTTACCTGATAATGCAAAAGCCGCATAAGGGCCCGCACCTAAATAGATTCCTCCAATTTTGTACACTGCATTTACAGGAACTTCTAAATACATAACATTGGTTTGTTCTTTAGAAGAAAATCCTGTTTCACTAAACTCCGATTTTGAACCTTTTCCTGACAATGTTAATCCCGGCTGAACGGAAAAAGATGTTCCGACAGGAATATCGACTAATCCTCCGATCATAAATGAGGTTTGCGATTTTAGTTCGTCTTCATCTTCCGGATCTACATCGTTTCCAGACAAAGAAACAGTTGCAAAGTTTACTCCTGCCTTAATACCATACTTGATTCCTGAAGCAGTTGTACCCGAATTAGTTTGTGCAACAGCAGATCCTGTTAACAGGCATGCGATAATTAGTGTGTAAAGTTTTTTCATTTTGTTTAGTATTTTTCTACAAAGAAGAAAATATTAACCTCTAAACACAATACCCGTTTTTAGGTATTTTTAATTACACCAAACAAAATACCCTTTTCTGGGTATTGCGCAATTGCTTCAATCCAAGTATCTTCATGTTTTTATTAATCTAAACTAAACGTGCATGAAAAAAATCTTTACTAAATCTTTATTTATCGCAATCCTTGTAACAGTAATCGCCAGTGCGAATGCGCAGACAGACAGCGTAAAAGTTAAAGGAATGGGTAAAAATCTTTTTAAAGTTAGCCTTACCTCGCTCGCATTAAATACCTATTCTTTTTCTTATGAAAGAAAAATTGCGAACAAAATCTCTATAGGTTTGGGCTATAGAGTAATGCCTGAAGGTGGATTGCCTTTAAAGAGCAATTTTGAAAGCATAATCGATGATCCTGAAACATTTAAGCACGTAGACAACCTGGTAACTGGGAATACTGCGATTACCCCTGAAATAAAATTCTATTTTGGGAAAGGTGTTTTCAGAGGATTCTATATCGCTCCATTTGCTAGAATTGCAAAGTATACCGCGAAACTTTCGACATTTGAATATACCTATGAGCATCCAACAGAAGGAGACAAGACCGAAACTATTCCATTAAATGGAGAATTAAAAACTCTTACAGGGGGACTTCTATTCGGTGCACAGTGGAAGTTAAGTAAGCTTATTTATTTAGACTGGTCAATACTAGGCCCGCAGTACGGAAAATCAGAAGGATTTTTAAAAGGAACTAAAACTCTGTCTACAGAAGAGCAAGATGCATTGAGAGAAGAATTAGAAGGTCTGGAAATCCCTTTAGTTGACAGCAAAACCACTGTTGATTCTCAAGGAGCTCGGGTAGATTTTACAGGTCCATGGGCTGGAGTTAGGGCGTCAATTGGCTTAGGCTTCAGGTTCTAGAAAAAGATTTCAAACCCTCACATAAAAATGGTCAGCTTGTCTGACCATTTTTTTTTAAGAAAAAACTAGCGGCTTTTTAGGTATTACTAGTCCCTCCTTTTACTATTCTTAGAATTCTCTTTATTCCCTAAAATTAAACTGGTAAAAACATTAACCGCTTCTTGAGGTTATATAGATACATTTAATCGTATGAAAAATCTCTTTACAAAAAACATTTATACAGAACATCTTCGAACGTGTCTCAAAAAATAACGCGGAAGTGAACGGTTAATGGTAATGAAGGAGCTGCCTTAAGGTAATATCTCATGCTCCTCTCACAGTTTATCCATACCCACTAACCCGGTACTAATTAAGATTTATAGCTTGCAAGACGAAGCCTGGTGAGAGGCCCTGAAATTGCTATGCAACCATCTGTATAAATAAGTAGAGAAATTTTTCAGCGACGTAATTAACCTATTAATAATTATTAAAGTTCTAACACATGAAAAAATTTAAACTTCTACTTGTATTATTCACAGCGGTATCAATAGGATTAACGAGCTGTAAGAAAGACGGCGAACCAAAGCCTGATACTCCGGAACAGACTGAGGCAAAGTCCAGGATTGTAGGAAAATGGTTTATCACAAAAGCTGTATTTACACTTACAGAAAGTGGGCAAGACGCCACGCCGACTCAATACAATGAATTTGATGACACCCAATTCTTCAATTTCAAAAGCGATTTAACAGTCGACATTTCATACAAGGTGAAAAATGGAACCTTTACCTACACTTTTAGCGAAGATGCTAAAACTCTGGCGACATCGAGTCCTAACGATACTTACACGGTAAAAACTCTTACAGAAACAGAATTAATATTGGTGAAAAACCATACCGGTGATCCAAAAATGACCGAAGAAATTACTTTTAGAAAATAAGGTAAAAAAACAAAGTGCGCAAATTTCCTTTTGCGCACTTTAAACAATTTTATAAATCTGGGATCTATTTATCGTTTTCCGAAAGGCATTTTAGGCATACCCTTCATCATTTTTGCCATTTGTGCCGGATTGCTGAATTGTTTCATCACCTTACGCATATCCTCAAACTGTTTTATCAGCTTATTAACTTCCTGAAGCGGGTTACCCGAACCGTTTGCTATACGGGCCCTGCGGCTCTGATTTATTGAGTCCGGATTTTCACGTTCGAAAGGAGTCATCGAACGGATAATTGCTTCAATGGGTTTAAAAGCATTATCATCAATATCCATGTCTTTAACAGCTTTTCCAACACCCGGAATCATCCCTACAAGATCCTTCATGTTGCCCATCTTTTTAATCTGCTGGATTTGTCCAAGAAAATCGTTAAAGTCGAACTTGTTTTTTCGGATCTTTTTTTGAAGTTCGGCAGCCTCTTTTTCGTCAAACTGCTGCTGTGCCCGCTCCACAAGGGAAACCACGTCACCCATCCCCAAAATACGCGAGGCCATTCTGTCGGGATAAAAAACATCCAGAGCGTCCATTTTCTCACCCGTACCAATAAACTTAATTGGTTTATTAACAACAGATTTTATAGAAAGAGCAGCTCCACCACGCGTATCACCATCTAGCTTAGTTAAAACAACTCCCGAAAAATCAAGGCGATCATTAAAAACTTTAGCGGTATTTACAGCATCCTGACCGGTCATCGAGTCAACCACAAAAAGTATTTCATGTGGCTGGGTGCTTGCCTTAACCGCAGCAATTTCGTTCATCATTGCTTCGTCAATAGACAAACGGCCGGCTGTATCAATAATAACTACGTTGTTTCCATTCCGTTTTGCTTCGGCTATCCCTTCAAGCGCAATAGCTACAGGGTCTTTAGATTCAAGGTTTACGTAAACGGGCACACCTATCTGCGATCCCAGTACTTGCAGCTGATCAATTGCAGCAGGCCGATACACATCATCTGCGACTAAAAGCGGCTTTTTGCCCTTTTTTGTCTTTAAGAAGTTGGCAAGCTTTCCGCTAAATGTGGTTTTACCTGCACCGTTTAATCCTGCGATTAAGATAACGGTTGGATTTGCAGAAGTATCAAGCTCAGTTACAGAACCGCCCATTAATTCGGCCAGTTCATCGTTCATGATCTTAGTGAGCAACTGACCTGGAGAAACTGCTGTTAATACATTTTCGCCAAGAGCTTTTTGTCTTACTTCATCAGTAAAAGCCTTTGCAGTTTTATAGTTTACGTCGGCGTCCAGAAGGGCTTTTCTAATTTCCTTCATGGTTTCCGCCACGTTAATTTCGGTTATTGTGCCTTGACCTTTTAGAACTTTAAACGCCCTGTCAAGTTTATCCTGTAAGTTTTCAAACATATCTGTATCTGCTTTAAACAGCCGGCAAATTTAACGATTTTTAACCCGCTAACTAATTTATTTTATAGCATATTGCACTAAAATTCAAGGTTATGGAACTCCACATTACCCGAACGTATTCATCTTAAAATCCTATTTTCTAAACTGATTTTAGCTTTCCCCGATACCTGCCGGAAACGTTACTTTGGAATTTTAACCATAACACCTAGCGACAGCGCCTGGCTTGCCTGGATTTTTGAACTGGCATCGTCATCATAAACGGCAATCCCGGCAAGGGTCACGTTTACGGCTCTGTTTACCTTTGCCTGAATCGTGATATCAAGCCTTTGATCAATATTCCTCAGCTTTTCATAATTTGCAAACATCGAGTATCTGCTTTTAAGATTGATATTTGTAGCAACTTCTTTCTCGAAGTTTGTAACTAACTGAAAAGCAAGCTCATTTCTAAACGTTTGCCCCGGGGTCACCCCAAAATTTTTCGGATTTGTAAGATACAGATCCTTATCCAGTACAAAGGTTTGCCGTGCGGTACCTGTTCCAATTCTAAGCCAAAAGCTCTTCGCTGTTTTATATTCAAAACCGAGGGACTCTGTTAGATAACCGGGAGACATAAATCTGGATATTAATGTCTGTACTTCATTCCCGTCTTTATCTTTTTTGAAAGAATATCCTTTGTCAAACTGCGATTCAAAATTTATCGAGCCAAAAAACGACCAGTGTTTAGAAAGCTTTAATGCCACCTTATTATCCCAATAAATCCGGTCATTTGTTTTCCGTTGCAGCTGATCCTTATTTTTTAGCTTCCCGTATTGCATAATAACCTCGGTAACAAAGCTCTTATCATCTTTAGTATAATCGGCTTTGAAATTAGACTGGGCTCCGAAAGCAATTGAGTTTACGCCACCACCGCGCCAGTTCTCGCTAAAGGTTGCCTGGTTCATGTTAATACCAAAAGCCGTCCAGTTTTTCCAATAATTTATTTTTAAGTCTAAATCTGCATCGGGGATTTGTATAGGGACTAGTTGAAGCACCGGCCGCCTCACCGGTAAGATATTCTTTCTGGGATATTGCCGTAAATTACTTAGATCACTCGTATCAATATCTGCTTCCTGAGAGAAAGCTGTAGCAGAAAAAAATGCAAGAAAAAGAAAGATCAGAATACGCAGCATTACAACAAAGAAACTTAAAAATCTAGTATCATGGAAATAGAATCCGATACGTGATGTAACATATTTATCATAAAAAGCCACGCCATGCCCAAAACCTCCGGTTCTTCAGATAATTAGTTTCAGTTTCCATGGCATAGGCCTCTCGTTCAAAAACTATATTTAAATATGCTTCATTATGATCAAAAAACTTTATCAGGTTGTAAAAATAATGAAGCAGGTAAAGAATATAAAACCCAATCAGAAGCAGTTCAAGCTGTTGTCTCAAATGGATTTTTTCATGGTTAATAAAATCGTTGTGACTAATAAAACTTAATTTTTTAACCAGAATAAAAGGGAAAAATGCCATTCCGGCCATCGGTAAAAAAGGTATATAAATTACCGGAAATCTCATTGTCCACTAACAGGATTTAGAGCTGGCAAACGATTAGCATCGGGTTGCTTTTGATAGCGTCGATAAGAAGATCTTATAAAGTCGATAAACTCGTAATCATTCGCCTGAAGTACAAAATTATATGACGGTCGATACTGCTCCATAAAGTCCCGTAACGAATTACTTTTTAGGCCGGTTACATCAGCTACTAACTTTGCTGAATAGCGATAATTAATTAGCTGATCATGATAATCCCTTTCAATAATTTTCTGTAAATAACGTGCATTCTTGCCTTCCTTACTGAGAATACTCCACAGAGCATCAATCCCCAAGCCGGCACCTCCTGTACCGTTCGCGCCACCTACCTGTAAAATATCTTTTGTATTTCCTTTACGATAGGCGTCCTTAAACTCCTTCTGTGTTTTGCTTAATCTCTCGGCTGGGCTTAAGGTTGTGTCTCTTATTGTAACTTCACTAAGAAGAATGCTGTTCCGCTTTAAATAAAAGATTACAGTAGACTGGGACTGAATATTTATGGTATCAACGATATAACCCGGAACAGCAGCGACTAAAACATCGCCTTTGGCGGCAGTCGTTGTAAATTCGCCCTTTGTGTTATTATAAAACCCCTTATGGGTATTGGTATTGTAGATGTATACCCTGGAAATGCGTTGTTTAGTATCAACATCAAATACAATCCCCTGAATCTGCCTATTCTGTGAATATAGCTTCAGGACACTAAATAGAATAAAACTGCAAAGTAATACTATACGTTTCAAGTCTTAAAGCTAAATTTTTCTTTGCAGGAAAACCTACAATTTAACACTCATTAACTTATTTTGAAACAAGTAAAAGCTGTCCGAGTTTTAATTCACCGGTTTGTAATGAGTTTAAAATCTTTACATCATCAACAGATATTCCGAAACGCTGGCTTATAGAATGAAGAGTATCGCCTGATTTTACCTCGTAGATTTTCATGGCAAGAGATACTTTCTCTGGCTGTTGCACCTGCTTTCTAGGTTCTTCCTTCGCAATTTCGGCTATAACTTTCTCCTCCCGTTTAATCTGTGCAATAGCATTGCTCTCTTCTCTGTCGTACTGATCTAACTGATAACGCTCAATTAAGTCGATCAAAAGGTCCGCATATTTAGGATTAGTTGCATATCCTGCTTTCTTTAAACCTATAGCCCAACCTCTATAGTCGTTTCTGTCGAGCTGAAACAAGGAAGAATATCTCGTCCTCTTTAAAAATTCCGAGTGATCGCGATAAGATTGTTCGGCGCTTTCATAAACTCTGAAACATTCTCCTGCGGCATCGTCATCTTTTAAAATTGTTGGACCAGTCCAGTCTACATTACATTTTATTCCGAAATGGTTGTTGGCCTGCGTCGCCAGGGTGCTGTTACCACTAGCCGATTCGAGCAATCCCTGTGCAAGGGTTATGCTGGCCGGGATTCCGCTCTTAAGCATCTCTTCAATAGCAATTCTTTTAAATTGCTCAATATATTCTAAGGAGGTTTGACTTTTGGAAAGGGTATTGGTTTTAAAAACTTTAACTGGTACGCTAACAGGTTTTTTTGATTCTTTTTTAGCTATGACAGGCTTTGTTGTTGTACATGCGATTGAAAATGCCGTACAAAAGGTTAAAATAAATACTTTCATTAGTTTTTTAGAAATACAAAGTTTGTCCTATTGTTAATATGTTTGATTTTAGTTCGTTCTTTTCTTTAATCGCTTCCACTGTAGTTTGGAAACGCTTAGCTATAAGTTGCAGAGTATCACCCTTTTTTACGGAATAAGTAATAGGTTGGTTACTTCTGCTTTCATTAGCTAAAATTGTTTTTTTGGGTGTTAAAACCATCGGAGTAAGCGGGCCATCGTATTCGTACAGTTTATATGCTTTGATAATAGCCATCACCTGGCTTGCCCAGGTTCCGCTGGCTGCATAACCACCGCGCTGTATTCCATAAACCCAACTTTTATAGTCACTGATCGGATACTTTGTAAAAAGACTTGAAAAGCGCCTTTTTAATAAATTTGCAAAGTCAGTATATGAGGCATCAACACTCTCATATCCTTTGTAAGAGGATTTAATAGGCTTAGGCCCGGAACTTCCCTTCATACCAAAATGATTGTTCAGGTATTTTGCAATTTTACTGTTGCCGCTGGCCGATTCGTGAATTGCAACTCCTAAAACAATACTTGCCGGCACTCCGTATTCATTCATTGTTCGTATTGCCGCCTCATTGTATAATTCAACATACTTTTTTGCTGCCGACTGTGCCGATACCGTATTAATACATAATACCGACAAGAAAATGATTAGTCCATTTTTAATCATAGTTTTACAGTTTACGGGTTATGAATAAACCATCACGCACTGGTAGTATAAACTTCTCAGCACGGTGGTCGTTACTTACTTTTTCGTTAAAACGACGGATATTTTCAGTGTCTTTATCTGTTGCACCCGAGGTAATTTTCCCGCTCCACAGCACATTATCAACTATAATGAGGCCCCCTTTTCTTACCTTCTCAAATACTAAATCATAGTATCTGTCATTATTTTTTTTATCCGCATCTATAAATACAATGTCGAAAACTTCGGCTAATTGCGGAATGATATCCACCGCATTTCCGATATGGTATTTAATTTTAGTACTGAAACGTGAAGAATCAAAGAATTGTTGTACACGTTCTTCTAATTCGGCATTTACATCGATAGTATGTATCAATCCGTCATCACCTAAGCCCTCTGCCAAACACAAAGTAGCATAACCGGTATACGTTCCAATCTCAAGAATTCGGGAAGGAGAAATGATTTTGCTTAAAAAACTTAGGACACGACCCTGGTAATGCCCTGAAAGCATTCTAGGCATAGGTACCTTTAAATGCGTTTCACGATTTATGTATCTGAGCAACTCCGGTTCCGGATCGCAATGTTGCTCAAGATAGGTCTGCAGTCCCTCAGCAAGCAGTTCCATGGCCGCAAATATAGGGCTTTTGCTTTTTACTCAAGCATAAAACTTCATAAAACGATGATTTTCAGACTAATGATTAAATCAAAACCGGCTAAAACCCTCGAATACTTTTCTTCTCCAAATAAGATTGAAGTATAATAGTCGCAGAAATAGTATCTATTCTCTCCTTATTCTGCCTGTCATTTTTTTTAAAACCACTTTGAGCGATCGTTGCAGATGCCATTTTTGAAGTAAATCGTTCGTCGATAGATTCGATCCTTATTTCGGGGAAGTTTCTCTTTAAGATGGTAATAAAACCTTTTACATGTTGCGCAGACTGTGACGGCGTACCATCCATCTGCTTTGGCTCGCCAACCACGAAACATTCGATCTGTTCTGTCAACAAATATTTTTTTATAAACTCAACCGCATCTTTGGGGTGAATGGTTGTAAGGCCGGTGGCAATAATTTGCAGTGGATCAGTAACAGCAACACCGATCCGTTTATTTCCGTAATCAAAAGCCATTATTCGAGCCATGGTTAGAGTTGAGAGTTGAAAATTAGATATGAGAATCGACTAAATGACGACTTTGTTGTCTCAAATCTACTACCTCCGGCCTGTATCTTCAAATCTTTTTAATCAGTTAATTCTCAGCGTTCACATATAACATCTCAAATAAAGCACCAAATCTCAAATCTCAAATCTTGATTCTCGCATCTAATTACTATTTTGCAACTTATGCAGTTTTCGGAAATTGTAGGCCAGCAAGAAGTAAAGCAACATCTTATTCAATCAGTTATTGAAAACAGGGTGAGTCATGCTCAGCTATTTTTATCTCCTGAAGGTTCGGGCGGATTACCTTTGGCACTAGCCTACGCTCAACTTATTTCATGTGAAAACCGTTTGCACGATGATAGCTGCGGAGAATGCTCATCCTGCAGAAAGTACAATAAACTTATTCATCCGGATCTTCATTTCTCATACCCATTTTTTGCAAAACATAAGGAAGATACATCACTCACCTTTATCGAGGAATGGCGTGATGCTTTTCTTTCCAACCCATATTTAAGTCTTGACGAATGGCGCAATCAGCTGGATGCTGAGAATAAACAAGCTAACATCAACATAGCCGAATGCCATCAGATTATCAAAAAGCTTAGCATGAAGCAATTTGAAGCTGAATATAAAGTTCTGATTATGTGGTTGCCCGAATATCTGGATAAAGCCGGGAATTCTTTACTAAAGCTAATTGAAGAACCACCGCATAAAACATTGTTTTTACTGGTTGCTCAGAATCAGGATCAGATACTGAACACGATTTTATCAAGAACTCAATTAATTAAAATTCACCGCTTGTCGGATAAAGACGTAACGGAATTCCTGGTTGCTAAACAAGGTCTTCCAGAAGAACAGGCAGCCAGGATAGCCTATTTAAGTGAAGGAAACATTCAAACCGCTTTAAACTTGAGCAAGGAGGACGGAAATAATAATTTCGGTGTCTTTTCCGACTGGCTACGAACTTGTTTCGCTAATCGAGGCATGCAAGCCATTGATTTTGCCGAAAACGCTGCACGATTTGGCAGGGAAAATCAAAAAAATCTGCTAAAATACGGCATGAAGCTTTTGCGGGAGGTAATGATGGTTTTATCGGGAGCGGATAATCTTGTACATCTTCCGGGCAATGAAAAGGAATTTGTTGTTAACTTTAGCAAAACCTTAAACCTGGCCAAAGCAGAAGCAATAGTAGACGAGCTTGAAAAAGCGCATTATCATATAGAAAGGAATGCAAATCCTAAAATTTTATTTTTAGATGTATCTTTGCAATTTATTAAGATTTTAAAGTTTAATACGCTCCCCAAGGGGACTCAACATATATATAACTAAATGGGATGTGGTTCTTGTTCAACAGGCGGCGGATGCACGCCTGCCGGCTGCAAAAGTAATGGTACTTGCCTTACTAATGGGTGCAGCAAATTAGATGTTTACGACTGGCTGTCGAATATGGACATGCCGGCAAATTATAAAGCATTCAACATCGTCGAAGTAAAATTTAAAGGTTCGCGCAAAGATTTTTATATAAATCACGAGAACCTTTATGTTGAAAACGGTGAGCTTGTGGTTACCGAAACGGCAACCGGTGGCTATGACGTCGGTCATATTTCTTTAACGGGCGAACTAGTGCGTATGCAGATTAAAAAGAAGCATATGCGACTGGAGGATATCACTAAAAAAATTATTCGCCGGGCAACTCCCGCCGATGTTGATAAATGGAAAGCGGCTAAGGATTTAGAGTGGGAAACCATGCATAAAGCCAGAACTCTGGCGATTGCACTGGGTTTGTCTATGAAATTAAGTGACGTAGATTACCAGGGCGATAAAACAAAAGCGACTTTTTATTACACTGCCGAAGGTCGCGTTGATTTCCGCGAATTGATTAAAAAAATGGCGGAAACTTTCCGTATAAGGATCGAAATGCGCCAGATCGGTATGCGGCAGGAAGCCAGCAGGCTGGGAGGATTGGGTTCATGCGGTCGCGAATTATGCTGCTCTACCTGGCTTACAGACTTCAAAACGGTATCAACTTCTGCTGCACGTTATCAAAACTTGTCGCTTAATACACTCAAACTGGCAGGTCAATGTGGTAAATTAAAATGCTGCTTAAACTATGAGCTGGATACTTACATGGATGCTCTCAAAGATATCCCTGATGAAGTTGAGCGATTAGAAACATTGAAGGGAACAGCCAGACTTCAGAAAACGGATATTTTCAAACGCCTGATGTGGTTTAGTTACCCCAAAGAAGAGAACTGGATTCCTGTTGAGATAAAACGCGTAAAAGAGATTCAGAAATTAAATAAAGAAGGTATTAAACCGGAGGATTTAAGAGACGAAGCAGTCGATTTAAAAGCAGTTCCCGTTGCAAAAGCTTTGGATTACGAGAATGTTGTTGGGCAGGATAGTATTACCCGTCTTGACGAAAGAAAGACCAATAACAAAAAGAAAAAGAAGCGCAATAATAGCAACAGACCACAGCCGGCAAACGCTTCGGCTACCATAAAAACCACTGAAACAGCTGTTAAAGAAACAGCAGCAAAACCAGAAGGCCAAATCACTCCAAAGCCAGCCAATCAGCAGAATAAAAACCGAAATCGTAACCGGAGGTTTAATAACAATAAGCCTAAGCCAAATGAATAGTTTGTTCAGGATTTTACTTTTATCTTCAGTATTGTTTATTGGTTGCAACGAAAAGGCTGTCGTAGATGCTAACAAAGAGATTAGCAGCCGCAACTGGAGTTATATAAAAAAGGTGTCAATCCCTGTGAAAATTGAAGATGTGAACACATCTTATAATCTTTACATGAATTTGCGACATACTGCAGATTATAAGTATTCTAATATTTTTGTTCTGATTCACCAGGTAAATCCTGGAGGGAAGCGAACAACTGAACGTAAAGAGTTTCAGTTAGCTTATCCGGATGGTGAATGGTTGGGGAGCGGTGCCGGAAACCTATATACCTACCAATTACTGTTCAGAGAAAAATATAAATTTCCCTTTCCGGGGACTTATGTTTTTGAGTTTGAACAGAATATGAGAGACAACCCTTTAAGAGAAATACGGGATGTGGGAATGCGGGTAGAGCCTGCTGATTAATTTACTACTTCTTCCAGCGAAGGGATTTAATCATTACATCTATATCCTTGCCAAGGAATTCCAAAACCGGCTGAATTGAATCCTGACGGGGCTCCTCATTGAAATAAAGAGCTCCGCGAAGATAATTTTTCGTGCTGTCTGTCAGAAAAAATTGAATTGCAGAAGCAGTATTTCCCTTTATTGAGTAATATGTACCGTAAACTTTATTAGCGGGATAAGAAATCTGACCCTCGTCTATTGCAGTTGCTTTAACAGTATGCTTAAATGCAAATGCGCGGGAATCTTCGGTCAATTCATCAAGGCTTGTACGAGAGGTGACAGGGTGATAACTTAAATGGAGCCGGCCGTTAAATTGCGGATACGAAATATTCAGCCAGCAAGACTGAGCATTTTTTGAGCTGTCGGGAAACACAGCCGCATAAACTGGATAATCAAACGTATAATTACACTCAGATTGAAAAGATTGATATTTCTTTTCAGGAAAATCAATCTTAAAATAACCCCGTGGTTTGGGAGTATAATCACCCTCGGAAAAACATCCCGAAAGGAGAATGGCCAGAAATGATATATAAGCCGCAAACCTCATTTTAGCTATTCCAGATCTCCCAGGCTTTCTCTGCTTGAAGATGCAGCATTTCTTCACCATTCTTTACAGTTGCACCTTTCTCTTTTCCACGCTTCATGAACTCTGTCTCCGCCGGATTATAAACCAGATCATAAAGCAAATGCTTATCCGTTACATTCTCATACGGTATATCAGGGCAGGTTTCGATATCGGGTGCCGTACCCAATGGAGTGGTATTTATAATTAGCAAACGCTCTTTCATCATATTCTGATTGATATCGGAATACTTTATTTGCTTTCTGATGGATCTTCTTGAAACTATTTTATAATCAATATCAAGTTTATCCAGCACAAATGCAACCGCTCTTGAAGCTCCGCCGCTTCCTAAAACCAACGCTTTATTGTGATACTTCTTTAGCAAGGGTTTTAATGACGCTTCAAATGCGAATGCATCGGTATTATATCCTTCAAGCCGCACTTTCTTTGTAGAAAATTCGCCGGTAAAGAACGATTCAACAGGCTTCTGATTTATGATTTTAATACAATTTACCGCATCAATTGCTTTAGCTTCGGGAGTTACCTTATCCAGGTAATACATTATCCCTATTTTATGCGGAATAGTGACATTAAGCCCGCAGAGTTCAGGGTTTGCTGTTAATAATTCCTGAATATCGCTTATGTTTTCCATCGGAAACAACTCGTACGTGCAATCCGTTAATCCTTCACGTTCAAATTTTTGCGTGAAGTATTTTTTCGAAAACGAATGCCCCAAAGGAAATCCTATCAATCCAAACTTTCTCATTGTTTTCTAATGATAAGACTATAAGCTAAGAAAATGGTTAAACGTATCGCCACGCAAACCTAAACGTATGGTTTCTAATGGTATTACTTCTGCAGGAGCAATGTTTCCTAAATTAACATTCGCACCGATTAGTTTAATAAACCATACCTGCTGATCCTTTTGAGGAGCTTCCCAAATTATCTTTTCTTCTGGAATCTGGGTTAAAATTTCATCGACCAATCCTTCACGCACTTCTCCCGAGTCGCGGTAAATACCCACATTACCGCCTTCACGTGATTCAGCAATTAGCTTCCATGATCCGGCCTCAAGTTCTGCGTTCATTAATTTTATCCATTTATATGGTGCAAAAATCTTTTGCGCATCTTTAGATCCAACCTCAGATATTACGGTAACCTGCTCGCTTAACTTACTGATATATTCACATTTCAAATCGTGCGGAATATCAATAGACCCATCTGATACCTCGGCATACTTCATTCCAAATTTATCAAGGGTACGACGATAATCATCGAATTGATTACGAATTATAAATGCTTCGAATAAGGTCCCTCCAAAATAAACAGGAACGTTTGCGTCATTATATACTTTTAATTTATCAGCCAGGTTTGGAGTAACGAATGAAGTAGACCAGCCTAATTTTACAATGTCGGAATGCGGACCACCCACTTCTAAAAAATTCTCAACCTCTCGAATGCTCAACCCTTTGTCCATTACCATTGTAATGCCATTAGCTCGAGGTTTTTGGGTACGTTCAGGAATATTGTTTAAATCGTAATTCATATTTATTGCAAAAAAAATCCAATACCGGATTTGCGCCCAAAGGTATTGGATTTCTTTTATACTTTAAAGGATGTAATTAGAGCATATATTTATTAATCACATCTACAATTATTTTGTTATTCTGCAATTGAGGTAAATACTCAAATAAAATCTCATGCTTGGAGGGATCAATTTTCAGGGCCAACTCAAGAAAATTTAATGCTTCATTCGTCTGGCCATCTGCAAACAGATAAGCTACCATGCGATAATATAGTTCTGCCGCTTCCGGATTGTTTTTTATCGCATCCGAAATAGTCTCAATAGCGCCACTAAGCTTGCGCTGTTCGTATAAAATAGATGAAAAATCAAGCCATGCCTCTATATCCAGGGGATTGAACTCGATCACTTTCTCGTAGGCCTTCTCTGATTCTTCCAGCTTCCCAAGTTTATATTGGGCATCTGCAATCGCAAACCAGTAATCAGGGTTTTTATCATCTATTGCCAACGCCTTTTTATAGAAATGCAATGCTTCAAAATTCCGGTCTTCAAAATCAAGAGTTACTCCGATTCCAAACCACGCATCCGCAAGCTTTGCATCCAGTTTAACTGCCTTTTTATAATAAGATCTGGCTTCCTCCATCTGCTCAAGCTTTTCATAGCACTCGCCAATGGCACAGTAAGTATCTGCATTAGGTGGTTCATACTCAAAAGTTTGCTTATACACCTCAATTGCTTCAACGAATTTATCCAGATGCACAAGGCAATTTCCTTTATTGAAGTATGCTGACGAGAAGCTTTCTTTTATGAGTATTGCATAATCATACGCATCAATACCCTTTTCATACAAGCCCATTTTGTGGTAAGCATTCCCTAAATTATACCATGCTGCATACGAATAAGGTTCGGTATCAATATATTGATTATAAAACTGGATACTTTCTTCCTGATTTTCCAAAACATCATAACAGAAAGCCAGCTCATAAAGGGCATCCTGATTTTCCATATTTTGTTCCAGACATCTCTTTAAATAAGAAATAGCTTTTTCGTATTCTCCTATGTTCTGATGTACCAGAGCAATCTGCAGCAAAATATCATCTGTGCTTTCTGCAAGACCTAAAGCTTTTTGGTAATTTTCCAAAGCTTCTTCATGTCGTTCGAGGGCTTCGTATATATTTCCGCGGATTATGTAAATGTCTGCTTCAGAAGGCTCAAGAGTTTCACCCTTTCGCAAGGCCTCGAATGCCTTGTCTAATTGATTAGTGACCACAAAAAGCTGGGCTTGTTTAATAAAAAAGACTGCGGCAAAAGGATGTTGATTTACCGCATATTCTACTACCTGAAGCGCCTTAATCGGGTCGTTCTTCTCGATATAATAGTCAATAATATTTTCGAAAGCCTGTGCATCAAAAAAATACTGATCCTGATTACGGATCATTTCCTCATACCTTTCTACTGAAAATTTTGGATCTTCAGAGAACTCAAATTCAAAATCGTCTTCCATTCACAAAAAATTTAAGAACACTTCCTGATACCAGGTATAAATAGAACCAAAAAACTTACCGACAGTTTTTTAACCACTATTAAATTACTTTTTAACATGATTGTTGAATTAATTATTTTTCAACATATCCACGTTTAAATGACAATTTATGGCAATTGAAACAAGCAACGGTGTTTTCTAAGTGAATAAATTTTCTAATACCCAGGGTGTGTCGCGATTAATTTAAATATACAAAAAATTGGCCAATAATTATTCTAAAGGATTGCTTAAGTATCTTTGCAGAAATTATGACACCAGCAGAAATTAATATTAAATGGAAAGAGCTGCAAGAGCGGCTGGCTAGAGACTTTGATACAGACACTCCTGATATTAAAGTGGTATTGTTTTTAATTGGTGTTCAGGAACTTGGAAAAGGGCCGAGAAAGTTTTCGAAACGTCAAAAAGAAGAGCTTATGCATATTGCAAATTGTCGCTTATTCAGTGAATTGGGGTTTTATGAGCTCGAGGGACTGGATCAGGATGGATGGCCACACTGGAGATTGGTTAAGCCAATTCCAAGCTACACCTTGTTGGAGCAAGAGATGCTTTTGAAGTCACTGATTGTTACCTATTTTGAAGAAAATACCTGAATCTAAGAATTTGCGTTTAGATAGAATTAATTAAAAGAATGAAATACACTCAAAAAGTCTTTTTTCTAGTATTACTCTTCTCTGCCAGTTTAACATATGCTGCCAAGCCGAAGACGTATTATGTCAGAATTAAATCAACGTATGGCGAGTCGATTGTTCGTCTATATAACGAAACACCCAAACACAGAGATAATTTTGTGAAACTCACGAAAAGCGGATTTTACAATGGCACTCTTTTTCATCGCGTTATTAAAGACTTTATGATTCAGGGCGGCGATCCTGACTCAAAAAACGCAAAGCCAGGACAAATGCTCGGCAATGGCGGTCTTGCTTACACGATTCCTGCAGAATTTAATGAAGCGCTGTTTCATAAGAAGGGGGCTCTCGCTGCTGCGAGAGATGAAAACCCCGAAAAGGCAAGCAGCTCCACGCAATTTTACCTCGTTCAGGGAAGAACTTTTACAGATGCAGAATTAAACAGAATTGAACAGATGAGATTGCAGGGTAAAAAAATACCTCAGGCTCATCGTACCGTTTATAAAACAACGGGCGGAACACCTCACCTCGACCAAAGCTACACCGTTTTCGGAGAAGTAGTAAAGGGGATTGAACAGGTTGACAAAATTGCTGTGTTAAAAACCAACGAGATCAGCCGCCCTTTAGAAGATGTAGCTGTTAAAATAGCCCTCCTAAAAAAAAGAGAAATAAAAAAACTTGAAAAAGAACTAATCGCTGCTTCATTCAAAAGTAAGCTTATAATGAGTTCAGAATAATAAACTCAGCTTATAAGCACAATGGTATTCGAAAATGAAAATTGTATCTTATAATGTGAACGGAATCCGTTCAGCATTTAGTAAAAACTGGCTTACATGGTTGCAGGCTGTTGATGCAGATGTGGTGTGCCTTCAGGAAATAAAAGCCAACCCTGAGCAATTAGCCGAAATTCTGGCGCTGATTGAGCTTATGGGATACGAACACTACTGGTATCCGGCGCAAAAAAAAGGATATAGTGGCACAGCTATTTTAAGTAAAAAAACTCCCCTTAAAGTTGAATATGGTTGTGGTCATTGCGATTATGACTTTGAAGGAAGAATACTAAGGGCAGATTTTGAAGGATTTTCTGTGATGAGCACTTATTTTCCTTCCGGATCGAGTGGTGATATCAGGCAGGAATTTAAATACCGTTTCCTGGATGACTTCCAGCAGTACATTGATAAGCTAAAAACTGAGCATCCTAAAATGGTGATCTCAGGTGATTATAATATTTGTCACAGAGCAATTGATATTCATAATCCAAAATCGAATGCAAATTCTTCAGGATTTTTACCGGCTGAGCGCGAATGGATGGAAAATTTTGTAAATACAGGTTTTATAGATTCGTTCAGGTATTTCAATGAGGATCCGCATCATTATACCTGGTGGAGTTATAGGGCAGGGGCGAGAAAGAAGAACTTAGGCTGGCGCATTGATTACAACATGGTCACCAAAGAGCTTGAGCATAATTTAAAGCGATCGGCTATTTTATGTGAAGCGATTCATTCGGACCATTGCCCGATATTGTTGGAGCTGGACATATAATATAAATCGTCGCATTCACGCCGTGTGTTTTTAACGCTGTCGGCGTTTGTTAAACATGCTATTTAAACAAGCCCATTTGTTTTCCTCCGGCAGGCATAAAATGATTAAAATCCAATTCGGGCATAAATCGGCCTGATAAAAACCGGTTTACAGCAATCTTAAAAAGCTGATGGATGCTCTCCGCGATTTTACCATCTCCACGCATTCTTCTTCCCCAGTTACTATCATTTAGTTTTCCCCCATGACATTCGGAAATAGCGTGTAAAACCTTCTCTGCCCTGTCGGGATACGCTTTATGAATCCAATCAGTGAAAATTTCGGCGATAGAACCATTCAACCTGATCAGCGTAAATATAGCAGCCAACACTCCTTCATCAGCCGCAGCGTTAATTAAAGAAGGCATCTCATCGCTATTTAAACCGGGAACAATCGGGGCGATCATTAACTTTACAGGAATATTTGCTGAAGATAATTTATTAATAACCATCAAACGGCTTTTGGCTGTAACTGTTCGTGGCTCCATCTTTTGCCTCAAACCTTCATTTAAAGAATTTATTGTGATAGTAACATGCACAAGGTTCAGTCTTGCCAATTCCTGCAATATGTCTATATCTCTTACAACCAGGTTGTTTTTGCTGATGATGCTTACCGGATGTTTATATTTCAGAAAAACTTCAAGAAGAGACCGGGTTATTTTAAGTTTACGTTCAATCGGCTGATAGCAATCAGTATTTCCCGATAGCATTATTGTTTGTGGCTGGTAATTCTTCTTATTAAAAAATCTTTCAAGCAATTCAGCTGCGTTTCGCTTAACTATGATCTTACGTTCAAAATCCAGGCCGGCGCTAAATCCCCAATACTCGTGTGCATTGCGAGCATAACAATACAAACATCCGTGTTCACATCCCTGATAAGGATTGATGGATTGCATAAATGATAGATCGGGACTATCAGAAATACTCACAATGGTTTTGGGGAATTCTTCGAAAATCTGGGTACTCACATTTTGATGCATTTCCTCATCCAAACCTTCGATATGTTCGGTTATATATTTATTTTTTTGAAATTTATTATGGGTGTTAACCTGAGCTCCGCGCCCTTTAAAATACTCACTATTCTGTTCAAACGGCATGAACAAATTTGCTAAAATAATTAGCAAATTACAAGTCGAAAATGACTATTTAGATAGTCAAATTTTCACTCCCTTTGCCTGTTAATACCATTTAAGTAATCTCACGCCAATCATTCTATTGGCCGAATTAACCATCTTCTTAAACTCATTTACATCACTCAAGCCGTCTTTTCCCCGATAGTGATAAGGATACACGATTTTAGGCTTAAAATCTAAAACTGCACTTGCCGCCTGGTTAATATCCATTGTGTATGGAAGATTCATGCACACGAAAGCAAGGTCAATATTTTTTAGATCCCGCATCTCAGGAATATCCTCCGTATCACCCGAAATGTATATTGTTTTGTTTCCAGCTTCAATAACATATCCGTTACCACGTCCTTTCAGGTGCATTGACGAAGAGTTTTCGGGAAGATTATACATAGGTATGGCTGTTATTATCAGTTTAGACACTTTCGCCTTTTCAGAATTTTTCAGAATGATGAGATTTTTCTTAAGCGAGGTCGGCAACAGCTCGGCGACAGCACTTGGCACTACTAACTTCGTAGCGGAACTGCATACTGCCTTCAAAGTCGTGGAATCCAAATGATCGCCATGTATATCGGTTATAAGAACTATATCAGGTCTTTTAAAATTCGCGAAAGCTTTTGCACCTCCCGTAGGGTCAACGTAAACTGTTAATTTATTCCAGTTTAGAACAAACGTGGCATGCTGCACCGGGTTTATCAGCAGAGGACCCTTGTTGGTTTGAATTTTATCCGTGGTTTGTGTCTGACCGAATAGCCCTGAGCCGTTAAGGCAAACAAGCAGCAAAACAATAACTTTCATTCTCATAAGACAGGCTTTTGTTAAATAAAGTGATAAGTTAAAATTAAAAAATCAAATTAAAACACTTGTATCTTATAATCAATGGAATAGCTGAACTCATTTGACAAGCACTTGGTTAATGCGCCGGATCAGATAAACTCTTTCTGACCGGCCGCTCAATCCTTGTTAGTTAATTTCAGACTCCTGATACACTCCCAGCTCTCTTTTAGCTTTTACGAGGGCCGAACCTATTACCTGGTGCATATCGTAATACCGGTATTCTGCTAAGCGTCCGCCGAAAATCACATTAGTTTCAGCTTTAGCGAGTTCCTGATATTTTTTTACGATTGCAGAGTTGTTTTCGTCGTTAACAGGATAATAGGGCTCCAAGCCTTTCGACCCTTGCAGCGGATATTCTTTGGTTATGACTGTTTTAGCTTGAGTTCCGAATTCGAAATGTTTATGCTCATAAACCCGGTTGTAAGGGGTTTCGGCGTCGGTATAATTAAATACGGCGTTTCCCTGGTAATTTTCCTGATCTAAAGTCTCCACTTCAAACTTAAGGCTCCGATACTCCAACTCCCCAAACTGATAGTCAAAATATTCATCAATTTTCCCGGTAAAAACTATCTTATCAGCCAGTTGACTTAAGGCCTCGCGGTCGGCAAAGAAATCTGTATTCAACCGCACTTCTACGCCCTTCAGTAAACCTTCTACAATTTTGTTATAGCCCCCGACAGGAATCCCCTGGTATTTATCGTTAAAGTAATTATTATCATAAGTAAATCGAACGGGAAGACGTTTGATGATGAAAGCAGGTAATTCGGTAGCCTTTCTACCCCATTGTTTCTCTGTATAATGCTTAATCAGTTTTTCGTAAATATCCGGACCAACCAATTTCAGAGCTTGCTCTTCCATGTTTTTGGGTTCGGTAATACCTAAATGCTCAATTTGCTCCGCGATTTTCTGCTTGGCCTCTTCAGGAGTTTTTGTTCCCCATAGACGATAAAAAGTATTCATGTTAAAAGGGAGGTTGTATAACTCTCCTTTATAATTAGCGACCGGCGAATTGGTATAGCGGTTAAATTCGGTGAACTGGTTTACGTAATCCCAAATCTCTTTATCATTGGTGTGAAAAATATGGGCACCATACCAATGCACGTTTATCCCTTCCATTTCTTTACAGTAAACATTGCCTCCGGCATGTTCACGTTTATCAATAACAAGGCATTTCTTTCCGGCTTTGGTTGCCTCATGCGCAAAAACGGCCCCGAAAAGTCCGGAGCCTACAATTAGGTAGTCGTATGTGTTGGTCATTTATCTGATTTTTCAAGTTTATTAAAAACTCAAAAACCAAGATTTAGTTTTATAAACCAATTTTAAGGTATGTTGATGAAACTCGTTTTCACAATCATTGGGCCTCAAAACCGATGATCAATGATTTTTTGTCCTGTCCATAGTATCCATTTTCTCAAAAAAATTCGGACTTTTTAACGCGTTAATCAATTTATTTTTGAAATCCTCCCTAAAGCGCTCGAATGAATGGTAATTCTTGGTAGTATGTAGAATTTTCGCTGTTTGACTCTTTAATTCATCTAAGCTCAGCTGTTGAGATCTTTCAATTGCACTAAGAATATCATTCTCAGTGAATCCCATAATTTCTACTCCATACTGCTCTAGATCAATATCAGCATTGCGTGTAACCACGGGTATTAATCCACCGTTTGCCATACAAGTTATTACTGCGGCGCAGTTACCCTCTGAAACACTTGGAAAAATAACAAATGCACA
>CAMPKC010000038.1 GCA_946887045.1 uncultured Sphingobacteriaceae bacterium | reverse complement strand
CAGTTAGTTAAAAAGGAAGATGCATTTCCTACCACTATCGGAAGTAAAGCAACTGCCAACGAACGGACTATTTACAAGTACATTCACCTTGAAGGTGCAAAAAGCTGTCAGCTTGTGATGGGATTAACTGTGTTGCATGAAGGAAGTGTTTGGAACACGATGCCTTCTCATGTACACGACAGAAGAAGTGAGATATATTTCTACTTTGATGTGCCTGAAAATCAGATTGTATTTCATATGATGGGTCAGCCTCAGGAAACACGTCATGTAATTATGCATAATCACCAGGCGGTTATTTCTCCGCCGTGGTCAATCCATTCAGGTGGCGGAACCGCAAACTATGGCTTTATCTGGTCAATGAGCGGCGAAAACCTTGTTTACTCTGATATGGATGCAGTAGCAATGAGAGATCTGAGATAATATATGATAATTTTTAGAAAAGAGGCATCTTTACAGATAGCCTCTTTTTTTGTGCCTTTAAAGCCAATTCGAATGAAGAAATTGAACTACATAATTACCTTAATTACCTGCATTTTAGTATTGTCTGATGTTGCTGCTCAACCTGCACCAGCTCCGATTAAACTGGTAGACTTCGTGCTTACACCAGATCACAGCGACTGGAAATATAAAGTAGATGAGATTGCTGTTGTTGAAGTAACTGTCTTGAAATTTGGCGTGCCCGTTCAGAATGCATCCATAGATTATGAGATCGGTCCGGAAATGCTGGTGCCGGATAAAAAGGGGAATCTTTTGCTGAAAAGCGGAAAGGGGACGATAGAGATTGGAACCAGCAAGCAGCCTGGTTTTCGACGTTTAGTAGTGAGAACCCTGATTGACGGCGCAAGCTACAGCGGAGAAATTAAACTTGCTTTCTCGCCGGAGAAAATTGTACCTACCGTGCAGATGCCGGAGGATTTTGATCAGTTTTGGAACAATGCAAAGAATGATGCATCTAAAATTCCGATGGATGCGATAGTTATCCATTTACCTGAAAAATCTACATCCACAGTCGATGTGTACCTGGTGAATTTGCAAAACTATAAAGAGGGTAAGCGTCTGTACGGATATCTCAGCAAGCCGAAGGCCCGCGGAAAATACCCTGTCCTTTTTGAGCCACCTGGCGCCGGGATAAAAGTTATTTCGCCATCTATAAGCTATGCCAGCCTGGGTTTTATCGTCTTTAATATTGAAATTCATGGCTTATCACCTCTGATCCCTAATGAATCCTATCGAAATATAAGTAATGCTTTCGGCGACTATGTATTCAATAAGCTTGACGATAAGGATAACTACTACTACAAAAGCGTATATATGGGCTGTGTAAGAGCAATAGATTTCCTTTGCAGTTTACCTGAGTTTGATGGCAAAAATGTTGTTGTTACCGGTGGAAGTCAGGGTGGGGCGCTTTCGATAGTTACTGCAGGCTTAGATAAAAGAGTGACAGGTTTGTCGGCATTTTACCCGGCTCTTAGCGATGTTACCGGATATTTACACGGACGGGCGGGCGGATGGCCGCACTTGTTCAACCAAAGTAACCTCCACACAACCAATACTCCCGAGAAAATCCGGACAGTTGGTTATTATGATGTCGTAAATTTCGCGAAGAATATAAAGGTGCCCGGATTTTATTCATGGGGCTATAATGACAATGTTGTTCCACCAACCTCTGTTTACGCGGCTGTCAACTCTATTAAAGCGCCGAAAACAGTTGTTATCACGCCAATATCGGGCCATTGGCGATTCCCGGAAACAAACCAGCAATCAATAGATTGGATTAAAAAACAGTTAAAGAAATAGAAATATAAACGTTTTATCTGCGATGTTTAAGCATCAGGTGCAAGCAATAATTGATTTCTCATACTTTGTTGCTTGCACCTGATAAGAGTTTTTAATTAGATGCCTTTATCATATTCAGCAAAAGCTGTTGTCCGACAATATTGGCTTTATTTTTGGAAGAAGTATTAAACGTGGTCATTGCAGCATTTTCACCGTCGCCTTCAGCCCGTTTTCCAATGTTTACATCTTTTATGGTCGACATGATATCTAAAGCGGAAAGAATTACTTTACCGCGTCCATGCGGAATGATGCTTAATGCAGAATATACCTCAGGTTTGTGGTCCGATACGCACGCAACAACGGTTTCACCATTTAAAACTCTTAAACCAATCCGGCTTTTATTGTACGTAGCCAGGCTTTGGTATTCCCAGTTAAATACACAGTTCTGGGGCAGACCATTAAAAAGTTCATGTTCTTTAACAAAGTAATTGCCGCCATACCAGGTGGTGCCCAGTTCTTTCAATCCACGGTAATCCATCAGCTCCTTACGGCCTAAAAAGGTGGCCCATTTGTCGATATTGCCAATAACAATCAGCGTATTGCCTTCATTTACCCATTCTAAAATTTCGGTTACTAATGGATTTCCGGTTTGCTGTGGTTCAAAGGCGCCAACAACCATATATTTTCCTTCCGGTCTGCCTGATTTAAATTCTTTGAAGGAGTTTATACCAACTGATTTTAAAAATGGTACAATTACTCCGCTGGTATCAGCAACCATACCGGTCGAGGGTATTCCGATAGTATTCAAACTTACCGCAAAAAGCTGGTCAGTCCCTTTTGCGACAGTTTGTCCATCTCGTTTCAGCTCTGCTTTTACCGTGGTATAGCCCGGGCTTTGAGGAACCAGCTTCATCCCTTCAAAAAGCAATTCCCCATATGTTGAGCCACCAGTTACCTTTACAGGGAAGCTTTTGTTCAGCACGATCTTTGTGTCTTCTGCAATTGTTTTTACCTCTAAAATACAATTTCCCTGTAGGTTTGCCTCATTTACGATATGAAAGTCGACCGTTGAGGTATCGCCCGTTCCCAGAACCTTACGATTCATTTTTACAGCCACGTAAACGGGTTGGGTATACCGGGATATTAATTCCGGATCTCCTTTTGGATTGCGATAATTATCTACGATACCCGAGTGATTCTCAAGTTTCATGCTCTCCCAGCCATTCACCGCGTAGCCATCCGCCTGATTGTTGATTTTAATGTTCTCAATAGCTCTTCCCTGATAATAAAAAGCTACATTTCCCATTTTACGGGTCAGCGAATCAACATTTGGGAATGCCTTGCTAAAGCCAGGGGTATTCTGCAGGAAGCTGTTATACGCATCGTACCATTTTAGATAAGCTTCACTCTCCCAACCGATATTCTTACCGGTTTTTAAAATTTCATCTCTGATCAATTGCAGTCTGGGAGGTGTACCGATGGCGCCTTCTTCTCCCCAGTAAATAATTTCGTCTTTATGATCAAAATATCGCAGATAATCTTTTGGGCTTCTGTACAAGTTATCGTGGTATGTACCCGGGCCGCCAGCATGATGCTGATCGAACCAGCCATAATCACGGAATGTGAAATCGTAGGGAAGTAAGTGAAGTTTGAAGCGTTTATCGGGTCCAAGCTTTATGTTACCATTTGAAGAATTATAGGTTATGATGCGGCTTTCATCCATTTTATGGGCCGCAAGCATTTGCAGGCTGTCCTGCTTTTGTGGCTGCGCTCCGCGTTCGTTATGCATATTATAGATGACAAGAGAGGGGTGACTCCTGTCTCTTTTAATCATGCGGAACAACTTTTCATCCCGCGTAGCGAAATAGAAGTCTGCCTGCATTTTCCCGACAGCATCTGTTGCATTAAACCGGTCTGCAGGATATTGATTTCCTCCCGGTTCTGCAAAGTAAAGTAAGCCAAGTTCATCTGCATAGTCGAGCACGTTTTGCTGCCCAATGGTGCGATGGAAGTTGAGCATGTTCAGGCCAATCTTCTTAGCTGTCTCAATCTGCTTTCTCGCCAGCTCGTCCGAGGGAGCAATCCCATTCACAGGCCAAAAGCCCCAACTAATGGAGGTAAGTGCAACAAAACGCTTTCCGTTTAAATAAAATTGCTTGTCGCCGTCAATATCCCGTACTTCGAACCATCTGAATCCAAAACGCTGACTATGCTCGTCGCTACTTTGGTCGCTACCTTGCCATCTTGTCTTGAGCGTGTATAAATTGGGTTCATCAGTGCTCCAAAGCTTTGCGTCGTCAACAGTAATTGTATAGGTATTTATTGTGTTGCCCTTTGAAGTCTGCGTAGCAGGATATTTTTTTTGAAATACAGCTTGTTGGGTACCTTTCTCTATAATCTCAAGTAATAAACTCCCTTTTGCGGTTTTGCTGGTAGTGTTTGTTGTAGTAATCTGTACTTCTATTTCGTTTGCTTTTTGTTTGTTCTTCACAAATACATCCTCAATAAATATCTTATCAGTGGCAACCAGTTTGACTTTTCCGGTTATGCCTCCAAAGCCGTGGGTTGGATTGGTACGGTAAATTCCCCACATAAAATTTTGAGAATCACGCCAGTCAAAATTTCCATTCGGGTCGGTAATGCGTACTGCAATCTCATTTTCCCTACCGTATTGAACTGCATTGGTAATATCTATTTCGAATGGCGTGCTATTCACCAAATCGTACCCAACCAGCTTGCGATTGACGAAAACTTCTGCTCTAAAGCGGACACTTTCAAAATTTAGGGTTAATCTTTTACCTTTTAAGGAAGCCGGGACATTCGTTTTTGTGCTGAACCAGGATACGCCTAAATAATTTCCTGATACACCGAATGAGTTTCCATTCTGTCCCCAATAAAACTGCTCGACAGTTGCGGGGAGCTTTGTGACAATTCCAGATTCTTTACTCAATAATTCCCAGCCGCCCGTCGGCAGGTTTGCTTTAATGTTTTTTAAATTAACCGGAGGAGCATGTAATTGATCATTTCTCCAGCATGCTTTTTTGTCGAGAACTAGCTTCCAATTGTTTGTAGTTAAATCATGTATATATCGCCCTGTGTGCTGTGCTGCAGACGGAGCGATATACATGAATGCTGATAATACGAGGGCACTGGTTTGTTTTTTAAGCATTGAAATTATTTAACCTGTTCTTCTGTGATAGTTTTAACTAAGCTGTTGATGTAAACTTCGATGTTGTCATATGCAGTACTTAAATTCCGGCCATTTGCATTTGCTAAATTTGGATTTAAGCCTTTCGCGGTTTCCCATGCATCGGGCATTCCGTCTTTGTCTGTATCAGTTGGAGCCGGTAACGATTGTAATATCGGCCAGCCACCCACATCGGCCTGGGTATCAATAATTCCGTTTACCGAACCGTTCGAGCCCGGAAATGAAAAGGTTTTGTTCCTGACATTTTTGATCACCCTTCGATCCACAGTATCTCTTTTTAAAGAAGCACCACAAAAGTCGAGTACCCTTAAATAGGCAATTTCGGCTGTATGTGTTGTTACATTATTATTTGTCGGATGTTCGGTTAATCGTTTCATCGCATCTTTGTCGGCCTGAGATACAGTGCCGTAGCTACTATGAAATTGATTATAAACTCCCAGACCCCAATTGTCGGCAGTAGCACCGGGATAACCGTCCACGTAATTGCCATTGATGTAGAATTTGCCCCAGATGTCATATATTTCAGTGCCGATCGTTTTATTTTTATCCGGCGAGAAGATTCTACCTCCTTTTGATCCGGTCGCAGTTGCCGGGCCAGGTTTGTAATAGTTGTTTACGAAATTGATGTTCATTGCTTCTCCGCCATAGGCACTGTTATTTGCCCAGTTATAGATCACGTTATTCCTGATATCGACCAGATCTGTCAACGCAAAGGCCTTACCCGCTTCTTCGCCTAAACGGGGATTCCGGCTATCGTGGTGAGCAAGCAGGTTATGATGAAAAGATGCGTTTTTACCGCCCCAAATTCCACCATATCCATGAGCCCCTTTATCGTGAACTGAAAACCTTAGGCTCTCCGAAACGATACACCATTGAATGGTAGTGTTTTCGTTTGCATAGAATGATACTGTTTCATCTACCGACCAGCTCATCGAGCAATGATCTACAATTATGCCTTTGTGGAATCTCCCGCCCAGCGCATCTGCTTCCACGTTCTTTTCATCTCCCATTCTAAACCTCATGTATCGAATGATGACGTTGTCTGCACTAATGGTTACAGGGTAATTTTTTATGCAAATTCCATCGCCTGGTGCTGTTTGGCCTGCAATGGTTACACTGCCGTTCTTGATGTCGAGACTGGAGTTAAGCGCTATTGTTCCCGATATCGTAAATACTATTATCCTGGGGCCTGTTTGGTTAAGTGCATACCTAAGGGTTCCTTCCTGCGAACCATCGGCAATGGTTGTTACAAATATTACTTTTCCGCCACGACCTCCGGTCACATCTTTCCCGAATCCTTCTGCACCGGGAAAAGCACTGGCCAGCTCATTAACCGGGACCGGAGCGGCGGGTTGTTCTGGTGCTGGATTGTTCGGCGTGCCGGGACCTTCGACAATTGGAGTCGATTTCTTTTTGCAGTTAGTTAATGCCAACGTTGACACAACCACCATTAAAATAAGTAGGGTTAATTTTCTCATTAAATGATTTTTCGGTTATCGGGAATAATTGGTTGAAGTAAAAATACAAAAAGGGAGTCCTTCACGTATGGATTTTGCCATTAAAAAGTGTGCAAACGTTCCCGGAAAGTTCCGGCAACGTTTGCATAGATTTATTCTTAATGGATTGATTAGTAATCAAAATCTTTTTTAATCTTGTGTGCCTGTCTGAAATTTTAGTTTTGAAAAAATGAAAAAACTCATTTTACTGTCTCTCTTTTTTAATTTGATTTTCATTGCCGCTCAGGCGAAGCGAATAGTGGTAGCGCAAGATGGGTCAGGGAATTTTAAAACAGTTCAGGAGGCACTGGATGCGGTTCCGGTTGGTAACAAAAAGGAATTTGTGATTTTCATTAAGAATGGATTTTATAAAGAGAAATTACTTCTTGTTGCTCAAAAGAATTTCGTGACCTTAATTGGACAGGATAAGTTCAGGACTATTCTTGCTTATGATGATCATCCGGGCATCGTGTCGCCCAGGGTGGGACCGGTTAATACCCATAATTCTTACAGCTTTCAAATAAACGCTGATAATTTCTCGGCCAAAAATATTACATTCCGCAATGATGCCGGGTTTACCGCAGGCCAGGCGGTAGCTTTAGATGTTCGGGGCGACAAAGCTCTATTCCTCGATTGCCGCGTACTTGGCAATCAGGATATTCTGTTTGTTAACGGAGATAACAGCAGACAATATTATAAAAACTGTTATATCGAAGGAACAACTGATTTTATATTTGGATCGGCAACCGTTTGGTTCGAACAATGCCACATCCATAGTAAAAAAAACTCTCATGTTACAGCTGCTTCAACGCCTCAATCTCATCCTTTTGGATTTGTTTTTTACGATTGCAAATTAACCGGAGACAGTGCCCTCCGGAGTGTTTCTTTAGGCCGGCCATGGAGACTCTACTCAAATGTTTCCTTTGTCTTTTGCTATATTGATAAGCATATAATGTCTGATGGTTGGGCGAACTGGAATGAAACAGAAAACTTTAAAACGGTACGATATTCAGAACATAAAAATTATGGGCACTGGCGCTGATGCGCGCTCCAGAGTAAGCTGGGCAAAGCAGCTGTCTGATGAGGAGGTTAAATCTATTTCAATACAGCATGTTTTTCCCGGTTGGGACCCGCTTAGCAGTTTATGTAAGCTTAATATCCTTCAATAAATTCGGCCCCTTAAATTTCAAATTATGATTCAAAAAACCTATCTGGCATTTCTTCTTTCAATATTCGCTTTATCGGCGCAGGCACAAGAATTTTTCCCGTTGTGGACTAAAGGAAAAATGCCGAACTCAAAAGGCTTAGACTTCAAAGACAGCGTTTCAAACGAGCGGATTTTTAGAGTAGCTACCCCCGGATTTTATGCCTATTTCCCATCCTCGCAGGAGAATAAAGGCGCAGCGGTGCTTATTTGTCCCGGTGGCGGATATGAACGTCTTGCATACGTCATCAGCGGAACGCAGCTGGCAAAATGGTTTAATACGATGGGAATAAGTGCCTTTGTATTAAATTATCGCCTTCCAAATTCATCCGACCTGAAGGAACGGGAAAAGGGTCCTTTACAGGATGCGCAGCGAGCTATAAAATTAATTCGCGCCAATGCGGCCAAATGGGGCATTGATTCAAATAAAGTAGGGATTCAGGGTTCATCCGCAGGCGGGCACCTCGCAGCCTTAAGCAGTACAATCAAAGATGATTATTCGTTGATAGGCGATAAGTTGGATAGAATCTCTTTCCGCCCCGACTTTACAATCCTTGTATCACCGGTAATAGATCTGATTGATTTTCCCCATCTGGGAAGCCGGAAGAATTTACTGGGAGAAAACGCGACCGTAGAAAAGATGAAAGACTATTCTCCAAACTACAGAGTCAGCGCAGAAACACCGCCGGCTTTTATTGTGCATGCCTTTAACGATAAGTCTGTTAATGTTAAAAATAGCGTGCTATATTATTCGGCATTGGTTGACAAAGGCATTTCTGCCAGTCTTCATACCTTTCCCTATGGCGGCCATGCCATAGCATTACGAAATAATCCCGGATCAACTGACCAATGGACTGCCTTATGTGAGAGCTGGCTAATGGAAATGAACTTTGTTAAAAATCTTACACGGCCATAGATACTGTCGTATTATGAATAATTGTGCTTGTTCTCTCCGGCCGGGAACGATTGCGTAAATTCCTGATAGAAAATTTGAAAAGCAATGATCAAATTTGTAACATTGTTGTTAGAGAAGCTAACCAGTTCTTTAAGTCAAATCATCCGGCATTGATTTGCCTCTTTTAAATCGAATTTAGAGCATTTATTTAATTATGATTTTGCATAAGAAACCTTTTCTTGATTGCTTAGGCGAATATCAAAAACTGGTATCGGAAGGTAATGAACAAGCCTTTGAGAAAATATATGCCTACTATCATAAAAGATTAAGAGCATTTTCACAAACTTTTACCAAATCTAAAGAGCTTTCTGAAGAGGTGGTAGAAGATGTGTTTGTGAAATTATGGTGTAAACGGGAAGATGTGGTTGAAATACAGAATCTAAATGTTTACTTGTACACAGCAATAAAGCACCAGTCGTTAAATGCCCTGTCATACGAGGCCCGAAGAATAGTTACACAATCATTAGAAGTTTCAGAATTTGACCTGCATTCAAAAGATCATACTCCTCATGATCTTTTAGTTACCTCCGAACTTATGCAATCAGTTCAAAGTGCGATAGATTCTCTTCCTCCAAGGTGCAGGTTAATTTTTCAGATGGTAAGAGAGGATGAATTACGATACAAAGAAATTGCTGAAATTCTGAATATATCTGTTAATACCATAGACGCTCAAATGGCGATAGCGGTTAAACGCCTATGTGCTGCTTTAAATATCAAATCTCCGAAGGGATTTCTCCTCCCTCAAAAAAAGTAAAAAAGTTTTAGTAGATTTTTTTCGATTTACTGTCTTCATTAAAAAAGCGCTCAATAAAGCTTAATGGACAGTAACAACAAAATATGGATAATGATGGGTCGCTCCTTGAGTGGCGAAATCTCAGCTGATGAACAGAGCGAATTAAATGACTTGCTTAATAGCGATCCCTATTTAAACCAACAATTCAGTATGTTAAAGCAGCTCTGGAATAAGAACTTACCAGAGGATGATGTTTTAGACGAAGAAAAAAAAGAGCGATTTCTTTTTAAAAAAATAATCAATAAAGCTGAAATTGAACGGCAACACGCGGTTGATCTGTCCGAAACCAAGTCAATATCAGTTTTCAGGAAAATCTTTTCGAAGCGTTTGATACTTGCTTATGCAGCCTCAGTAGCTTTAGCTGCTATATTTTTCCTCAACAAACCGAGTCCTTCAGTTGCATCTAAACCGGAGCAGATTGTTGCAGCCCAGTATGGGAGCCGAAGCAAAGTGCTTTTACCCGATGGTACAACTGTTTGGTTGAATGGCGGGTCGAGATTATATTACGATTTTGAATTTTCAGGACCTACCCGAGAAGTCCGTTTAGACGGGGAGGCATTTTTTGATGTAGTAAAGCAAAAGGGCCGCCCTTTTATTGTGCATGCCGGAAAAATCGCTATTAAAGTACATGGTACGGCTTTTAACGTAAAATGCTATGCGGAGGACAAAAATATCGAAACAACACTTTTGCATGGCAAAATTGAGGTGACAGACAAAACGAATAAATCCAGACCTTCAGTTTTTCTGGCGCCGAATCAAAAATTGATTGTCCCGGTTAAAACTGCCCAGTCAAAGATAAGTACTGAGGCGAAAGCTGCTTATGAGTTAATCAGTCTGGATACAAAACTTCAGGAAAAAGAGCGAATCGAAACTGCCTGGATTTATAACCGGGTTGAATTTAGAGCTGAGAGATTTGAAGATCTAGCTAAAAAACTTGAGCGTTGGTATAATGTATCGATTGAGTTTGAAGATGACAGTGTGCGGGCTCTAACCTTCAATGGATCTTTTGAGAAGGAAACGGTCGACCAGGCGTTCAGTGCTTTGAAAAAAGTAGCATCATTTGACTTTAAAATTCAAGGTCGAGAAATACGTATTAAATCCCATGAAAAAAATGCATCCGGTGTAAAATAAAAAAACGGAGAATGTTGGCGCATTCCCCGTTATAATCAGATTAAAATCAACTAACCCCCAACCCATCAACAAGTTGGATTATTTAATTTAACCTAAATCAAAAGTATGAAATGTTTTTTAACGATTTCCCGAAAATCGTTCCCTTCAAATTTTGTTCTTATTATGAACCTAACCACAATTCTGATACTTCTGTTTACGATAAGTGCTTCGGCAACAGGGTTTTCTCAGAGTAAAATTAATCTTCAGGTCAAGAAATCAGCCATTGCTGAAGCTATAAGCAAGATTGAGGAACAATCGTCTTACAGGTTTCTGTATAATCAGAATCTTGGTGAGATAACGCAAAAAGTATCAGTTAATCTGGAAGATGCCAGTATTGACGAAGCTTTAGAGGAAGTTTTAAAAGGATCGGGCTTAAGTTATCAGTTTATTAATAATGAGCTTATTGCGATTAACAAGAAAGAATCACTTTCGGATATCGTAATAAATGGAAAAGTGACAGACAAATCTGGAGAAGGATTAATTGGCGTAACGATAAAGATAAAGGGTTCTGCCAAGGGGGTGACCACCAACATAGATGGCGAATATTCGATAACGGCACCCGAAAACGCCATTCTTGTATTTTCGTATTTGGGGTATGAAACAGTGGAGCAAAAAGTTTCGGGCCAGGCCAGATTAAATGTTGTGCTTAATCCTGCCACGAGCCAGTTGAGTGAGGTGGTTGTAATTGGTTATGGAACTGTTAAAAGACGAGATCTAACGGGTGCGGTTTCTTCTGTTTCGGGTGAAGACATTGCGTCGGCCCCGGTAGCTAACGCTGCCCAGGCATTGGCAGGTAAACTCCCTGGTGTAAATGTTATAAGTCAGGATGGTCGTCCGGATGCTGCAATTTCTATACGAGTACGTGGTGGCGGATCTATTTCGCAAAGCAATGATCCCTTATTTATAGTTGATGGTTTTCCTGTTGGCTCAATAAATGATATACCCTCTAATTTAATTGAAAGCATTGATGTTTTAAAAGACGCGTCATCAACAGCGATATACGGAGCACGTGGTGCGAATGGAGTTATTATCGTAACCACCAAAAGTGGTAAGGACGGAAAATTGAAAATTGGCTATGATGGCTTTGCTAAGTTTAATTCGCCGACTAAATACCTTGAAACGATGAGTGCTTATGATTACCTGGCTTATAATTGGGGTTATGCTAAGGCGATCAGTAATTCGTATGCTCAGGGTTGGGAGAAATTGTGGGGTATTGGCGCATCAAGTGCCACTTATAACAATCCTGAAGGAATTAACCATTATAAGAATGTAGCTGCTACGAATTTTTCAAAAGAAGCGTATGGCAATTCATTCTCTCAAAATCATAACATAAATATCAGCAGCGGGAATGAAAAAACTAAATTTCTGATTGCTCTTAACCATATGGATGAGGATGGGATGAAAGTAAATTCACAGTTTAAGCGTTCAAACGTTTCATTTAAACTTGATCAAAAGCTATTTAAAGACCTGTCTCTCTCTTTAGATACACGTTTTACCAATATTAAGTCGGTAGGAGATGAAAGTACGACAAACGGACGCGGGTCGCTCTTGTCAACAGCATATTGGTTCAGACCTATCGCTACAAGCGATGTGATGGGCGAATTAGATGATAGTAAAAATACTCAGTTAGGTTTGTACGACGTGGTTCTGCAGGATATATATAACCCTGTCGCCCGAATGAGTGATTATACTCCGGTTCGCACAAACAGATCACTCCGGGCAAATACTTCATTAGGCTGGACTATACTCAAAGGGCTGAGTGCTAAATCGGATCTCGGTTTAAACACTAACTGGAACAGATCAAATACATGGTCAGGCGCGGTTTATAATAATTATTTCGATGCCGCAGGAAATAAAACCTTTAGTGGAAATGCTTCAATCAGCCACTCTCAAGGCTGGAATTTGCGATGGGCAAATACTCTCAATTACGATGTACAGGGTCTGGGCAAAAGTCATAGTTTAAACCTGCTCGCAGGGCAGGAAATTATGAATTCGGGTTCTGAAGGTACAAATATCTGGGGTAATTATTATCCGGCGTCATTTGATTCAGAACGGGCTTTTGCCATGATGGATCAATACTTAACAGGTACAAGTACTACAAATTATGGTTATAGTTCAAACACTGGTACACCTAATCGTTTGCTGTCGTTTTTTGGGAGGGCTAATTATACATTGTCCGACAAATATTTGTTCACTGCGACGTTTCGTGCAGATGGTTCTTCAAGGTTCGCCCCTACCAATCGCTGGGGGTATTTTCCGGCAGCGGCTATAGGCTGGAGAGTTTCTGATGAAAACTTCCTGAAAGATGTGAATTGGATCTCTAATTTAAAGCTCAGACTTTCTTATGGTTCTGTAGGTAATGATGGAATTAGTGCCAATTTATGGAAAATGAACTGGCAATCAGACGGGCCGACGAGATATTCTGTAAACGAACAGCAACAGGTTGCGTATTCTCCTGAAGCGACGATAGCCAACCCTGAGCTTAAATGGGAAACTACCATTACTAGGAACTTGGGTTTTGACTTTGGCTTTTTAAACAATAGAGTATACGGATCATTAGATTTATATAAGAATTCTACTAAGGATCTGTTAATGCTAACGTCAATTTCAGCGATCAGCGGGTTCTCTGCTACTTACGATAACGTAGGTAGCACCAGTAACAGAGGTGTTGAATTGGGACTTGGAGTTGATATAATCCGGTCTAAAAATTTTAATCTCAATACCAATTTCAACGTGAACGTAAACAAAGGAAAGGTAGATGAACTTGCGGAGGGTGTAAACGGACTGTATAAAACTCAATGGGGTTCATCGATGACCCAGCCAAACACGGGGGACTATATTCTTGTAGAAGGTAAACCGGTTGGCCAGGTGCGTGGATACACTTATGACAATTGGTATACTGTTGATGATTTTAACTATGCTAACGGTATTTACACGTTAAAAGCAGGTGTTCCGGATATTGGGTCGGGGATCATTGGTACTGTTTACGGTACCACCGCCAATAAACCAGGTGGGCAAGTGGCTTACCCTGGTGTTATCAAGTATAAAGATCTGAATGGAGATGGCGTCGTAAATGAAAGCGATGTTTCTATTATTGGTGATATGAACCCTAAACATACCGGGGGTTTTAATCTTGCCGGTAATTTTAAGAAGCTGGATTTCAGATTTGACTTTAACTGGAGTTTCGGTAATGAAATTTACAACGCAAGTTATCTTTCTGCTTTTTACGGTAGCAAAGAAGACGGATTATATAAAAATCGTTTAGATTATTTGTCTTCATCATACAAGATTTATGATATCCAAAACGGGCAACTGGTTAATGTAACTGACCCCACTGCTTTAAATGCTTTAAATGCCAACGCAACGACTTTCCTTCCGTATCATGAGAATCCGGTTACCTCTACTTTGGGTATTGAGGACGGTTCGTATCTCCGACTTAATAATATTACTTTGGGTTATAACCTCTCTGCAAAAGTGTTAAATAGAATAGGGGTAAGTAAACTTCGCTTGTACGGCTCGGTGTATAATGCATTTATATTGACTAATTACTCCGGCTTAGATCCTGATGTGAATACAAGTACAAGTCAGGGAGGAGCTCAATATCCGACTACCGGCCTTGACTGGGGATCATATCCACGCGCTCGTTCATTTACATTCGGCTTAAATGTTCAGTTTTAATAATCTGAAGAAATAATCGATGACACGAAAAAAGAAATTCAAAATGAAAAAATTAATATATATCATTTCAGGTGCTTTGATCCTAATCACCGCATCTTGCCAGAAAGATTTTCTGGATGTACAATCACCTTCCAGCGTTGATCAGGATTTCGTATTCTCTTCTCCTGATGAGGCCTATAAAGTGATGGTTGGTAATTATGAAATTTGGAGAGGAGCTAATAATGGTTTGTTCTATGATCTGGATGTAGTCGGTTCT
Organism: uncultured Sphingobacteriaceae bacterium; assembly: GCA_946887045.1. Next base: position 29,076 of record CAMPKC010000038.1, on the reverse strand, counting down.
GATTCAGAAACGCACCCTGAAAGCTACGATGCTCAGCTTCGCCATATCCCGGAAGGGCTATATGCTTCGGAAATTTCTATCGATTATTCGAACTCTGTTAGTGCCTGGGCAAATCTTTACAAAATAGCGAACCGTTCCAATCTTATTATGGAAGCGATAGCTAAGAAGCCCGAATACCAAAGTGCAGTGGCGGCCGGCACGCCCAATGCATGGACCCAGCTTTATGGTGAGGCAGCGGTATTCCGTGCAAATTCGTATCACAATCTTATTAGCTATTTTGGCGATGTGCCTCATTTCAAAGAAGCCATCATTTCAACGAGTCAGACAGACAGCGCTACGTTGGTTTCGCGTGACGAGATCTACGATTTTCAAATTTCGGAATTACAAAGGGTTGAGCCCTTAATGTATCGCCTTGGTCAGAGTGGTATCAATGCCGAACGCTTTTCAAGAACCTTCGCCCAGGGCTTAATCGGCAAAATGGCTTTGTTTGCCGGTGGGTATGGCTTACGCAGAACAGATTTTAATTACGGAAATGTAACGTTCGATCAAATTGGCGGTGTAAAATGGAACGCTAAATATGTGCGCCGTACAGATTACAAGAAGTATTATGAAATTGCAAAAACGTATCTAAAAGCAGTTGTAGAAAATCCGGGAAGTGCTATGTTAATTACCAGCGACCCGCGGGGAGCCGCGTTTAACAATCCCTTCCAGTACAACTTTCAATATAATATGAATTTAGTGGTTAGCCCTGAATCATTATACGAAGTGGGTGAGACTCAGGGTCAATTTTCAGAACGCCCGTACGCATTCGGACGCCCTTCGGGTGGTGGCAGCAAAAATGCATACCCAAATAAGTCATACGGACAAAGCCGTATGCATGCTTCATTTTATTATGGGGAGTACAATCCTAAAGATTTACGCAGAGACGTAACTGTAACGGTTACAGCAAACTCAGGAAGTGCTTCGGAAAGAATAATTTCTTTTGCTCCGGGATCGCGTGATTTAGGTGGCTTACCTAATAATAAATGGGATGAAAGCCGGATGCCGAACCCTTATATCGCATCACAGCGGCAGTCGGGTGTTAATTGGCCACAAATGCGAATGGCTGATGTGATTTTAATGCTTGCTGAAGTGTATGCCGAACTAGGCGAGGAAGGATTGGCAAAAGCTGAATTGCAAAAAGTGAGAAGCAGAGCATTTCTGGCCGCAGACCAAACTACGCAGGTTACTAATTACATCGCTGCTTTATCTGGTGATGCTTTGAAAGAGGCCATACAGCAGGAGCGTAAACTTGAGTTTGCAGGCGAAGGGCTACGTCGATACGATCTGATCCGTACCGGGAAAATGCCTGAAAAAATACAACAGATTAAGAACGCTCAATTAGCGATGGTAAATGGTTTAAAGACGAATGGATACTACACTTTTCCAAATGGTAATACAATTTCTAATTTTATCTACGTGAAGGCTGTTAACATGGTAGATTTTGGAATTAACAAGATGTTAACAACGCAGTGCAACGTAGACGAAACCGATCCAGCCTATCCTGTAAAATGCCCCGGATGGCGAGGAAACAGCGACGCCTGGCCTGCATTTACTGCCTCTTCGGGCAAACGAAATCTCGCTATAAAAGGGCTTTATCGCTATATTGATCCCAATGGCGTTGAGGCGGCGGCCTTGGTTGCTCAGGGTTATGTAAAAACTGACTGGGGTTCTAAAATTGTTCAATACACTGATCAGTACACTTCTAATATTTTTAAAGGCTATCAGGCAGGAGATCCTCCCCGTTATCTTCTTCCATTATCCTCAGAAACCATTTCTAAATCAAATGGGCTGATCACCAATGGGTACGGGTTCTCACAGAATTAAGCAGAATGAAAAGAATGCATTAATGCCGCTGGTATTGATGCATTCTTTTTTGCCTTTCTGATTTTGATATGACAGCGTATGAAAAAACTGCGGAGCGCTGTATAGTCTGTTTATCCGACAGCCTCTTGTAAATACCTTCTTACGAAAACGTTCTCGGGAACGATTGCATAACTTTATTTCCCAAAACCTACCTCTTTTTGTTCTAAACTCGCTAAACTTGTTGTTGAGTTCATTCTCTCTGAAATACACTAAGCATAATCCTCACAGCAGTAAATCTTTATTAAGATTGAATTTGTGCTAAAAAAACAGAGAAAATCACCATAGTATCAATTTTAATAAATTATGAAGCACACACTTTCTATATTCTTGATCTTAAGTGCCCTTATGTTTTCGGCTAGCAGTTTTTCTCAACCTGTTGCCAAACCATGGCCAGCAAACATGCCCGTTGTAAACGCTCCTGTATTTAGAAAGGATACCCTTAATATCGTCAAATATGGTGCAATAAACGACGGCAAAACTCTGAACACCAATAGCATTAACAGCGCTATCGCAGCATGTTCTCAAAATGGCGGAGGTGTTGTTTTAATTCCCCGTGGACTTTGGTTAACCGGTCCGATCGAATTGAAAAGCAATGTCAATCTTCATTTAAATGCCGATGCTTTACTGTCGTTTACAAAAGATCTGTCGCAATACAAGTTGGTTCATACCAATTGGGAGGGTTTAGGTGCAGTTCGTAATCAGTCTCCGATTTCAGGAACCAACCTGGTAAATATTGCAATTACCGGAAAAGGGATTATCGACGGTAACGGCGACGCATGGAGAATGGTGAAAAAGGATAAGCTTACCGAAAGCCATTGGAAAAATCTTATAGCTTCAGGTGGATATTTAAGCGAGGATAAGAAGATCTGGTACCCTACAGAGAGTTCTCTTAAAGGGTCTAAAATTAAACAGGCAGGTGTAATTTCCGACGGTAAGACTGCTTCAGATTTCGCGGAGATCAAAGATTTTCTTCGTCCTAACCTGATCGTGCTGACTCAATGTAAAAACATTTTATTAGAAGGAGTGACTTTTCAGAATTCACCGGCATGGAACATCCATCCGCTGATGTCAGAAAATATTATCATCAGAGATATTTACGCTAAGAACCCTTGGTATGCACAAAACGGCGACGGACTCGACCTGGAATCGTGCAGCAATGTTCTGGTTGAAAACAGTGTTTTCGATGTTGGCGATGATGGTATTTGCATTAAATCCGGTCGTGATGCACAGGGTCGTAAGCGTGCAATGCCAACACAGAATGTGGTAATCAGAAATTGTGTGGTGTATCATGCTCACGGTGGTTTTGTAATCGGCAGCGAAATGTCTGGCGGCGCAAAAAATATCTATGTTTCTGATTGCACATTCATCGGCACCGATATCGGTCTTCGTTTCAAAACAACCCGCGGAAGAGGCGGTGTGGTAGAGAATATCTTCATCAAAAATATCAATATGAAAGACATCGTTGGCGAAGCGCTTTTATTCGATATGTATTATGCAGCTGTTGATCCGGTTCCTGTTGCCGGCGAAAAACGTGATGCTCCGAAAGTGGTATTATTACCAGTTACAGAAGAAACTCCCTCATTTAAAAACTTCTATATCAGTAACGTGGTAGCTGATGGCGCGGCGAAAGCAATTTTTATCCGCGGTTTACCCGAGATGAATATTCATAATATTTTTCTTGAAAATATGACCCTGCAAGCAGAAACAGGAATAGAGATAGAAGAAGCGAAGGATATACATTTAAAAAATGTAAATGTGATAAGCAAGCAATCCAAGCCGGTTGTGAACATTCAAAACAGCAGCTCAATAACTTTCAATAATCTGCAGTATAAACAGGGATCCGAGCTTTTATTTAATGTTATAGGCGATCGTAGTTCAAACATAAGAGTATCCAATACCAATATTCCCGGCTCTGTAAAAAAAGCCGAGTTTAGTCAGGATGCTAAAAGCAAATCTTTGATCATAAAATAGACTTTACAGATGAAGAAAACCAATTTTCTAATAATAGTATCGATATTCTTAAGTTCTTTATCGTTTGCTCAAAGTAAACCCGTTTCAGAGCGCATGGCTGCTACGGTTATGGATATATGGGCAGATTCTTTATGGACAGGCCGGCCCTTCAAATGGACCTATGATCAAGGTGTTATCCTGGAAGGTATTGCGGCCATCTGGCAGCGAACCGGGGATGCTAAATATTTCAATTATATCAAAAAAAGTATGGATCATTTCGTTCAGGCGGATGGAATTATACGAACATACGATGGAGATAACTACAATATTGACAATATTAAAAATGGCAGGGCTTTAATCCTGCTTTATAAAGTTACAGGCCAGGAAAAATATTTAAAAGCTGTGCAGGCTTTACGCCAGCAGCTAAGTACTCATCCCCGTACTGCGGAAGGCGGTTTTTGGCACAAAAAAATCTATCCGCACCAAATGTGGCTGGACGGTTTATACATGGGGCAGCCTTTTTATGCGGAGTACTCTGCAATGGCGCACGACTGGCAGGCTTTCAATGACATAGCTACTCAGTTTATCTTAATGGAGAAGAATTCCATTGATTCAAAAACCGGCTTACTATATCATGGGTACGATGAATCAAGAGAGCAAAAATGGGCGGATCCTGTAACCGGGCGTTCTCCTCATTTCTGGGGAAGAGCAATGGGCTGGTATGGTATGGGGCTTGTTGATGCTTTGGAGTATTTTCCTGAAAATCATCCTAAAAGGGATTCTGTAATCGCAATTTTAAATCGTTTTGCGAAATCGGTACAAAGCGTTCAGGATGCAAAATCCGGAGTATGGTACGATATTCTGAATATGCCGAATGGTAAAGGGAATTATTTAGAATCCTCAGCTTCGAGCATGTTTGTTTACGCTTTATCTAAAGGTGTTCGGTTGGGATATCTTCCGGAAAGCTATATGAGTGTGGCACAAAAAGGCTATGCAGGTATGCAAAAAGAGTTTGTTGAAACCGTTAACGCGGATAAAATCAATCTGACAAAAACAGTGAGTGTTTCGGGTTTGGGTGGTAAGCCCTACCGCGATGGAAGTTATGAGTACTATCTGCGGGAAAAAGTAATTACAAATGATCCTAAAGGTGTAGGCTCGTTCATGCTTGCCTCCAACGAAATGGAACTTGCTGCATTGCCTAAACCAGGAAAAGGTAAAGTAGTAACCCTGGATAACTATTTTAACAACGAGATAAGGAAAGATGTATTGGGGAAAAATTATAAGTTTCATTATACCTGGGACGATGCCGCAAATAGTGGTTTCTGGTTCCTTGGAAACTTATTCAACTATGCCGGTGCAAAAACCAACACCTTGACTGAGGCACCAACAGCTTCAAATCTTCGAAATTCTGATGTCTATATTATCGTTGATCCTGATACAGAAAAAGAGACTGCAAAGCCAAACTTCGCTTCAGCAAAAGATGCCGATGAGCTGTATAAATGGGTAAACAACGGTGGCGTTCTGGTTTTAATGACGAACGATTATACAAATGCCGAACTAACTAAATTCAATACTATTTCCGAACGTTTTGGGATTCATTTTAATGCAGACATGATTAATGCAGTAAAAAATGATGCCTATGAAACCGGGGCATTTAATATCCCGGCTAAACATCCGATTTTCAAAACTTCCGGGAAAGTTTACATTAAAGAAATAAGCACACTTAAACTTTCGGGACCTGCCAAACCTGCATTTACCTCAGGTAAAAACGTAGTTATGGCTACTGCTAAGGTTGGCAAGGGGACTGTATTTGCCGTGGGGGATCCATGGTTTTATAATGAATATGTAGACGGTAGAAAGCTTCCGGCACAATACGAAAACTTTAAAGCTGCAAATGACTTGGTTAGTTGGTTATTAACACAATCCAAAAAGTAATGAATTTCTTAAAAATCTTTTGTACTGTAATTTTTGCTAGCTGTTTGCTGCCGATAAGTTACGCCCAGGATTTCAGTAATGCCTCTCCGGAGAAAAAAGAAGTTATAGCCCAAAACATGTTGCTATTTCAAAGAAGTAACGGAGGATGGCCTAAACATTTTAAGGAAAAAAGCATAGACTATTCTAAGCCTTTAACTGAGGCCGACCTGATTATTGTAAAAGCAAGTTATGCTTCGGGTAAAGATGCCACTATTGATAATTATGCTACCATTAAGGAGATAAGATTTCTAGCCGGCTATTTTGCAGAAAGCAATAAAAAGGAATATCTGGATGCCGTGGAAAAGGGAATTTCGTACTTGTTAAAAGCACAATACGCTAACGGAGGATGGCCGCAGTTCTATCCCGATCTCAGCAATTACAGGCATCTGATAACCTATAACGATAATGCCATGGTTAATGTACTTACTTTGTTGCAGGATGTTAATGAAGGAAAAAATAATATGGGGATTGTAGATAAGTCCTTTATTGGTAAAGCATCCGTAGCGGTAAAAAAAGGTATAGACTGCATATTAAAATCACAGATAAAAGTAGACGGAAAGTTGACGGTATGGTGCGCCCAGCATGATGAGAAAACTCTTCAGCCTGCAAATGCCAGATCTTTTGAATTGATATCTTTAAGTGGTAGCGAATCTGCAGCTATCGTTCAGTTCCTGATGAATCAAAAGAATCCGTCAGAAGAAATGAAAAATGCCATTGTGAATGCGGTAAAATGGTTTGATCAAGCTAAAATTCGGGGATATAAGTTTGAAGTTAGCAGAGATCCTGTAAAAGGGAAACAACAAAATCTTGTTAAAGATGCTAATTCTGTTATATGGGCCAGATTCTATGATATATCAAGCGGAGAACCCTTTTTCTCAGGTCGCGATGGCGTTAAGAAAAAATCCATTTATGAAATAGAGGCTGAAAGAAGAAACGGCTATGCCTGGTATGGTACATGGCCAGGTAAGGTGCTGAAAGAATATCCGAAATGGGCAAGCATAAACCGTGTTAATTCTGTTACTGTTAAATAATATTTAGATAAGTTTATTCTTTTAAATTGCTAAGAATGCAAACTAAGTTACGGTTTATAGAATCTTAAAATGAAACAGAGAGTTTTAAAAGTTCACACCGATGATAATGTGCTGGTTGCTTTAACTGATTTAGAGCAAGGGGAAACGGTAATCTTTGAAGGTGAAGAATTTCAGCTTAAGGATAAAGTTCAGGCGAAGCATAAATTTGCTATCAATAATCTGCAACCTGGGGATGAAGTTACCATGTACGGTGTGCTTGTTGGAAAAGCTCAGGTTGAAATCCCGAGAGGCGGACTTATTTCTACAGAAAACCTAAAACATGCTGCCAGCAGTTTTACTATCGGCGATAGAAAAACAAGCTGGAATATACCAGACGTGTCGAAATTCCAGTCGAAAAAGTTTTATGGCTTTTACCGCCCGGACGGCAGTGTTGGAACGGCAAACTATTGGTTAGTTATACCGATGGTTTTTTGCGAGAATCGTAACCTTGAAGTTCTTGAGGAAGCTTTGGTGAAACAACTGGGTTATGGTCGCAATGAAACCTATGCCAACCAGGCAAAGCAGCTCATTAATATGTATAAATCAGGATCGGATGTGAACAGCCTTTTAAGCGCTGAACTATCTGAGGTCGATTATATGCCAACATCCGAACGTTTATTTCCAAATGTTGATGGTGTAAAGTTTCTAAAACATGCCGGCGGTTGCGGCGGCACACGCTCAGATGCTCAGGCTTTATGCGCTTTGTTAGCCGGGTACATTACTCATCCTAATGTTGCCGGAGCAACAGTTTTAAGCCTTGGCTGTCAGAATGCTCAGGTTCAAATGCTTGAGGAGGAAATTAAAAAACGTGATTCGAATTTTTCTAAACCGCTGTTTATTCTTGAACAGCAAAAAATAGGTACAGAAGCTAAATTGCTTTCTGAATCTATTAAGAAAACTTTTGCCGGTTTGGTACAAGCCAATCAGTGTAAGCGCGAACCAGCGCCTTTAAGTAAACTTACCATCGGTTTAGAATGTGGCGGTTCCGATGGCTTCTCCGGTATTTCTGCCAACCCGGCTATTGGTTACACCTCAGATTTGTTGGTGGCCTTAGGAGGTTCAGTTATTCTGGCAGAGTTTCCTGAGCTTTGCGGTGTTGAGCAAAACATCAGCGACCGTTGTGTTACGGTAGAAAATGCCGAGCGCTTTTCTCACCTGATGAAAACCTATGCTCAGCGGGCAGAAGAAGCAGGTTCAGGTTTCGATATGAATCCATCTCCGGGTAATATTAAAGACGGACTTATTACGGATGCTATTAAATCTGCCGGTGCGGCCAAAAAAGGAGGAACATCCCCAGTTACCGAAATACTTGATTATCCTGAAAAGGTGACCAAGCCAGGTTTGAATTTATTGTGCACTCCTGGTAATGATGTCGAGTCTACCACGGCTGAAGTGGCTTCGGGTGCCAATGTGGTTTTATTTACAACGGGCTTAGGAACACCAACTGGTAATCCTATCGCTCCTGTCGTTAAAATTGCAACGAATACTACCCTATATAACAAGATGAACGACATCATGGATGTGAATACCGGATCGATTATCGAAGGCGAAGAAACGATTGAGCAGGCAGGTGAGCGTATCCTTGATTATGTGATCAGGGTGGCCAGCGGCGAAATACAGGTAAGTGCCGTTAGGCATGGTCAGGACGACTTCATTCCATGGAAGCGTGGCGTGTCTCTGTAGGTTTTAAAATGAATTACCCATTAGCGATAGTATAAATAATGAAACGATCATGAGATTGCACTCAGAAATACAGAGTAAGACTCATGACAGCTTCATCTCCATTAAAAAGCAATAAATTGTAATGAAAAATTTTTTAGACGAGAACTTTTTACTGAATACAAAAACGGCACAGCAGCTTTACCATGAATTTGCTAAGGATATGCCGATTATTGATTACCACAATCACCTGCCTCCCGATCAGATTGCAAATGATATAAACTTTGAAAATATAACTCAGGTTTGGCTGTATGGCGACCATTATAAATGGCGTGCAATGCGTGCTAATGGGATCAATGAGGATTACATTACAGGCAAAAAAAGTGATTTCGAAAAGTTTCAGAAATGGGCAGAAACTGTTCCTTACACTTTGCGTAACCCATTATACCACTGGACTCATCTCGAGCTTCAGCGATACTTTAACATTCACGATATTTTAGACGGGAAATCTGCTGCGAAAATTTATGAAGAGTGTACAGCAAAACTTCAAACGAAAGAATTTTCTGTACAGGGATTACTAAAAAGCCGTAAGGTTGAGGCGGTGTGCACCACCGATGATCCTGTTGATTCATTAAACTTTCATCAGCAAATCTCAAAAGATGGCGCGGAAATAATTGTTCGCCCTGCTTTCCGCCCTGATAAGGCAATGGCAGCAGAAGATGTGGCAGGACTAAATGCCTATATCGGTAAATTGGAGGCTGTAACTGATTTGAGCATTTCAGATTTTGATATTTTCCTGAAAGCGCTTAAGAATCGTCATGATTACTTCGCTGCAAATGGATGTTCAATCTCGGATCATGGTTTAGAGCAAATTTATGCCGAGGATTATACGGATGAAGAGATAAAATCTATCTTCTTAAAAATCCGCAGTAACCAGGCTCTTTCTCACCAGGAAGTTCTGAAATTTAAGTCAGCTATGCTGGTTCACTTTGCTTTCTGGGATCATGAAAAGGGATGGGTTCAGCAATACCATTTAGGCGCTTTGCGTAATAATAATGCACGTATGTTATCAATCCTCGGACCTGACACAGGTTGGGACTCAATAGGTGATTTCAGTCAGGGACGCCAGTTATCGAAGTTTTTAAATAAACTCGATACTGAAGACAGATTGGCCAAAACCATCATCTATAATTTAAATCCGGCCGATAACGAGTTAATGGCAACTATGATCGGGAACTTTAACGATGGTTCGGTTGCCGGTAAAGTGCAGTTTGGTTCTGGCTGGTGGTTCCTTGATCAGAAAGATGGTATGATCAAACAAATCAATGCGCTTTCTAATATGGGATTGCTAAGCCGTTTTGTTGGTATGCTTACCGATTCACGTAGTTTTCTTTCTTTCCCTCGCCATGAATATTTCAGAAGAATACTTTGCAATATGTTTGGAGATGACGTAGAAAACGGCGAGTTACCTGCTGACATGGAATGGTTAGGAAAAGTTGTTAAGGATATTTGCTATAATAACGCTAAAAACTATTTCAACTTGTGATAAGTAAAGTGTTGTGTTTTGGCGAGCTGATGTTACGGATATCGCCATCCTCGATTGAAGAAGCAGAAAAGAACCCCTTTATCTTGTATATGGGTGGTGCCGAAGCAAATACGGCTACTGCTTTGGCAGGATGGAATGTGCCTGTAAAATATTGCACAGTTTTGCCGGATAACTTCATGTCCGAATATCTTATTGATTATTTGGAGTATAGGGGCATTTACACCTCCTCAATACTTTTAGCGGGGAAGCGGGTAGGTGTTTATTACCTGGATCGTGGCGCTGATTTAAAAAGCAGTGTAGTTTATGATCGTGAACATTCCTCGTTCTCTGAATTGAAGCGCGGGATGATCGATTGGGATAAAGTTTTGCGCGATGTTTCGTGGTTCAATCTGACGGCTATCAGCCCGGCTTTGAATGCGAATGTTGCTGATGTTTGCCTTGAAGCTCTGGAAGCTGCTTCAAGGCAAAAAATTATGACTTCTATTGATCTGAACTACCGGTCGCGACTATGGAAGTATGGAAAAGAGCCCATCGAGGTAATGCCTGCCTTAGTAGAACACTGCGATTTAGTGATGGGAAATATATGGTCGGCAAACAGTTTGTTAGGGACGTCGATTGATAGCCGGATTCATGAGAAAGGTAGAAAGGAAGATTACCTTGAACATGCCCGCGCCACATCATTGGAGATAATGGACAAGTTTCCCAGATGCAAGCATGTAGGAAATACATTTCGTTTTGACAGCGACAATTTACTATACTATACGAGTTTGTTTACCGGCGGAGAACAATATAATTCCGGAGAATTCAGAACCAAAGGGGTAATTGACCGGTCTGGTAGCGGCGATTGTTTTATGGGAGGATTGATCTATGGATTTTACAATAATCACGCTCCGCAGGATATCGTAAACTATGCAACTGCGGCAGCTTTCGGAAAGCTACAGGAGCAGGGGGATGCTACGCAACAGGACGTTTTTACCGTAACAAAGTTAAGGTCGGATCACGATTGATGTGATTTGATGCTGGTTGGTAGGGACACCAACCGAAACCAAGACTTACAAGGTATATCCGCAAAGTAGGTGAAGGTTTTTTGTTAGGCCTTTTACCTTTTGAATTTAAATTTTTGAATTTTTTAAAATATGCAACTAAATAAAACCACTTACACAGGATACAAAGAGTATCCTGAAAAAATCCTTCAGTTTGGAGAAGGTAATTTCCTTCGCGCATTTGTTGACTGGTTTTTCAACGAGTTAAACAAAAGCGGAAAGTTTAATGGATCGGTCGTAGCAGTTCAGCCAATCGCTAATGGTATGGTTAACATGCTTAATGAGCAAGACGGCTTGTATACACTTTACCTTCGGGGCTTAAAAAATGGCAAGCCTGAAAGTACGCATGAAACTATCGACATTATCAGCAGAGGAATAAATCCTTACGTAGATTTTGACGCATACTTGAAAACTGCGGAAAATCCTGAAATGCGTTACATCATCTCTAATACTACCGAAGCGGGTATTGCTTACGATGAAAACGATGTTCCGACCGCTACTCCACCAAATTCGTATCCAGCAAAGCTTGCGGTTTGGTTAAATCATCGTTACAAAACTTTTAATGGTGATGCTTCTAAAGGAGTGCATATCATTCCTTGCGAGTTAATCGAAAAAAATGCGGATAATCTTAAACGCATCGTTCTTCAGCTAGCTGCAAAATGGAGCTTTGACGAAGAGTTTGTAAACTGGTTAAATACTGCATGTACATTCAGCAACACTTTGGTAGATCGTATCGTTCCCGGTTATCCAAGAGAGAGAATTTCTGAAATTACTGAAGAACTTGGCTATGAAGATAAACAGGTTGTTGAGGCCGAACATTTCCACTTATGGGTAATCGAAGCGCCAGAATCGCTTCAGCAAGAGCTTCAATTCCCTTCAATTGGCCTTGATGTTAAATATGTGAAGGACATGACTCCTTATCGTACACGTAAAGTAAGGATACTTAATGGCGCGCATACTGTTTTGGTTCCGGTGGCATATTTATATGGCTTAGATACTGTTAGAGAATCTGTTGAGCACGAGGTTGTAGGTAAGTTTATTAAAGAGGCTATTTTTGATGAGATAATTCCAACTTTAGACCTTCCTAAAGAAGAGTTAGAGCAATTCGCGAATGATGTGATTGATCGTTTCAGAAATCCATACATCAAACACTTACTAATGAGTATTTCGTTAAACTCATGGTCTAAGTTCGAAACCCGGGTACTCCCATCACTTTTAGAGTATAAAAATAGGAAAGGCGCTATTCCTCAAAAACTTTCGTTTTCATTAGCTGCAACTATTGCTTTCTATAAAGGTAAACGTGGCGAAGAAGCGATTTCTCTTAACGATGATGCCGTTCTTTTAGAATTATTGAAAAATGCCTGGTCTAAATACGATGGCAGCGACGAGTCTTTAGAGGCTGTGGTGGTAGAGGTTTTGTCTTTCGAGAAAAACTGGAAGATGGATTTGACCAAGGTTGAAGGCTTAACCTCAGCTGTTACGAAGCATTTAGCGAACATCGTAAACAACGGGATGGCAAAAGCAATTGAAACTGTTTAATTAACATTTTAAAAACTTAAGTCAATTTGATTTATCTTACTTTTGTAGGGTAAATTGCTGATTTACTGTTCGTAAGAAATATATATAATACATGAAAGAGTTTATTAAAATACATTCCAGGGATAATGTGATCATAGCATTGAAAGATTTCAGTGTGGGAGATGTAATTGAGGTTGATGGAAAACGCGTAATTGTTCTTAACGATATTGAGAAGGGGCATAAAATCGCGATCGACGAAATACCAAGCGGAACCGATATTATCAAATACGGCTATCCAATCGGTCATGCAATTGCAGATATCAAACTTGGAGAGCATGTTCACGTTCAAAATGTAAAAACTAACCTTAAGGACGTATTTGATTACTCTTACAATCCGAGCTTGCTGGATGAACTTCCTCATCCAAACCGCAACCTAACGTTCAATGGTTTCCGTCGCAAAAACGGAGATGTGGGTATCCGTAATGAGATTTGGATTGTTCCAACAGTTGGTTGTGTAAACGGAATTGCAGAGCAGATTATCCGCGAGTTTAAAGCAGAAGAAAACCCGACAGATATTGACGGAATTGAAGTATTTAAACATAGCTACGGATGTTCTCAATTGGGTGATGATCATGAGAGCACCCGTTTAATTCTTGGAGATATCGCGTTGCATCCAAATGCAGGTGGTGTTTTAGTTTTGGGATTAGGATGTGAAAACAACAAGATCGACGAGTTTATGGCATCGTTAGGTGATTTCGACAAGAGCCGGATCAAGTTCCTTTCGAGCCAGAGTACCTCAGATGAAGTTGAAGATTCTAAAGCTCTCTTAAAAGAGATCTATGAAGAGATCCGCAAAGATAAACGCGAACCTATTCCGGTTTCTGAATTGCGAGTAGGATTGAAATGCGGTGGATCTGATGGTTTATCAGGTATCACAGCGAATCCTTTGGTTGGTTATTTTTCTGATTGGTTAATTAGCCAGGGTGGAACAACTATTTTGACAGAGGTTCCGGAGATGTTTGGTGCAGAGCAGATTTTGATGGATCGTTGCGTTAATCCTGAAGTGTTTGAAAAAACCGTTCACCTGATCAACGACTTTAAACAATATTTCATCGATCAGAAACAACCGATTTACGAGAATCCTTCACCGGGAAATAAAGCGGGTGGTATTTCAACCTTAGAGGATAAATCTTTAGGCTGTACTCAAAAAGGTGGTATTGCGAACGTAGTTGACGTGTTGAAATACGGAGAGAGACTACACAAAAAAGGTTTAAACCTTCTTTCTTCTCCGGGTAACGACCTTGTTGCTACAACAGCATTAGGCGCCTCAGGATGTCATATTGTGTTATTTACGACCGGTCGGGGAACACCATTTGGTAGCTTTATCCCAACTTTGAAAATTGCCACAAATACTGAATTAGCCACCAAGAAACCTCATTGGATTGATTACAATGCCGGACCTTTAGCTGAGGATAAAACCTTTGATGAAGCTTTGGAAGAATTTGTAGATAAAATTTTAAGGGTTGCCAATGGCGAAAAGGCGCATCATGAGAAAAACGGTTTCCGTGAAATCGCGATCTTTAAGACTGGGGTGACACTATAAAAGAAAAGATCTATTGAAATGTAAAAGGAGTGCCGAAAAGCGCTCCTTTTTACATTTAGGATACAGGGTGTTTTATATCTTAACCTTCACCACTATTTTCTTAATTACCCCCTCACCAATCATCGGCGCATGCACGTCTTCCGGGAAGAAAATTCCAAATTGATTGTCCGTCAACTGAAAATACATATCCGGAGTTTCGTTGTAGAAAGTAACATCCTTTTCAGGATTGTATTCTGCTTTGAAGTTTTGGCATTTTGAAATAGGTTTCCAACCAATAGTCTCTGTGCCGCTTATGCAAAGTTGAATATCAATCGCTTTTTGGTGACACTCAAATTTTTCAAGTGATTCGGCTACGGTTTTGCCGCCCTTTGCACTCATGATTGCTTTTAGTCCATCTTGAATTTGATAAGTTCCGTCTTCAAGGGCATCCAGGTTCTGGCTTTTTAGCCACTCAAATGCAGGTGCAAAAAGTGGGTGCAGACTGTTATATTTATCAGCGTTCTCTAAAGAATCTATAATCATTTTGTTAATAATTTAATTGGTTAAAAAAAATCCGTCCCGCTAATATAGCAAGACGGATACATTTTTATATTCTCCCTACAAGGGCAGGGTATTATCTTTGAACCCGTCCGGAAGCATCACCTTTCATCAAGGTCGAAACTTCAGAAAGTGTAGCATGATTTAAGTCGCCAGGAATTGTGTGTTTCAACGCAGAAGCAGCAACACCAAATTCAGCTGCTTCGCCCATTGGCAAACCTGTAACTAAACCATAAATGAAACCAGAAGCGAATGAGTCGCCTGAACCAACACGGTCAACAATACGAACCTCGTACTGCTTACTGTGATAGAATTCGTTTCCGTCATACACCAAAGCAGACCATCCGTTATCAGATGCACTATGGCTTTCGCGTAAAGTTGACGCTATATATTTAAAGTTAAACTTCGCTTTCATTTGTTGAAAAACATCTTTGTACCCGTCAAGGTTTAATTCACCTTTTGTGATGTCGGTACCAGCGCTTTTAAATCCTAAAGTAGTTTCAGCATCTTCTTCGTTACCGATACAAACGTCAACATACTGGCAAAGTTCAGTCATAACTTTTTGAGCTTTTTCTTTGCTCCAAAGTTTTTTACGGTAGTTAAGGTCAATACTGGTAGTAATTCCTTTTGCTTTTGCAGCTTTTAACGCAGCTAAAGTTAATTCAGCAGCTCTGTCGCTTAAAGCCGGAGTGATACCTGTTGTGTGGAACCAGTCTGCGCCCTCGAAAATAGCATCCCAATTAAATTCAGAGGCATCTACTTCGGCGATCGCTGCGTCGGCACGGTCATAAATAACCTGAGAAGCTCTGGCAGAAGCACCAGTTTCAAGGAAGTAAATCCCTAATCGTTTTCCACCTCTCGCCACATATTGTGTATCTACACCATAACGACGAAGGTGATTAATTGCTGATTGTCCGATGGCATTATCAGGAACCTTAGA
The DNA here is from genome assembly GCA_946887045.1 of uncultured Sphingobacteriaceae bacterium. Next base: position 13,331 of record CAMPKC010000038.1, on the reverse strand, counting down.
AACAAAAACGCCATTTAGTCCATAATTTGTTACAGCAGCAGCAACGTTTGCTTCGCCACCACCATAAGTTACATCAAAGCTATCGCTCTGAACAAAACGCTCAAATCCCGGAGTTGACAAGCGCAACATGATTTCTCCCAGGGTAACTACTTTTTTTGACATAGTGTATTATTATACTTTAAAGAAGATTGATAATTTTTGTTTTGATGGGCAAAAATACATTAAAGTTAGATAGTAAGTAATTTTACACTAAGAAAAACATTAAAAATCACCGGGAACGATTGCGTAAAAAATTACCGGAGCTGTAAATTCAATCTGCTGGTTTTTACCGTATAATTTCTAATTTAGCCAGAATTATATAAATTAAAATAATTAGAACCTATTTTTCTAACATGGATAAGAAAGCTGAACTATTGAAATTGATCCCTGAACAAGGTGTCCTTCCATTGTATTTTAATAAAGATACGCAGGTAAGTATCGACCTGTTAAGAGCCTTATATAAAGCTGGTATAAAGACTGTAGAATACACTAACCGTGGCGAAGCAGCATTGAATAACTTTCGGGAAATGAAGAAAGTGTGCGAGACAGAATTAAAAGGTATGTATCTGGGAGTTGGTACAATCAAAGATGCAGCTTCTGCCCAGGCTTTTATTGATGCTGGCGCTGATTATATAATTAGCCCGGGTTTAGTTGAAGATGCAGCCGAAGTAGCGGATAAAAACAATATGCTTTGGGTGCCCGGATGCATGACGCCGACTGAAATAATCAGAGCGGAGAAATTAGGAGCAAAGTTTGTTAAGTTATTTCCCGGTAATATTTTAGGTCCGTCTTTCCTTTCGGGAATTAAAGCATTATTTCCTGATTTGCTATTTATGCCTACTGGAGGTGTTGATACAACAAAAGAAAACATTTCCGGATGGTTTAAAGCAGGCGTTTGTGCCGTTGGTATGGGAAGTAATCTAGTTAGCAAAGACGTTATGGATAACCGCCAGTATGACTTGCTGACTGAAAATACTATTAAAGTTTTAGAACTAGTTAAATCTTGCAGATGATCACAACAGCCCCAATAATGAACCTCGAAAAAATAGGAAAATACAGATGGACGATATGCGCCATGTTATTTTTCGCAACTACTATTAATTATTTAGACAGACAGGTTTTAAGCTTGCTGCAGCCTTTGCTGGCCGAAGAGTTTGGCTGGTCAAACAGCGATTATGCCAATATCGCGGCAGCCTTCCAGTTTGTTTATGCTATTTCTATGCTTTTTGCCGGCAGGTTAATCGACCGCGTAGGTACAAAGTGGGGTTTCGCCCTGGCTTTGATCATATGGTCGGTAGGTGCGATTTTACATGCATATGCCGTAAATATCGGAACCTTATTTACTCCGTTAGCAGCTTTACTTGGATTCTCGACAGTGTCTGTATCAGTTCTCGGATTCATAATTGCAAGGGCCGTATTAGGATTCGGTGAATCGGGTAACTTCCCTGCAGCGATTAAGACCACTGCTGAGTACTTTCCTAAAAAAGAGCGTTCATTTGCTACCGGGATCTTTAATTCTGGTTCAAACGTGGGTGCTATCCTTGCACCGCTAACAGTTCCATGGATTGCTTCGCACTGGGGATGGGAGTTTACTTTCTGGATTATTGGGGCAATTGGCTTTATATGGTTGATTTTCTGGTTCATGTTTTATGAAATTCCATCAAAGCAAAAACGTTTAAGTAAAGCGGAGTACGACTATATTCATAGTGATGTAGAGCCTGTATTGGAATCTGATTCTACAGAAGCGGCAGAAAAAGTTTCCTGGTTCAGGCTTCTTGGCTTTAAACAAACATGGTCGTTCGCATTTGGTAAGTTCATGACCGACGGTGTTTGGTGGTTTTTCTTGTTCTGGCTTCCTGCTTATTTGAAAGCTCAATATGGGATGGTTGGGACTGACATTATGCTGCCGATTGCCGTTCTCTATAGCATGACTATGGTTGGTAGTATTGGCGGTGGCTATTTCCCAACATATTTCATTAATAAGGGATATAAACCCTACGATGGACGGATGAGGGCGATGTTTGTTATAGCTTTAATTCCTTTAGTTGTTTTAGCGGCGCAGCCACTTGGACATATCAGTTTTTGGTTTCCTGTAATTTTGATCGGAATCGGCGCTTCGGCGCACCAGGCCTGGTCGGCTAATATTTTCACAACCGTATCTGATATGTTCCCGAAAAAGAGCGTTGCTTCGGTTACAGGTATTGGCGGTATGGCCGGCGGTCTTGGCGGGGTTGCAATGACCAAATTAGGTGGTTACATTTTCGACAAGTATGAGGCTTTAGGAGACCTTCAGACAGGATATACTATTATGTTTGCTATTTGTGCAGTTGCTTATGTTATCGCCTGGGCGGTAATGAAGGCACTTGTTCCGAGAATGAAAGCAGTAGAAATTTAAACAGACGTAAGTCTATTACAGTTATAAGGCCGTTTCAAAACATGAAACGGCCTTTTTATTTGTAATCGTCGCTTATTTGATATAAGGCTTTTGACCTGGTAACAATTTTGACATAAGGATGCTTTTTGGCAACATCGAAGCTTTAGTTCAAAATTGTATGTTTGTTGACCTTTTTAAAATTGAAGGTGGAGCAGTATTATAAGTGTTAAACTGTATTATTGGCTTGCCGGTTTGGCAAGCTGGATTTATTAAAACAAATAAATTTTGGAAACTACTTTAAACTTAGAATCAATTTTCGTCGCAGAAAATCAGATTCCGCAAGAATTTCTTATTGAGGAAGTGCATCAAAGAGAGTTTTTGAGCAATGGCGAAATGAAAGCCTGGGATGGTGATGTTCATGCTGTTTACTCGCCCGTGTGCGTACAAACACCTGAAGGATTAAAGCGAAAGCTTATTGGTACTTATCCCGTGTGTTCTCAAAAGGAAGCAATCGACTCGCTGGACGCGGCTGTTGCAGCCTATAATAACGGCCGCGGCGAATGGCCAACTATGGGAGTGCAGGAAAGAATAAGCTGTGTCGAAAATTTTACTCATAAAATGATCGCCCAGAAGGATATTGTTGTTAAACTTATTATGTGGGAGATCGGTAAGTCGTATGCCGATTCTATTAAAGAGTTTGATCGCACGGTAGAATATATTTATGCTACCATAGACGCTTTAAAGGACATCGATCGTGATTCATCACGCTTTCAGATCGAGCAAGGTATCGTTGCTCAGGTTCGACGCTCTCCTCTAGGAGTCGTGTTATGTATGGGGCCTTTCAATTATCCTTTAAATGAAACCTTTACTACTTTAATACCGGCCCTTATTATGGGTAATACAATCATGTTTAAACCACCTAAGCATGGAACCTTATTATTTTATCCATTACTTGAGGCATTTAAAGAATGCTTCCCGAAAGGTGTAGTAAACACCATTTATGGTCGGGGGCATAATATTGTTCCGGTATTAATGCAGTCGGGGAAAATTAATGTGTTAACGTTAATCGGATCCAGCAAGGTGGCGGATGAATTGAAAAAGATGCACCCTAAAGTAAACAGATTGCGGGCAATTTTAGGTTTGGACGCTAAGAATGCAGCCATTGTCACCCAAAACGCAGACATTAAATTAGCCGTGGGTGAAACCGTTCTTGGATCATTATCATTCAACGGTCAGCGCTGTACGGCTCTTAAAATCATATTTGTTCATAAAGATATTGTAGATGAGTTTTTAAGTCAGCTAACTACAGAAGTGGAAAAGTTGAAATTCGGTATGCCATGGGAGAAGGGTGTTGCTTTAACTCCACTTCCGGAGCCTCATAAACCAGCCTATCTTAAAGAGTGCATTGATGATGCAGTTGCAAACGGTGCTCGTGTGGTGAATGAAAACGGCGGTGCAACAAGCGAGTCATTCGTGTACCCTGCCATTGTTTATCCGGTAAATAAAGACATGAAATTGTATCGCGAAGAACAATTCGGTCCGGTGATACCTGTAATTGCATTTGACGATCTGGAAGAGCCGATTCAATATCTTATTGAATCTACTCATGGTCAGCAGGTGAGTGTGTTTAGTAACGATGCAAATGAAGTGGCTTCTTTAATTGATCCATTAGTAAATCAGGTAAGTCGTGTAAACATAAACTGCCAGTGCCAGCGCGGACCTGATGTTTTTCCTTTTACAGGAAGAAAAGACAGCGCCGAAGGGACATTGTCGGTGGTGGATGCGCTACGTTCATTCTCAATTCGGTCTTTAGTAGCTACGAAGCTGAACGAAAATAACAAGCACTTAATTAATGAAATTATAAGTGATGAGAATTCAAATTTCTTAAGTACAAAGTATATTTTCTAAGCGGTCTTTACATACTTATTGTCATGAACCTCTCTTTTCTAAAGAGAGGTTTTTTTTTTGTTTAGTCGATTTTACGTAACTGATTTTTTACATGCATTCCGGGCAATAAAATACCGATACCATAACACTACAGGTTGCCGCATGCTAATGGATATTTTAGATTAGCCAAAGCAAACTTTTCACTTAAGGAAAAGCATCAGACCAAAGATAAGCCCTGCCCCATTGCCTGGCCGATGAGCAGATTTTAATAACCAAATAATACCTATTATATGAACATTTTTACATTGCCTTTAAGACGATTTTATTCGTTAATTCTCGTTTTGTGCTGCATTTGTGCTTTTGAAGCGCAGGCGCAAACGCCTGCATTTCCCGGCGCAGAAGGTTTCGGTCGTTTTGCCCAGGGAGCAAGAGCGTCAGCCACCCGGCAGGTTTACATTGTCAGAAATCTTAACGACAGTGGTGCAGGCTCCTTTCGTGATGCTGTAAGTCAGCCCGGAAGAATTGTAGTGTTTGCCGTCGGCGGCATTATCCGATTAGTTACTGATATAAGTGTAGCTCCTAATATTACGATTGCAGGGCAGACAGCACCTGGCGACGGAATTGTTATTGCCAACAAACGGGTGACGTTTACGAGTTCCAATAATACTATTGCCCGCTTTTTAAGGCTTCGTTTGGGCGCGACAGGAAACTCTGGTAAAGATGTTTCAGGACTTGCCAGTGGTGCAAATATCATATTCGACCATATGTCATTCACCTGGGCGATGGACGAAGTCTTCTCAATTAACTGGGATGGAAAGGGTACTTCTCCGGATAATATCACCGTACAGAACTCAATTATTGGGCAGGGACTTCATCGAGAAAACCACTCGGCGGGAGGTTTGATACAGACTCCCGATGGTGGCAAAGTGAGTTTAATAAAAAATCTGTATATCAGTAATAAAACCCGTAATCCCAAGGTAAAGGGAGTTAATGAATTTGTCAACAACGTAGTTTATAACTGGGGTAACGGCAACAGATTAGGAGATAATTTAAATTATGGATGGTCTGGCGAAGGGTATATCATGGGAGGCTCGTCAGGCGTCTCTGAAGTAAATGTTATCAATAATTATTTTGTAAGCGGACCCTTAACACCACCTTCCGAGCAAAGTCCTTTTTCCAGAGGAACAGGTTCTTTCAATATTTACGGCTCTGGTAATTATTTCGATCATAACAAAAATGGTGTTCTTGACGGAGCAGAAATTCCTTATGATGGCAGTCCATCAGGATATCCCGGAATTACTGCCGACGCATTTAAAACATCGCCATACCCGTATCCTGCTGCTAATCCGACTCTTACGGCGGCACAAGCCTATCAACATATAATTGATAATGTTGGAGCAACCTATCCTCACAGAGACGAACTTGATGCGTTTTTGGTAGATGAGGTGCAGTCTAAAGGTGTTAAAGGTTTTTATGTTTATCGTGAAACCGATCTACCCCTGGCAAACGGCGGATTGGGAAATGTGTTCGGCGCGAATGCACCAACAGATACTGATAGCGATGGGATGCCGGACGCATGGGAAGATGCAAATGGCCTTAATAAAAATGATAGCTCAGATGCCGTAACGATGAGTGTTTCTCAGCCTGGATATTTGAACATCGAAGTTTATGTGAACGAACTTGCGGTGAGTCAGCCGACAAGCTTTTTAAGGCCTCCATCGAATCTTGTAGCCGGAAATATTACTCCAAGTTCTATCAATTTAAGCTGGACTGACAATTCGGATTCGGAAATCAATTTTATTCTTGAGCGATCTACAAATGGGACAAATTTCGATGTTGTTGATACTCTGGCGGCGAACGTTACAAGCTTTGGTGATGTCGGTTTGGAGCCTAACAAAACCTATTATTACAGAATAAAAGGGATTTCCAGCACAGAAGTTTCATCGTATGCTACCTTAACAACAAAAACCAGCACTCCGCCCTCTGCGCCCGCGGTTCCCTCTGCGCCTACTCCGGCAGACGGAGCAACAGGAATTGATATTGTAAACCGTAACCTTACCTGGACAGGAAGTACGAATACCACATTTTATAAAGTTTATTTTGGTGCCGACACGTCCAATATGGAATTTAAGGGAGATGTTACATCGGCTTCCTACCCGATTACAGGTTTGGCAGAAAGCACCGTCTATTTCTGGCGTGTAGATGCAGTAAATAGCCTCGGGACTACAAGCGGAGATACATGGTCTTTTAAAACATTAAAGAATTATCCGGCAGGAATTATTGGAGACTGGCGCTTCGACGAAACCATAGGTACTGTTGCAGCTGACAGCAGCATTTACCGAAACGATGCAGAAGTGAGTGATGTGCCGGATTATGCATGGGAGGCCGGTAAAATTAATAACGGAATTAATTTAATGACAATGACGATGGCTTCCGGCATACTTGTACCGCACGAAGACCATCTGTTTTTAGATAGAACTTCTTTTAGTTTTTCTCTGTGGGTTAAAGGATCGGCACAGTCTGCTGTGTCTAAATATCTTTTTCATAAAGGAACATTTATTAAAAATACCGCAGCGGGTGCTACCGGTAAATGGTTTGGAGTGGAACTTAAGGATGGGAACTTAATTTTCTCAGTTGATGACGATGTAACAAAAAGCTCAGCAACGACCAGCAATTCTACATTTTTTAACAACAGCTGGAACCACTTAGTAGTCGTTAGGGATGCTTCTGCTAAAAAATTAAGAGTTTATAAAAATGGAATACTGATGGTCGAATCAAACGATAATACCGTCGGAGGAATAGGTGGCGATGAACCCCTGGTGATAGCCAATACAAATTCATTTAACGCCCCTTTTACCGGAATGCTGGACGAAATGAAGGCATTCAACTATGTTTTAACCGAAAATGATATTCTTCGTTTATATCATACTAGTCCGTTGCCATTAAAGGCATTCTCTCCAGGTCCTGAAAATAATGCTACTATTACTACCACAACGCAGGCAAGTGCGAGCTGGAAAGGTGGAATTAATACCACTAACTATAAAGTTTATCTGGGTTCGACTTCTACCGATCTAATCTACCGGTCAGATGTACAGGTTAATACGCCTGCATACTTGTTTACAGGTTTAAGTCCAAACTCAAACTATTTCTGGAGAGTAGATGCCATTGGTCCTGAAGGTGTTACCCAGGGTGATGTCTGGACATTTAAGACTCCTTTTCCTCAAGGTATTGTGGCCGACTGGAAACTTGATGCCACGTCGGGAACTGCTATAATAGATAGTACAAGCTATCAAACTAATGGAACTTTACAAAACATAACAGATTATGCGTGGGAAGCGGGACGGGTAAACAATGGTCTAAATTTAAAAACCGTTAGCTCAAGTTCTGTCATTCGGGTTCCGCACAAGGATAATATTGCTTTTGACAAAAACTCTTTCAGTGTTTCCCTATGGGTCAAGGCTCCGCAGCCAGCAGTGGCTTCAGCATCAGGATATATATTTCATAAAGGGACTTTTGCGAAAAACGCAAACACAGGTGCAACCGGAAGATGGTATGGAGTAGAAGTGAAAAGCGGAAACATTAGCTTTAATGTGGATGATGACGTGAATAAGAGTACGGTTCAAACCGGACATAGTACTTTCCTGAATAATACTTGGGTACATATGGTTTTTGTGAGAGATGTTGCCGCCAGGAAGTTGCGTATTTACCGCAATGGAACACTTGTGGTTGAGGGGAATGAAAATACAAGCAGTACTGTGAATGGAATCGGCGCTATTCAGCCTCTGAATTTCGCCAATTCGAACGACTTGAATGCTCCTTTTAAAGGGATGTTTGATGAAATTAAGATTTTCAATTATGCATTGTCTGCTTCAGAGGTATCCGGCTTGACAGCTACAAAGGATGCGCAGACTATCAGCTTTGCAGCAATGGAGCCTAAAATTATCGGCGAACCCGATTTTGATGCCGGTGCCACCAGCACTTCAAATTTGCCAGTAGCGTATAATAGTTCAAATGTTAATGTGGCCACTATTGTGGATGGAAAAGTTCATTTGGTTGGTGCTGGTTCGACAACCATTACAGCATCTCAAAACGGTAATTCAAATTACCTGTCAGCCGTCCCGGTGAGTCATGTGCTGTTTGTTGCGGCTGACACTATTCCTCCAACAGTTCCTGGAGATCTTACAGCAATGGCAACAGATTCAACAGTTACTTTAAACTGGACAGCTTCAACAGATTTTATCGGTGTAACCGGATATAAGATCTATAAAGATGGCGTATTAGCCGGTACAAGCACCGGAACAAGCTTTATGGTGACTGGCATGAGTTCATCTGTAACCTATGCTTTTGCGGTTGTTGCCACAGACAATGCAGGCAATGTTTCAGATCCGGCAAGTATCCCGGTAACCACTCCGGATACTCAGGCACCAAGCGTTCCAAAGAATCTGGTCGCCAATAAAACTACGGCACATCAGGTAAGTTTAAGCTGGACCGCTTCAACAGATAATGTTGGAGTTGTTGGCTATAACATTTATCAAAACGGAGTTCAGTTGAATACTTCGCTTATAACAGGAACTGTTTACGTAGCAGAACGGCCGATTGGCTATAACCTTTATGAGTTTACAGTAAAAGCAGTTGATGCTGCGGGGAATAGTTCATTGGCAAGCAATGCAGCACGAGTGCAGAACGGTCAGGCGGGGGATAAGGCAAGAGTTTTAAGCACCTCGAATGTGGCTGGACTTGATTTAATCTCTGTGGAGTCAGTAAGTGTTTACCCGAATCCATCGAACGGTAATTTTAAGGTGAATCTAAACAGCGCCGAGAATGGAAAGGTATCTATATCGGTTTATAATGTAAATGGTGCACTTGTAAAATCGATCAATGATATCAAAACCGGGGCTTATGAAAAAGAAATGAAGCTTGAGGGCATACCTGCCGGGATCTATTATATCAAGGTTAATCTGGGAAAAACTACCAGCAATCATGCTTTTGTCGTGAATTAATACATTTTTTTATTCTTTTAAGTTAAAATTAAGCTACTCATTATGAGTGGCTTAATTTTTTTTTGCGTTTTTTTTTAACTTAAATGCATGCCGGGCAGGATGGCTCAGGATGATTAATTGTTGCTATAACAATAATTTTACAAAAGCAGTTCAATGATATCCTAATATCATTAGCGCACAGCCAGTTATAACGAAATGCATTGTCTCATTGAACAAATATGTGATTCAATACCTGTTAATCTGATTTTTTGGCTTAACAGCTTTTCTATATTCCTATTGCTTAACAAACTAACCCATTTATATGACTACACTTTTACTCAAAACTACAAAGTCGCCAAAAGCCTCATGGCGATTGGTAATGCCACTTTTATTCACTCTCCTGTTTAGCTTATGCCTGGAACAGACTACGGCGCAGGTTACCTACTGGGTAGGCGGAGTAAGCACAGATTACTTCAACAAGAATAACTGGAGTGATAATACCATTAATTTCGCTTCTTTAGGTACAAGAACGCTGATTGTAGGAGCCGGAAACCCGTACAACTGCATTCATGCGGGGGGCAATGCCTCAAATACTAACTATCGGGCTAACTACTTTAATACCACCAGCCAGGCCAATTTTACAGTAAAAGGGGCTTTATATTCATGGAATAACGACAGTTTAAATGGGAACATTACTGTAAGTTCACCGGCTGATTTTAACCTTAGGAGCGCTGTGGCAGTTGGCAGGAACGGGCAGGCTAATTTAAATATCACGGGAGGTAAAATAAGCAGTCGCTTAGCATTTTCTCTTGCCAGCGGTTCTGCCGGAAGCAGTGCCACTGTGATGGTAAGCGGAGGTTCTCTAAATGCAGGAACAGATTTAAACGTAGCTAATGGCGCAGGTTTAACCGCTAGTTTGAAAATTACAGGCGGCGCTGTTAATGTGCCGGGAAATTTAAATATTGGCGCCGGTGGAAGCGTGTTTATTAGTGGCATAGGCTTGTTGAAGCTTAATGGCGATAAAAGAACTGCTATTAACAATCACATAGCCGGTGGAAAAATAACCTGTACAGCCGGAAAAACGCTGGCTGTTAATTATGATGGTTCGGCTACGTCTGTTAGCATTCCACAAGATCCGAATGGGTTGCTTACGGAATATCCTGAGTACATCATTCTAAAAAACGAGTATCTGGAAGCTCGGATTGAAAAATGGACCAGTAACATCACTTCTTTAAAAGTAAACGGGGTGGAAACGCTCAATACGGCGGGTACTTCAAGAAAGGGAACTTATTATGATTTTACCACTTCAAAAGGTTTTGAAACTATTTTTGGCGCTACTTTTTCAGTTAAAACCGAAGAAGATGATATCGTAGATGTATCGTTTAAACGACCTTACACTCCGGGTTCGAACGTTACTCCATGCGATGCCGACATTCATTATGTATTGAAAAGAGGGGATACCGGAATTTATACTTATTCTATCTTAGAGCATAAAGCAGAATATCCAACGTTCGACATGGGCTCCTGGAGACAGGTAATGTGGATTGCATCCGACCCGAAAAACACAAATAACTATTTAACAGAAAAAATCTATGTTGATTCTATCCGGAATTGGCAAATGCCTTCATTGTATGATTTTTCTCAGGCATCGTCCACGGGCATTGCAGAAATTGTGAAATTAAACACTGGTGTTCAAGCTGGAACTTATGACGGAAAGTACGAATATGCGACTCCATCTTTCTGGCAGGATCTGGTTTACGGACATGCCAGTGATGTAAATAATATTGGCAGCTGGTTTGTGTATGGAAGTCCTGAGTTTTTTAACGAAGGTCCTACCTATCATGAGTTAAATGCCGCGGCGGGAATTATCCATTCGTGTATGAATGGGGTGCATTATAATTCAATTGGTATGACTGTAAATCAAGGCGAGTACTGGAGTAAAATTTATGGTCCATACTTAATTTACACTTCCACGAAAGCAACAGGCGATTTAAACTGGGCTGATGCAAAGGCACGAGTTGAGAAAGAAAAAGCAGAGTGGCCATATTCCTGGCTAACCAATACTGCTCAGTATCCATTAAAAGAGCAAAGAGGCAGCGTGAGCGGGAAGTTTATTATTAACGATCCATTTAAGCCGGAAGTTAAAGGCCAGAACGCATGGGTTGGAGTTACCATTCTTAATAATCCTGCAAACCAATGGCAACAGGAATCAAAAAACTATCAGTATTGGGTTAAAACAGATGCTGAAGGTAATTTTACTATTCCCAACGTTCGTCCGGGAACATATTCATTTTTCGGGTATAGTGATGGTGTTACCGGCGATTACAGTCAACAGAACGTAACCGTTACCGCCGGCGGTGTTACAAACCTCGGCGATGTTACCTGGAATATTGCCAGAGACAAAGGTAGCCTTGTTTTCGAAATTGGTGTACCTAACCGGACAGCAGATGAGTTTAAGTTTGGTCATCGGGAGTATATGGAAGGATTTGCTTACAATAAGTTTGCAGATAACTTCACTAATATAATCGAATACAATGCTGCAGAAAAAAATTGGGGCACAGCATTGCCATACGCTCATTCACCCTACATCGGCGCCAATGGCAGCTTGTCTCAATGGAAATGGCGGATTAATTTTAATTTGCCGGCTAACACTCCCTTAACAGGAAATGCTACGCTTAACATCGCGTATGCCGGCGCGGATCACGCTCAACAATGGATTTATGTGAATGGTGAAAGTAAGCTCTTTAGTTATTTCTATCCGGATAATGGCGGCGGAAATGCGCTTCTTCGTCAGTCAAATTACGCGAAGTATTCTACCAAATCTATCACAATACCTATGAGCAGGTTAAAGATTGGTGAAAATACAATTACATTATTGATGCCTTCAACCTCCTATATTGGCAATCATCTTATGTATGATTATATAAGTTTGGAGGCCAACATACCGACAAAAGAACAGGTTATCACTTTCTCTCCTATCGCGGATAAAGTGCTCGGCGAGGCAGATCTTGATTCTTTGGCCTCGGCTTCATCCGGTTTAGCGGTTTCATATAGCAGCTCTGATACGACCGTAGCTGTTGTAATGGGCGACAAAATTAGAATTGTGGGTGCTGGTTCAAGTAAAATCACAGCTTTCCAGTCGGGAAACGAGGAATACTTGCCTGCTGATTCGGTTAGTCAAATGTTAACGGTTGTGCCGGACACTATTCCCCCAACAATTCCTGGAGATCTTACAGCAATGGCAACAGATTCAACAGTTACGTTAAACTGGACAGCTTCAACAGATTTTATCGGTGTAACCGGATATAAGATCTATAAAGATGGCGTATTAGCCGGTACAAGCACCGGAACAAGCTTTATGGTGACTGGCATGAGTTCATCTGTAACCTATGCTTTTGCGGTTGTTGCCACAGACAATGCAGGCAATGTTTCAGATCCGGCAAGTATCCCGGTAACCACTCCGGATACTCAGGCACCAAGCGTTCCAAAGAATCTGGTCGCCAATAAAACTACGGCACATCAGGTAAGTTTAAGCTGGACCGCTTCAACAGATAATGTTGGAGTTGTTGGCTATAACATTTATCAAAACGGAGTTCAGTTGAATACCTCACTTATAGCAGGAACTACTTACGTAGCAGATCGGCCGATTGGTTATAACCTTTATGAGTTTACAGTAAAAGCAGTTGATGCTGCGGGAAATAGTTCATTGGCAAGCAATGCAACACGGGTGCAGAACGGTCAGGCGGGAGATAGGGCAAGAGTTTTAAGCACCTCGAATGTTTCTGGACTTGAATTAATCTCTACGGAGTTGGTAAGTGTTTATCCGAATCCATCGAACGGTAATTTTAAGGTGAATCTAAACAGCGCCGAGAATGGAAAGGTATCGATATCGGTTTATAATGTAAATGGTGCACTTGTAAAATCGCTCAATGATATCAAAACTGGGGCTTATGAGAAAGAAATTAAGCTTCAGGAATTGCCAGCCGGCACTTACGTGATTCGTATTAGCTTGAATGGTTTCGTTCAGTCGAAAACGATTATAATTCAGTAAG
>CAMPKC010000037.1 GCA_946887045.1 uncultured Sphingobacteriaceae bacterium | reverse complement strand
ATTAAAATATAAAAACTATGTCTGATATCGCTTCAAGAGTAAAAGCAATTATCGTTGAAAAATTAGGTGTGGATGAAAGTGAAGTGACGCCTGAAGCATCTTTTACAAACGATCTTGGTGCTGACTCTTTAGACACCGTGGAATTGATCATGGAATTCGAAAAAGAATTCAACGTTGCTATTCCTGATGACCAGGCTGAAACTATTGGCACAGTAGGTCAGGCTATCGCATACTTAGAAAAAAACGTAAAGTAAATTTCGCTGCCTCAGTATAAATGGAGCTAAAAAGAGTTGTAGTTACAGGGTTAGGTGCGCTTACTCCCATAGGAAATACGGTTTCAGAGTACTGGAACGGATTGATTAATGGAGTAAGCGGAGCCGCTCCAATTACTAAATACGATACTACAAACTTCAAGACTAAGTTTGCATGTGAGGTTAAAAACTTTAATCCAGAAGATTTTTTAGATCGGAAGGAGGCCAGAAAACTAGATCCGTTTGTGCACTACGCACTTGCAGCTACAGATGAAGCTGTTAAAGACTCGGGCTTAAATTTCAGCGAGTTAGACACCAATCGTATCGGAGTAATTTGGGGTTCGGGTATTGGCGGATTAAAAACGTTTTTGGATGAAGTCGTAAATTTCGCAAAGGGCGATGGAACTCCCCGTTTCAACCCTTTCTTTATCCCAAAAATGATTCTGGATATTGCTCCGGGTCATATTTCTATTAAATACGGCCTTAGAGGGCCAAATTTCTCAACTGTTTCTGCCTGTGCATCGTCAACAAATGCATTGATAGATTCATTTAATTACATCAGGCTGGGTATGGCTAATGTAATTATTTCGGGTGGTTCCGAAGCTATTATCAACGAGGCTGGAATGGGTGGTTTTAATGCCATGCATGCCCTTTCGACCAGAAATGATGATCCGGCTACTGCCTCTCGTCCATTTGATAAAGACCGTGACGGTTTTGTGGCAGGAGAAGGTGCAGGAACAATTATTCTGGAAGAATTGGAACACGCAAAAGCCAGAGGTGCAAAAATTTATGCTGAATTAATTGGCGGAGGCATGAGTGCTGATGCTAACCATATTACAGCTCCGCATCCAGAAGGCTTGGGTGCGCGTTTGGTAATGACTAATGCCCTGCATGATGCCGGGTTGACTACTTCGGATATTGATTATATCAATGTTCATGGTACATCTACACCTCTGGGTGACATTAGTGAATCAAGAGCGATTATTGATTTGTTTGGCGAGAATGCTTACAAATTGAATATCAGCTCTACTAAATCAATGACCGGCCATTTATTAGGTGCTGCGGGTGCTATTGAAAGTATTGCTTGTATTCTTGCAATTCAGAATGACATTATCCCGCCTACAATAAATCATTTTACTGATGATCCTGAAATAGATCAAAGTTTGAATTTAACTTTTAATGTTGCTCAAAAACGAATTGTTAGGGCGGCACAAAGTAACACATTCGGCTTTGGTGGACACAATGCATCAGTTATCTTCAAAAAATATGAAGCATAATATAAATAGCAGTGTTATAAATGAAACACTGCTATTTTATATTTAAAAGTTAATATCCCAATTAACGTACCGGATGCTGTTTTCCAGAATTTATAAGCTTCATTTCTCTCCCCATCGAGAATATATTATCAGACTAAGCAATCTTTTAGGCTTTGTTCCAGGAAATGTAAAACTTTACCGAATGGCATTTCGCCATCGTTCTATCGCGATAGTTTTAAAAAACGGCACAAAAAACAGCAATGAGCGTCTGGAGTTTTTAGGCGATGCGGTGCTGGGATCGGTAATAGCGGAGGAATTATTCAAGCGATATCCATACAAAGACGAGGGCTTTCTTACAGAAATGCGCTCGAAAATTGTAAACCGGTCCAATCTCAATCAGCTGGCAAGGAAACTCGGACTCGGAGACTTAATTGAATACGACAATCGAATCGTAAATTATCCCAACAAACAAGGATCCCTGCTGGGAGATGCGTTTGAGGCGCTAATTGGTGCAATTTATCTTGATAAAGGCTACAATTTTACCCGGAACTTCCTTCTGAATCAAATTATAAAGCCCCACATCGACATTCATACACTTGAAAACACTGAAACTAATTTCAAAAGCAAATTAATTGAATGGTGCCAGCGTCATGGTAAGGATGTCACTTTTGAATTAATCGCTAATTCAGAAGGAGATAGCGCAAAACTATTCACGATACAGGTTACGGTTGATGGTGAAAATATCGGATCTGGCAGAGACTACAATAAAAAAAATGCAGAAAAGCTGGCAGCAGAAAAAGCTTGTGAGGTCTTAAATATCTAAAACACTCTTAGAACTTCTTAGTTGGTTTAGGGTTAATGAATAAATTATATCTTTGCCAATGCTCAAATCAATGACCGGTTACGGTATTGCAGTAACTGATTTTGCCAATGCTAAGTATACTGTAGAGATAAAATCTCTTAATAGCAAATTTCTTGAACTCGCGTTAAAACTTCCCAAATCTTTCGCAGATAAGGAATTCGTTCTCCGAAATGAATGCAGCAAACAAATTGAACGCGGAAAAGTAAACGTTGCTATAACAGTAGAGTATACTGAAATTCAGAAAAAAACCGCATCGATAGATGGCGACTTACTTCAATCATATTATAGACAACTTAGAGACGTTGCCGATAGATTAAACGATTCAGGCAGTAATCTCCTGCAAATGGCTCTCAACTTTCCTGATGTAGTAAAGTACGAAGAAGATACTATTTCTGAAGATGAGTGGGTACAAATGCATAAAACATTTCAAGCTGCAATGCTCGATTTCCAGAAGTTTCGAAGCGATGAAGGCGGGGTTTTGCAGGAGGACCTGATCTTTAGAATTAAAAGCATTTACGACTCTTTGCAAAAAATTGAACTGGAAGCGCCTAAACGAATTCCCCTAATCAAAGAGCGGTTAGCAAATATGCTGGAAGAACATGTAGGCAAGGAGAATGTTGATCAGAATCGGCTAGAACAGGAGCTGATTTTTTATATCGATAAGTTAGATATCACAGAAGAAAAAATAAGGCTGAAAAGTCATTGCGATTACTTTCTCGAAACGCTTAAATCCCAGGATGCCAATGGCAAAAAACTCGGATTCATTTCTCAGGAAATTGGTCGTGAAATAAATACAATTGGGTCAAAAGCCAACGATGCACATATTCAGCAATTGGTTGTTGGCATGAAAGAGGAATTGGAAAAAGTTAAAGAGCAATTGTTAAACGTTTTATAAATAGTTATAAGTGATGGGTTGTAAGTTGCGGGATAGAACATACAACCTATAACATACAACCCCATAACCCAAACATGCAGACAGGTAAACTTATAATCTTTTCGGCCCCCTCAGGTGCAGGTAAAACAACCATTGTACATTACCTTTTAAAAAAAATACCGGAGCTGGAATTCTCGATTTCCGCAACAACAAGAGAGAGCAGGGGCGCAGAAGTAAATGATAAAGATTACTATTTCATATCTAAAGAAGATTTTCTGCATAAAGTGGCCAAACATGAATTTTTGGAGTTTGAAGAGGTTTATTCGGGCACCTTTTATGGAACATTAAAATCAGAGATCGAGCGCATCTGGGCGGATGGGAAAGTGGTGGTTTTTGACATTGATGTAGAAGGAGGCCTGAGATTAAAGAAAAAATTTGGCGAACAGGCATTAGCTGTTTTCGTACAACCTCCATCTCTGGAAGTACTCGTTCAGCGTTTATCAGGACGAGGGACCGATAGCCCCGAAAAGCTTGGTGAACGCATTAGCAAGGCCGGTAAGGAATTAGGCTACGCCGAGAGATTCGATATTATTTTACCTAATAACGATTTGCAGACTGCTTGCGAAGAAGCGGAGATATTAGTTCGCGAGTTTATAAATGCCAAAGGTTCTGCGGCCTCAAACTATATTGGGGTCTAATTTCTTGTTTATAGCTAGTGAATGAATAAACTTAGTTGATCTCAAATTTAATGTCGCACATCTAATATCTTTCAGATGCAAATCGGTCTTTTCTTCGGTTCATTTAATCCTATTCATACCGGGCATCTAATAATTGCTAATTACATAGCCCATTACACTCAATTGGATCAGGTTTGGCTCGTGGTATCACCTCACAATCCGTTAAAGAATAAAAGTGATCTGGTGAATATGTACGACAGGCTTGAAATGGCAAAACTTGCTACCGAAAGTGCAGAACGCATAAAAGTAAGTGATATTGAATTTAAATTACCGCAGCCATCCTATACTATAGATACCTTAACGCATTTGAAAGAACGTTATCCCGAACATCAGTTTACGTTAATAATGGGTTCAGATAATTTGAAGTCGTTGAAAAAGTGGAAGAATTACGAATTACTTCTTCAGGATTATAAAATACTGGTCTATCCCCGTCCGGAGTTCGAAAATCTTGAATTGGCTTCACATCCTTCAATAACAATTTCTGATACTCCGTTAATGGAAATTTCATCTACGTTTATTAGAAACTCCATTTCAAATGGAAAAAATGTACAATTTTTTGTCCCTGATTCTGTGCTGGAGTTTATAGATTCGAAAAATTTATATCGATAAAACCGCAGATCAAGTTTTTATCTTTGCATTGTGAGTACTGATAAAACCATCCTTAAGCTAAAACTCCCAACAGATCCAAAGTGGGTTAAGAATGTTGTGGAGAGTAATATCGAAGAAATTCTTACCGATCATGCTTTTTGCGAACAAAAGGCTGCGAGTAATGCTATTACATTAATTGTGCAAAACCCTAATCTTTCTGATTTGGTTCAGGAGATGGCGGATTTGGTTCGCGAAGAAATAGATCATTTTAAGCGTGTTCATGATATCATTTTAGAACGAGGCTTTGTCCTCGGACGAGAACGCAAGGATAATTACGTTAATGAATTAGCCAAGTTTGTAATAAAAGGCGGTGGCAGAGAAGCTCAGCTAATTGATCGTCTGCTTTTTTCTGCTATGATTGAAGCCAGAAGTTGCGAGCGATTTAAAGTATTATCAGAGAACATCAATGATGAAAAGTTATCGGCATTCTACCACGAGCTTATGATAAGCGAGGCTGGTCACTACGCCATGTTTATTAAAATGGCCAAAAAATATGCTGAAACTATTGATGTTGATAAAAGATGGAATGAATTACTTGAATACGAGGCTCAGGTGATCCAGAATTACGGAAAGAGCGAAACGATACATGGCTAATATTTAAGCCCAACCGATATTCTCCTTTAGGTATCCTCCGATAAGCTCAATATCCACTACATCATTCATATATCCGATATACATATCCGGCCTTACAACTATTGCCTTGCGGTTATTTTCCCTGATCTCAAAACAGCTAAACACATGCTGGTTACGCTCAGACGGAGGCAAATAAAAAAAATTGAGGCCGTTGGGATAGGTTAGTTTTATCCATTTAGCCACCGCCAATACATCGCGCTGACTTAGCTGTCCGATGATGATTAAAGTGAAGCCAATAGGTTCACACCAGCTGTGCAAATCCGTTTCCTGTTTTAACTTCTCGTCGTAAAACTTAATGTAAGGAAGTCTGTCTCCAGCTTTAATTTTCTTTGCAATACTATGATGAAGTGAAAGCGGACTTTGTCGGTAATTCAAAGCTGTCTGAGAAATAAGGCCGAAGATTGCATGGTTTAATGAAGCACTTTTCATCCTTTTACTTCTGAACAAAGGCAAAAGTAAATTCCGAACTTTTCTGATTAACCAATTTTGTCCTACGATTAAGGTAAAAAGTCTATCAGTGGTTTTTAAAAGTCGTTGAGCAACCGGCATCCTCTCTTCTGCATAACTATCTAAAATAGCTTCAGAGTACTTCTGATCGATTACACCAGCGAGTTTCCAGGCAAGATTATAAGCATCCTGAAGTCCGGTATTCATTCCTTGTCCCCCTGCCGGAGAATGTATATGTGCCGCATCGCCGATTAAAAAGCATCGCTGAGTTTTAAACCGTTCTGCCATTCGGTGGTGCACCTGGTAAATCGAAAACCAGTTACAGCATTGTTCTGTCATCGGGAAACCTAGATTATAAGTCAGGTAGGGTCTTAAATCGTCGAAAGAAAGATCAGGTTTATCCGATAAAGCTCGGGGCAAAACACCTATAAAACGATAGTTGGCATCGTGCATTGGGAAAACGGCTGTAAAGCCATTCTCTGTAAAAAAAGCTCTGACAGCATCAGCGGTAACACCTTGCCCGGACTTAACATCTGCTAAAAAGAACTTATGATTGTACGTCCCTCCGCTAAAAGCGATTTTCAAGCTTTTTCGCACCCTGCTGGAAGACCCATCCGCCCCAATTAGCCAATCGCAACTAATAAATTCCTCTGCGTGATCTCTATTGATTTTAATAGTTACAAGCTTATCCGTTTGATGAACGTCAATCAATTGAGTATTCCAGTAGATAGGGCATGTATTGGACGTGAGATAGTCTACTAAGATGCGTTCAGTTTTAGTTTGCTCGAGAATCAGCACATAGGGAAACGGGCTTTTACCTGCACCAATACTCGATAAATTAATGTGTGCAACCTCTTCTGTATCCAAATGAAGAATTAATCCCTTTGCTATATTTCCTTCTTTCAAGGCGGCTTCTTCCAGACCCATTTGCCTGAAAATTTCGAGAGAACGAGCCTGTACGGCTAATGCTCTGGACTCTTTGCTCAATTCAGTTTTCGAATCAATAATAATCGGCTGTATACCGAATCGAAGAAGTTGTGCAGCCATCATGAGTCCTGATGGACCTGCTCCTACGATAATTACAGAACTATGTGAAGGCAAGAAATTCATTTACATATCAAAAAGATTGCAGGCTTTTTATGGAAGTCAACCTTTTTTTTGCGCCATTGTTCAATGGGTTGGGATATAATTTGTTCATCTTCTGCTGTTATATTGCAAGCCACACATAAGCGTGTATGGCCATTACAGGTTTTTAAGATATCCTCAAGAATTTGATTATTTCTAAAAGGGGTTTCAATAAAGATCTGAGTTTGATTATGCCTTTCGGCGATGTTTTCGAGCTCTTTGATTCTTTTGCTTCGTTGTGCCTTATCAATCGGCAAATAACCATGAAAAGTGAAGCTTTGTCCGTTAAATCCGGAAGCCATTAAAGCCAGTAAAATAGAGCTTGGACCAACCATCGGAACCACTTTAATGCCTCTGCGGTGAGCTTCTGCAACAATATCAGACCCAGGATCGGCTACAGCCGGACAACCAGCTTCACTCATCAATCCAACATCTTTACCGTTTTCCAATTCTATAAAATAGCTGCGCATGTCAACCTTTTCGGAGTGCTTACCGTAAACATGAATTAATAACTGGCTTTGGGGAATTTTTAATCCCATGTTCTTTAACCAGAAACGGGCAGTTTTTTCGTTCTCAACTATATAGGTAGTAAGATTGTTAATAAGATTGAACTGGTAAGTTGTGAGGACCTTGTCAGCCGAATTTTCGGCTAAAGGCACCGGAATCAGAAATAGTGTTCCTTTAGGCATCCCTGCAAATTTATCAAAAGATTACACAGATTTATATTATTACATGGAATGTACTAATCGACGTAAGCTTTATTAATCGTTAAATCAATAAGTATATGAAAACATTAAGTGTAAACTGGTTTATTGAAGGCTCGGTAGATTTCGAACGTAAAAAATATCAGCTGCTCGCTTATCTGCAACAGATCAATCATCATTTTCATAAAACGAAGTTATATCCCGATTTAAATGACCTGGTGTTCCATTATAACAACCTTCTGAAATTTAAAGAGAATAAATCGGCACTTCAAAAAGCTTTTCCAGAGCGACTCTCTCATGCTGATATAGAAGCCGTGAAACTCACCTACGAAAAGATGGTGAAAGATGATTCGTTAATGCAAGAGATCGAGACGATTATCAGCTTTTCTTTAAATGAACTTAATCCTGCCATCCGTGAAGGGAAAGAGATTTATGAATTTGTTGAAAGTCGGCTAAGTATTGAGCCAATTGGTGTTATGCCTCTATATCCGTACCAGGGCTACATCTTATTAAGAAACGGTGAAGAAAAATCTACCCATGTATACGAATATCAGGTTACGATTTTTGAAAGCAAGGATGAGAAATACAGGGGAATAAATACCGCATTTATTTCGAGCTACGCAAGAACGTTCATTTACACTCCTGAAGCCATTAAAAATGATTTGATATTAAGCAGGCGTGATTTTCCGAATCCGGCGGTGTATCACATAGAAAGTGATATTACTTTCCCCTTAGAACAAACCTTGTTACCATTGGCTAAAAGGAGTTTGGTGAAGCATATTTCTACTGCGGCTTAAAAAAATTGATATTAACAGAAATCCGATAACGCCTAAGCATTATCGGATTTCTCCTGTTTGGCAGCTGCTATTATAACTTGATAATAATATTTACATCAGAATCAAGCTGTTGCCTGGTTTGCCCCAGCTGATTTTCAAGAGAATACACATTGTTTTGAAGATCCATAATAAGAGCCTCACGACGCTGTATTTCATCAGATGTTAGAGTTGATCTGCTTCTATCCAGATTGGATCTTATACCCAGAAGCTTATCTGCCGCTAATCTTAGAAGCGCCTCGCTGTAGGACATTGTTTCCCAAGTTTGTTCATATCTATTATAAACATTTTCTCTTGATTTAACGTATCTGTCGGACCAGCGGTCAGAATAATTTATATTGCAATTTCCCCTCTGGTCGCCGTGGTTCAAATGGGCCTGTAAGGCGTTTTCGGAAACATTAATAGTTACACCGTTATTTGAATTTTCTGATGAAGGATTGTGGCAAATAGTTACCTTTTTCTGATCTTTCGGATGTTTTCTGTTTGCAAAATCTCCCAGATTCCAATCGATATCTACATTCCTGTTTCCATTCCTGGATTTACTATTTCCATTGCTGCGATATACATTCCGGTTTTCCTGCTTCCCATTATCAGCTTTCGAATTCCCCGGCCCTTTATCAAGTTTATTATTGTCTTTACCAGGATTTCTCACTTCTTTATTACCCTGGCTCTTTGCCTGGTTATTATTTCCCGACGATTTGTCGATATTTTTTCCTTTATCATCTCCGCTTTTTCCTTTATCCCCTCCGTGTTCTTGTGATTTATTTCCTTTATCGTTTTTATCGTTATCTTTCTTAGGTTGCAGATTTGTAAATGCAAGGGCTGCAAATACCATTAGGGGGAGGATAGTGATCCTCAAAATGCTTTTTCTTTTCATGATCTTTATTGAGCAGGTTCAAATTCTTTATCAACTTTCTCCAATGAAGCTTCGACTTTTTGAGCCTGATCTTCAAGAGCTTTAGTGCTCTTATCAAGTTCCTTTGAAATGGAGTCCATCGTTTCAACTTCCGGTTCATCTGCGTTTGCAGAGTTATTTGAACAAGAGCCTGCGATTAAAGCTATAGGCAATAATAGCGCAGCAAAGTAAATTTTACAGGATTTCATTTGTTTATAGTTAGTGTACTATTTTGAACACACCAAGTGCAAAAATGTTTTGAAGCAAACGGGAATGATGTTCCTCGGCGAAAAGCCCTTTGAGGTAAGATCTGATTGCGGTTAAATTCGTCCGCAAGTTTGGAAGCTGAAAGAAAATGGAGGGAAAAAAGTACATTAGTTCGCCCGGAGAATGAGCGCGTAAAAAGCAGACATTCCAAAGCATAGAGCTTTTGGAATGTCTGCTTTTTCTATTTTAATTTACTTAAAGCTTGTTTAATGCGTGGAATCATGGCAGCAATCTCTTCAGCAGAACATGCTCCTACCGAGGCTCGGAACCAGTTAACTTCAGGACCAGTACCAAATGAAGAAAAGGGAACCAGAGCTACTTTAGCTTCTTTGATAAGATAAAAGTTAATATCGTTGCTGTCTTTTAGAACTTGCCCATCTTCTGTGGTTTTACCTGCATAGTCGAGCTTTAAAGTAAGATAGATTGCTCCCATTGGTTCAATTGCGTCTACATTAAATCCTTCCGATTTTAATTGCTGAAAGCCTTTGTAAAGAGTATCGAGGCTTTTGGTAACGCGGATCTTAAAATTGCTTAAATAATTATCAACAGCAGTTTTATTCTTTAGGAATTCGGCCATCGCTACCTGCTCTGCTTTAGGCGCCCAGGCTCCCATATGCCCCACAATCGAGCGCATCTTATCAATCACAACACTCGGACCAAAGCCCCAGCCAACACGTACTCCAGTAGCCGCGAAACATTTTGAAGCTCCATCAACATAAACTACATAGTCTCTTATTTCGGGTCGCAGAGTTATAGGATCATAGTGCTGATGCTCACCAAAAGTAAGCATGGAGTAAATTTGATCGTATAGGATGTAAAGAGGTTTCTCTCCCGCCTTTCTTTTGCTGTTCTCTTCAAGCACCAAATCGCAGATTTCTTCTAAATCCTTTTTAGAGAACATTGTTCCTGTTGGATTTAATGGAGAGCAAAGAGCTAGCAATGTTGCTCCTGAAATGTGCGGGCGCAAATCATCAGCGGTAGGCATGAAATTATTTTCCGCCCTTGTTGAAATAGCGACGCCATCTGCACTGGTTAAATCGCAATAATGATTGTTGTTCCAGGATGGTGCAGGAAAAAGAACTTTGTCCCCCGGATCGATTAAAGCAAGATACGTCGCATAAATAATCGGTCTCGAACCGCTTGAAATTAATATTTCATTTGTTGCATAACTCAATCCCAGTTCATCTTTTAAAAACCCGCTAACGCTTTCGCGAAGACTTAACATTCCATCTGCAGGAGGATAATTAGTTTGATGAGCTGCATATGCATTTACAATGCCTTGTTGAAGCTCTTCAGGGATGGAATATATATTAGCATCGAAATCTCCAATTGTTAAATTAACAATGTTTTGTCCTTGCTTCTTCAGCTCATTTATTTCGCCGGCAATTTTTATGATTTCTGAACCTCTAAGATTTTGTGCTAAACGTGATACTGACATAATGTGGTATTTCTATTCGGATACAAGCTCTCGAATTGCTTGCTCTACTTTTTTAAAATTAAATGAAGATAAGGTTTGCTGAAAAGCAGCGCTGATTTCCTGATTGCATAAGTTCCCAATGCTACCTTCGTGTGTATGCTGAACTTTTTCCGGCGCTTTAAACTCGCCTCGTTCAATTTCAAGACCGACTTTTTTGTAGGCTTCGCGGAAAGGCAGTCCTTTTAAAACATCTTCATTAACAGCCTCTACACTAAAGAGATAAAGGTATTTTGGATCTTTTAAAATATCATCTTTAACTGAGATATTTTGAAGCATGAAGACGGCCATCTCAAGGCATTCATTTAATGATTGAAATGCCGGGAAAAGATTTTCTTTTAACAACTGCAAATCACGGTGATAACCCGATGGTAAATTAGTAGTCATCAAAGCAATTTCATTTGGCAAAGCCTGAATTTTATTACAACGCGAGCGCATCAACTCAAAAACATCGGGATTTTTCTTGTGAGGCATTATGCTCGATCCTGTCGTAAGCTCATCAGGAAAGCTTATAAAACCGAAATTTTGATTAATGAACAAAGTCACATCCATTGAAAGCTTTGCAAGACTTGCAGCGATAGAAGACATAGCCTGAGCGAGTATTCGTTCTGTTTTCCCACGTCCCATTTGAGCATAAACCACATTATAGTTCAGGGAATCGAAGCCCAATAACTGGGTCGTCATGGTACGATTTAGCGGAAAAGACGAACCATATCCGGCTGCAGAACCCAGAGGATTTTTATTGCAAACTTTCCAGGCAGCCAGCATCATTTCCAAGTCGTCAACAAGGCTCTCGGCATAAGCGCCGAACCATAAGCCAAAAGACGACGGCATTGCAATTTGCAAATGTGTATATCCCGGAAGAAGTTTGTCTTTGTGTTCGTTACTTAAGGTAATGAGTTGCTGAAATAAAGCCTCTGTATTTTCGACAGTACGCTGAATCTGACTTCGGAAGTACAATTTAAGATCAACCAAAACCTGGTCGTTACGTGATCGACCACTATGGATTTTTTTTCCTGCTTCGCCAATACGCTGAGTTAACAATAATTCTACTTGCGAATGAACGTCTTCTACACCGTCTTCGATCGTGAAATTACCTTCAGCAATTTCCTTGTAGATGTTTTTTAATTCTTTCTGAACCGTGTTTAAATCCTCTTTACTGAGTAAACTTATGCTTTCGAGCATACGTGTATGAGCAAGCGAACCAAGTACATCGAAGGCTGCCATTTCCGCGTCTAATTCCCGGTCTTTACCAACGGTAAACGTTTCTACTGATTTTTCTACTTGCTTATCTTTTTGCCAAAGTTTCATTCGATTTACGATATACTAATAGATTTCAAGGCATGAGATCTCCTCGTCTTCTAAAAATGATTTGATTAAACCTTCTTTTTGAATTAGAAGATTTGCAATATAAAAAGTTTTTGTGTTGCCTGTGCGCAGCCAAATTATTTTAGACGGATGGCCATACAAACTCGAAAAATCGTAGAAATCAGCATCGAAACTTACTATGACGTAATTATTGACCTTTGCAAACTTCCAGATTTCCTGATCGGTTGATCCTTCTAATTTCAACTCGCGCACCTGGGCAGAGCCTGGAAAATGATTGTTAAGAATTTTGAGTATCCTGAATGAAATATTCTGATCGAAAAGTAGCTTCACTGGATTACCCGTAATTTATGTTCCTTATCTGCGGCATAAGCTAAGCAAGCATGGATTTGCTCCTCCGACAATTCAGGAAAATCATTGACGATGTCTTCTGTAGTCATTCCATTTGCCATCCAACTCAATACATCAGAAACAGAAATTCTGGTAGACTTGACACAAGGTTTTCCAAAGCGTACATCAGGTCTTATCTCAATATAATTTCTATAATCAGTCATGTCCAGCAAATTATTCAAAGATACAAATCTATCAAGTATGAATTAAAGCAATAATTTTTCCAAGATTTTCACGTACAACTCAATCCCCTCGCGAATTTCATCTACATAAATAAATTCATCAGCCATGTGAGATCTTGCACTATCACCCGGACCAATCTTAACCGAAGTTATATCCAGCAATGCCTGATCACTTGTCGTAGGCGAGCCATAAGTTTTTCTTCCTAAAGCTAATCCCGCCTGAACAAATGGATGATCCTTACTTATAGAAGAAGGCTTCAGCCTTGTCGATCGAGGAGTTACGTCACAAGCAACATGTTGCTTTATTATGTCTACAACCTCTTCATTCCGATAGGCGTCAGTAACGCGAACATCGACAGTAAAGGTGCATTCTGCAGGAACGACATTGTGCTGCGATCCCGCATTGATAACTGTTATCGACATTTTTACAGGACCGAAAAGTTCAGATTCTTTAGGGAATTTAAATGTGCGGAACCAATCAATATCTTTTATTGCTTTATAAATAGCATTCTCACCTTCTTCTCTTGCAGCGTGTCCGGCTTTTCCGTGAGCCACGCAATCAAGTACCATCAATCCTCTTTCAGCAATAGCTAAATCCATCAGGGTTGGTTCGCCCACGATGGCAAAATCTAGTGGACCTAAATCAGGGACAAGTGATTCTATCCCATTTTTTCCGGAGATCTCTTCTTCTGCGGTTGCAGCAATACATAAATTATATTTAAGGTCCCTTTTATCGTAGAAATACCGGAAAGCTGCAATAAGAGAAACCAGGCACCCTCCGGCATCGTTACTACCCAAACCAAATAGTTTCCCATCCTCAATATCCGACGAAAAAGGATTGCGGGTGTATCCAGGGTTGGGTTTTACGGTATCGTGATGTGAATTAAGAAGGATTGTGGGCTTTTGAGGATCGTAATGATAATTTACGCTCCAGATATTATTCTTCTTGCGTTTCGGTTGCAGCCCATGTTCTGAAAAAAAGAGCTCAAGTATATAAGCCGTCTTGTCTTCTTCCCTGCTGTAAGAAGGAATGGCAATAAGACTTTGCAATAAATCTATACTTTCTGCTGCAAGTTTATCAGTCATTAGAATTAATTCTCTTTATATAATCCCCCGGCTTTTAGAGCAGAAAGTTTTATCCCTTTAATCAATGCCGAACTAAAGCCTTGATGCTCCATTTCGTTCAAGCCGGCAATGGTACATCCTTTAGGAGAAGTTACTTTGTCGATTTCATGTTCTGGGTGACTACCGTGAAGCAGTAATAGATCTGCCGCACCTTTCGCGGTTTGCACGGCCATTTTTAAAGCATCTTCAGCGTGGAAACCTATCTCAACCCCACCTTGAGATGCAGCACGAATTGCTCGTAAAAAAAATGCTATACCACAAGCACATAAAGCTGTTGCAGACGACATCAGATCTTCATGTATCTGTACAACAGAACCTACAGTTTCAAACAGCTTTTCTGTAAGATCTAAGTATTCCTTACTGGCATTGTCAGTTGTTATACATGTCATCGATTGCCCAATTGATATTGCAGTGTTAGGCATTGCACGAACAACCTGAATTTCCTCACTAAGTTTTGCTTTAATATCTTTACATGTAACGCCGGTAATAACAGAAATAATCAAATGCTTTTTAGGATTTATGGCTCCCTCAATTTCCGCCAAAAGCGAATTTAGCTGTTGAGGCAAAACCGCCAAAACAACGATAGATGCCTTTGATGCCGCTTCAAAATTGTTAGTAGTAGTTTGGTACCCTTCTTCAGCTTCTTTTGTAAGATTGGTAATGCTTCTTCTTGTCAGGATAATTTGCGAAGGCTTATAAGTGTTCGATTTCACCAAACCCGACGCAAAAGCCAGTCCCATATTTCCACTGCCAAGTATGGCTATATTTCCGTTATTCTCCATTTTATGCAAATAATCGTGTTCCGAATAATTGTTGATTTAAAAGAGCAAGCTCATCTGATTTACCGATATACACCTCACTCACTCCACTGTTTATTGCTTTGAAGGCGTTCTCCAACTTAGGAAGCATTCCTCCAGCAATAATTTCATCGGCTTTTAGCTTTCCAAATTCCGAAGAACTGATTTGTCTGATAACCGATTCATCGTCAGCAACATCAGTAAGCACTCCTTTTTTCTCGAAGCAATATACGAGACTAACTTTGTATCTCGAAGACATTGCTATCGCGATAGCTGATGCAATGGTATCAGCATTGGTATTTAGAAGCTGACCTTCGCCATCGTGAGTAATTGCAGAAAAAACCGGGATTAAACCCGCTTCAAGCAAGTCGCTCAATCTATTTTTTGCAACAGAACCTTCATGTAAGTCGCCGACAAAGCCGTAATCAATATCCTTAACAGGTCGCCTGTTTGCACGGATAAGATTGGCATCGGCACCAGTTAAACCGATAGCATTGCATTCGAAGCGTTGTAACTGAGCAACGATGTTTTTATTTATCAAACCAGCGTACACCATAGTTACAATGCGTAGGGTTTCAATATCTGTTATCCGGCGACCATCAACCATTTTAGGTTCTATTCCCATTGTATGGGATAAATCAGTCGCTAACTTACCACCCCCATGAATAAGAATTTTATGCCCTTCAATTCCTGCAAAATCATTCAGAAAATTGTACAGGTTCTCAGAATTATCTATGACATTGCCGCCGATTTTGATGACGTAAAGTGGATTCATTATAACGCCTCCAATATACTTTTTATCACCACTTGAGCAGCCCAAACCCGATTTCCAGCTTCTTTAATCACTAAAGAATCGTCACTGTCCAATATATCAGATCCAAGCTCTAAATCCCGGCGAACCGGCAGGCAGTGCATCACTTTTCCCTGATTAGTGATTTTCAGCTTCTCCTGAGTCATCATCCAACCTTCACCATCGCTTAAAACCTTACCGTAATCCTGATAGCTTGACCAGTTTTTTACATAAACAAAGTCTGCACCGGCCAATGCTTCCTCCTGATTGTAAGTAATTGACGCTCCAGGCGTAAATTGTTCTGCAAGCTCATATCCTTCAGGATGAGTAATTACAAAATCAATCATTCCCTCTTGCTGAGCTTTACACATCCATTCTGCAAACGAGTTAGGCACAGCTTGCGGAAGCGCTTTTACATGCGGAGCCCAGGTTAAAACAACTTTAGGTTTCGCCGTTTTTTTATGCTCTTCTATCGTTATTAAATCAGCTAGGCTTTGCAGCGGATGACGGGTCGCGCTTTCTAAGCTTACCACTGGAATACCACTGTATTTGATAAACTTGTTAAAGATATCTTCACTGTAATCTTCTTCTTTATCCTTTAGACTCGGAAAAGACCTGATTCCCAAAATATCACAATATTCTCCCATCACACCAGCAGCTTCGCGAATATGCTCCACTGTAGTTCCATTCATCACCACACCATCACGGGTTTCCAACGCCCATCCTTCTTTGTCGATATTCATCACAATGGCATTCATGCCCAAATTAAGAGCCGCTTTTTGAGTGCTTAAACGGGTACGAAGACTCGGATTAAGGAAAATTAACCCGATGGTCTTATTTTTTCCAAGTTCCTGATGAGCGAATGGATTTGCTTTAAGTTCTAATGCTTCTTTTACAATAGCCGGAACATTGGCAACATCGTGTACTGAGGTGAATAATTTCATCTATTAAGATTTGAGATATGAGACATAAGATTTGAGAGCTAAACTGAAACTGGCTGTTCGGCTACTGTTTTGCTGAAAGCTTCAAGAAATCTATCTGCATGAGCTTTACTTAAATTCAGAGCAGGCAACAAACGAATCACATTTGGTTTTGCTTCCCCTGTAAAGATATGATGCTTAAATAAAAGGTCTTTTTTTACATGACTTAATTCGTCCGGTAACTCAATTCCTATCATTAGGCCACGGCCTCTAACTTCTTTTATTCTGTCAATTTTTTTTAACTCGTTTAATAAGTACGTCCCAACTTCAGCAGCATTCTGCATCAGATTATCTTGTTCGATAACTTCCAGAACAGCTAAACCGGCTGAACAAGCCAAATGGTTTCCTCCGAAAGTAGTTCCCAGCATATAATGCCATGCCTTAAACTTCGGAGATATTGATATTCCGGCGATTGGAAAACCATTGCCCATTCCTTTGGCCATGGTGTAAATATCTGCATCTACGCCGGCAAAATCATGTGAATAAAATTTCCCGCTTCTTCCATAGCCACATTGAACCGAGTCAGCGATAAAGACAGAGTTATATTTATCGCAAAGTGAACGGATTTTTTGAAGGAAACTTTCTGTTGCCACTTTTATTCCGCCAACGCCTTGAATCCCTTCGATGATCACTGCACAGATCTCATTTCCTGATTCGGCGAAAGCCTGCTCTAAAGCAGCCTCATCATTATGAGGAAGAAAAATGACATTGTCAGTTTCGTTAACCGGCGCTACAAGTTTTGGATTATTTGTAACTGAAACTGCAAGAGATGTCCGGCCGTGAAACGCTCCTGTAAAAGAGATTATCTTTTTACGTTCATTA
The DNA here is from genome assembly GCA_946887045.1 of uncultured Sphingobacteriaceae bacterium. The sequence continues at coordinate 27,159 of CAMPKC010000037.1, read as the reverse complement.
TAAAATGAAGCGAGTTTTAAAGCATTTTCGACTGCTTCTGCTCCAGAGCTAATTAAAAATAACTGATAATCTTCTCTGCCCGAAACTTTCCCCAGCTTTTCCGCTAATTCAGCTTGAAGCGGAATTTCAACCGAATTAGAATAGAAACCCAGCTTATTTAATTGTTCTGTAAGTCGGCTAACATAATGCGGATGAGTATGCCCGATAGAGATTACAGCGTGACCGCCGTATAAATCCAGGTACTCCTGTCCATTTTTATCCCAAACAAGACTGCCTTGTCCTTTAACAATTTCGATATTATTTATTGGGTAAACGTCGAATAGTTTCATGTATATTAAGGTTAAAGGTAAAAGCTGAAAGCATAAAGCTTCTAGCCACGTATAGACTTGATTAAGCCGATAAGCATTGCTTTCACCTGATTTACTTCATTATTTATAATTACAAATACCTCTTCAGGAAGATAATTTAAATCTTTAGACAATAGACAGCAATACTCCAATTCATGTGTTGAACCTAAACTTATATCGAGAAAATTCGTGAAGTCTTTTTCAGTGTGCTTGCCACAACCTTCAACGATATTCATCGAAATAGAATAGGCTGCCCGTTTAGTTTGCGAAGCTAGGCTAAAAGTTTCATGCTGTGGAAATAATGGAAGTACGTCCCGATACACAAACAAAGTTAATTGATGTGCTCTTCTCCATACTTCAAGTTTCTTATAGTCACGCATGAGCTTTCAGCTTTAGGCTTTATCCTTTCTGCTCAAAACGCCTGCGCTTTCAGCCTCAATCCTGCCCTCTCGTCAAATCCAAACATCAAATTCATATTCTGAACTGCTTGCCCGGATGCTCCTTTTAATAAATTATCAATTATACTCAGTATCATGACTTTGTTTCCATGTTTCTCTACATGTACCAGGCATTTATTTGTATTTACAACTTGCTTTAAGTTGATATTCTTTTTGCTTACATGAGTAAACTCATGTTCAGCGTAATATTTTTGGTAGAGATCGTCCAGCGCTTCCTGGCTCAAATCACATTCAGTGTATACAGAGGCCATAATGCCTCGAGTGAAATCTCCGCGGTAAGGAATAAAATTAACCTCTGCTGCAAAAGATGGTTGAAGTTGTTTAATGCTTTCTCCAATTTCGTTCAAATGCTGATGACCAAAAGCTTTATAGACCGAAAGATTATTGTTTCTCCAGCTGAAATGAGAAGTGGATGAAAGACTTTGTCCTGCACCAGTAGAACCGGTTGTCGCAGAAATATGAACATCTTTATTTAACAGCCCTGCTTTGGCTAAAGGAAGTAAGGCGAACTGTAAGCAACTTGCAAAACACCCTGGATTAGCAATGTTTTTTGCTAATTTAATGGACTCTCTGTTTAGCTCTGGCAGTCCGTAGATAAACGTTTTATTTCCAAGTGTTGAATTTTTGCCTAATCTAAAATCCTGACTTAAATCTATAATCTTGATCGTGTCGTCAATAGGGTTTGCATCCAGAAACTTCTTCGCATCGCCGTGACCTACACATAAGAAAAGAACATCTATATCCTGCGAAAGCTCGCCAGTAAATTTGATACTCGTATCGCCGATCAGATCAGTATGTACATCGTAAATATAATTGCCGGCGTTACTGTTGCTATGTACAAAAGCGATATCAACATTAGGATGATTTATCAAAATCCGAAGCAATTCTCCTCCTGTATACCCCGCGCCACCAACAATTCCGGCTCTAACTTTCATCGCTGTTCACACTATGGTAAATCTTTACCTGGTTACCAAAAATCTTAGAAAATCCTTTCACATCCTCGCCAGTGTAGCCTTCATTCATCTCACCGTAACTACCGAATTTGCTAGCCATTAAATCGTGCTTAGATTCAATTCCAATTACCTGGAAACGATAAGGCATTAACTGAATAAACACTTTTCCTGAAACAGTTTTCTGGGTGTCGGTAAGGAAAGCTTCCATATTACGCATAATTGGATCGTGAAACTGTCCTTCATGCATCCAGTTACCATAAAACATCGCCAATTGATCTTTCCAGCTCAGTTGCCATTTCGTTAGAGTGTGCTTTTCTAAAGTATGGTGGGCTTTAATAATAACCATTGGGGCAGCTGCTTCAAAACCAACGCGGCCTTTAATCCCAATAATAGTATCGCCAATATGTATATCACGACCGATCCCGTACGGCCCGGCCAATGCTTGTATTGCTTGAATGGCTTCTACAGGATGTTGGTACTGTTGTCCATTTACTCCAACAAGTTCCCCTTTTTTGAATTCTATTTCAACCTGTTCGGTGCCTGTTTTGGTTACCTGAGTTGGCCATGCTTCTTCTGGCAAAATTCCCTTCGACGAAAGCGTTTCTTTCCCTCCAACTGAAGTTCCCCAAATACCTTTGTTAATGGAATATTGCGCTTTTTCGAAGTTAAATTCAACTCCATGACCTTTTAAATATTCGATCTCCGCTTCGCGGGATAACTTCAGATCACGTATAGGTGTGATGATGCCAACATTCGGACAAAGAATGTTAAAAATCATGTCAAAACGAACCTGATCGTTTCCTGCTCCGGTTGAACCATGAGCAACAAAATCAGCACCAATTTCCTTTGCGTATTCGGCAATTGCGGTAGCCTGAGTAACACGCTCTGCGCTTACAGATAGGGGATAAGTATTATTTTTTAATACATTTCCGTAAATCAGGTAACGGATTGAGCTATCATAATATCCTTTAACAGCATCAACAGCATGGTGTGATGTAACACCTAATGCATAAGCCCTCTTCTCAATATGTTCAAGTTCCTCTTTACTAAAACCACCGGTGTCAACAATTACAGAGTGTACTTCAAGATCTAAGTCTTTAGATAGGTAAATAGCACAATAAGATGTATCTAGACCGCCACTAAAGGCCAAAACAACTTTCTTCTTCATTATTTATTAGAGTAAGTATTAGGAACAAGATTAATATTTGCGATAACGCTTTTCAACGACTTTTTGATAGACTCTTCAATACGTTCCAGAAGAGAAGCTTTGTGAGTCATCTCCTTTTTAGCTTTTTCCGCAGCCTCTTCTGCATCTTTCTTCTTCTCAACCGGATCATAAAGCATTGCGGTACAAAGGCAATTTTTACGTTCCTTCATGGTTAAAATGTCGAAATTTACACAGCTTTTGCAGCCGCTCCAAAAATTTTCATCTTTTGTAAGCTCAGAATAGGTTACAGGTTCATATCCTAATTCAGAATTTATCTTCATTACGGCTAAACCCGTAGTTAAACCAAATATCTTGGCATCAGGATATTTTTCCCTAGATAGGTTAAAAATTCTTTTTTTAATGGCTTTAGCCAATCCTGCCTTGCGATAAATAGGATTCACAATTAAACCTGAGTTAGCTACAAACTCACCATCCCATGTTTCTATGTAACAAAATCCGGCCCAAGTGCCATCCTTGTGCAAAGCAATAACCGCTTTCCCTTCCCGCATTTTGTTGCCCACATATTCAGGGCTTCTTTTTGCGATACCAGTTCCCCGAGCTTTTGCTGATTCGGCCATTTCATCACAAATCTGCTGCGCATATTCAATATGGGCCTCAGATGCTACTACTATAGAGAAATCGTTTTCGTTCATTTTTCAAAAAATCCGCTTTACGGATAAAAAAGCATTAAGCTTTTACAGTTTTAAAGAAAATTTGTTGTTTATCATCCGAATAATTCGGACACAGTGGGGAGGGGAAAAAATCAAACCCTTGGCATAAACGGTCGTCGGTGCCTTAGAACTAAACGCTCCGTGTTTTTTTTCTCACGTACCATATAGCTCGCACACCCACTTTTGTAGGAGATTTGCTTTGTATTTATGGTTAAAGATACGTTCATTTCTATGCTTTGACTTACAGTATATTAATAGGTTTAAAGCATGCAAAAGTATTGAATAAATAATTATTTATCCAATACGGAATGTAAATTTAATGTATGTTTTATTGAAAACGCTCTGGCAAGCGTTAAAAGGCAAAAGATCATTCATTCAGTTAATAGATAATACACTGAATGAGTGCTCTTTAGAATGGCAAATCATCCGAACCATCATCAGAAAAATCGACAAGCTGATCTTCCCTTTTTGTAGTGGGCGAGTTATTTGAGCTCTGTTGATGACTACTATGGTTTTCGTTCTCACTTTTACGGCCCAGCATAGTAAAATTTTCTGCTACAATTTCAGTAACATATCTTTTATTTCCCTCTTTGTCTTCGTAATTACGACTCCTGAGTTTCCCTTCGATGTAAACTTGCTTTCCTTTTTGAAGAAATTTAGCTGCGACATCTGCAAGCCCACGCCACATCACGATGTTATGCCACTCGGTTTGCTCTATTTTTTTGCCGTCTTTACTATACGTTTCGGAAGTAGCAAGAGGAAAATTAACCAAAGTGGTACCGCCTTCAAGATGCCGAACTTCAGGATCCTTGCCTAAATGCCCAATCAAAATAACTTTGTTAACTCCTGACATGAATTTAGTTTATAATTTAACAATTTTCAATTTATGAATTTTTTGAGGAAAGCAAAAATTAATTTAGGTTGCGCCAGTTTATCAAGATTAGTCAGATCAGTGAAAAACCAGCCCCCCTCTTTGAACACCTGACCTGAATCAACCTGAGAAATAACTATGAATTGGGCATGTATCTTTTGATGACTTAACAAGTGCTTGATTGGCCCCTCAACTGAACTAATTTCAACTTTTCCAAAGCGCTTTTTAAATTCTGCGGCATTAACAACATCAGACGCATCCTGATAGCTTTCCGTTTCGAACAAGGGAAGCTCATGAAGATTTTGCCATATATCATTCGGTCCGCGTTTATTCATCAATAACTTTTGATCATTGATGAGCACTATGTAATTAAAAAAACGATTCCTGACCGCTGCTTTCTTAAGTTTAACAGGAAGTTTATCAACCAACATGTTTTTATACCCATAGCAACCAATCTGCACAGGACAAGTTTGACACAATGGATTTTGTGGCTTGCAATGTAATGCGCCAAACTCCATTAAAGCCTGGTTACTTATAGCAGGATTTGTTGGATCTATAACGTCATTCGCTAACGTTGTGAAAAGCTTTTTTGCTTTTGATGAATTGATCGGTTCATCAACACCGAAATATCTTGCTAAAACTCTGAAAACGTTTCCATCCACCACGGCTTTTGCTTCGTTTGCCGAAAAAGAGGAAATTGCAGCGGCTGTATATTCGCCAATTCCCTTAAGTTTAATAAGCTCGTCGTACTTTTTCGGAAAATATCCCGCATGATCCTCCATCACCATTTGAGCGGTGTGGTGCATATTTCGCCCTCGCGAATAATACCCCAGGCCCTGCCACAGATTTAATATTTCATCCTCTGACGCTGCGGCAAAGTCAGATACTGAAGGGTACTTTTCTGCAAAGCGATAAAAGTATGGTAATCCCTGATCTACACGAGTTTGCTGTAAAATAATTTCCGATAACCAGATAACATAAGGGTCGGTTGTATTTCTCCATGGTAAGTCGCGCTTGTTCAAATTATACCATTCTATTACCTCTGAAATAAAACTCATTATGTTTTCAATTAAACAATTTTACAAAGGTAATTACGTATAAATACATTGATGCAGGAATAATTTTTTGTTTTATTTCATGAATTCGATTTAAAGCAATACTTTTGCAACCCCAAAACAATTAAGTGTTTACGAATAAAGTTTAATTAATTTAGACATGACTAAAGCAGAAATTATCGCAGAGATATCTAGTAAGACTGGAATTGAGAAGTTAGATGTACAGGAAGCGGTAGAAGCGTTTTTTAAAGTGGTGAAAACCTCAATGGTAGAAGGTGAAAATGTATACGTAAGAGGTTTTGGGAGCTTTGTGGTAAAGAAAAGAGCGACAAAAACAGCACGTAACATTTCAAAAAACACCGCAATTATCATCCCGGAGCATTTCGTTCCAAGTTTCAAACCTGCTAAAGTGTTTGTTGAAAAAGTTAAAAATGGTAATGTTACCAAGTTAGAGGCAGCGGCTAAAGAAGCAGCTGGCGCAGAAGCATAATATCTTAAATGAACAGAAAGCAAATAGCAGTTATTGGATTAGTGGTCGTACTGATGGGGCTTTTGCTTTCTTTAGACATTAAAGGATTAGTTAAAGACGATGAGCAGTCTTCTGGCGATGGCCCGGAAAATGCCGCACAAACTTCTGCTTTAACAATAGAATCAGCATCTCAAACGGCTAAACAAAGCTTAAACGCTAATTTAGCACAACAGATCACAGAACTCGAAAATCAGCTGCAGTCAGCTGAAGCTTCCGAAAAAGTAAAATTGCAAAGACAACTTGCAAGTAAATGGGATGATGTGAATCAACCGGCTCCAAGTGCATTCTATTTTGAATTGCTTGCAAAGTCTGGCAGCAACTATGCGGACTGGATAAAATCAGGAGATTTATTTACTGATGCTTATCAGTCTGAAAAAGACAGCTTAATACAACCTGCCCTGGTTCAAAAAGCTATCGGAACGTATCAAAAAGCGTTGGAATTAAATCCGGCTAGTTTAGATGCAAAAACAGGATTGGGAGTGGCTTATGTAAGCGGAACACCAAATCCAATGCAAGGTATCACACTTCTTTTAGAAGTTGTTAAACAAGATCCAAAAAATGCTAAAGCCAATTTGAACTTGGGATTATTCTCGATAAAATCTGGCCAGTTTGATAAAGCAGTCAACAGATTTAAAACTGTACTTGACGTAAAACCGACACCAGACGCATGGTTTTATTTAGCCTCAGCGTATGAAAACCTTGGACAAAAAGATGACGCAATAGCCGCTTACGAAAAAAGTAAAGAGCTTGCCGCTGATCCAAATCTAAGCAGGTATGTTGACAGTAAGGTTCAAGAATTAAAGAAATAAATTAAATAAAACATTAAAAACTAAAAGCTATGCCAAGCGGTAAAAAAAGAAAAAGACATAAAATGGCTACTCACAAACGTAAAAAGCGTTTAAGAAAAAATAGACATAAGAAAAAATAGTTTTAAGTTGTACGTTATAAGTTGCAGGTGAATTCTTACAACTTATAACTCAGAACTTACAACTCCTAACCTCCACGCACTGCGATAGGAGGTTCTTGTGTTATTATTATTTCGTGTTGTACCCGGGCGGCACCACCGCCATAAAAGAGTAGCTGTTGGTAAAAGAATTAATCATCAATTCAACCCCCAACGGGGTGACTATAGCTTTACTGCAGGATAAGCAACTCGTAGAACTCAACACCGAGCACATTAACAACAATTATGCTGTTGGTGATATTTACCTTGGGCGGATAAAAAAAATCATGCCAGGGCTGAATGCGGCTTTTGTAGATGTAGGCTATGAGAAAGATGCTTTTCTGCACTATCTTGACCTGGGGCCTCAGGTTCAGTCGCTTATAAAGCTGACTAAGATTGTAAAGAATGGCAGTTACAAAGAGAAACTGCTGAATAGTTTTAAGCTGGAAGAGGATATAAACAAATCCGGCAAAATTTCTGAGATTCTGAATCGCAATATGTTATTGCCGGTTCAGATTGCGAAAGAACCAATTTCAACAAAAGGCCCGCGTTTAAGCTCCGACCTTTCTATTGCTGGAAGGTTTGTGGTATTAGTACCTTTTTCTGATGTTATCTCTATTTCAAAAAAAATAAAGAATAATAGCGAAAGAAATCGGCTTAAAAAGATCGTTGAAAACATTAAACCAAAAAACTTTGGTGTAATAATCCGTACTGTTTCCGAAGGAAAAGGTGTTGCGGAACTACAAAAAGATTTACTCGACCTGATCGCAAAATGGGAATCGTTTACAAGCAGACTTCCGGTAACGGAACCTGCAAAAAAGGTTTTGGGCGAAATGGGGAGAGCTTCTACCATTTTAAGAGATCTCCTAAATGCCGATTTTACAAACATCCATATAAATGACGCTTCTATTTACGAAGAAGTACGAAGCTATATTCAAGGAATTTCCCCTGAGCTAGAGCGGATCGTTAAGTTCTATAAGCAGAGAGAACCCATTTTCGAGCACTTTGGAGTGGATAAACAAATTAAGGGGGCCTTTGGAAAAACAGTAAATCTCCCGGGCGGAGCGTATTTGGTTGTTGAACACACCGAAGCATTACATGTTATTGATGTAAATAGCGGAAACCGTACTGCGCATCCCGAAAATCAGGAAGAAAATGCCTTCCAGGTAAATAAAGAGGCGGCAAAAGAAATTGCAAGACAATTACGTCTGCGCGATATGGGTGGCATTGTTGTAATCGACTTTATCGATATGCACAAGCCAACTAATCGGAAAGAATTGTTTGAATATTTGAGAGAGCAAATGACGCTCGATCGTGCAAAGCACACTATTTTGCCCCCAAGTAAATTCGGTCTGGTTCAAATTACAAGGCAAAGAGTTCGTCCTGAAATGAATATCGTGACGAATGAAAAATGTCCGGCCTGCGATGGAACAGGTGAAATAAAAGCCAGCATTATTCTGATGGATGATATTGAGAACAATCTTAATTACATCCTCAATGAACAGAATGAAAAAAATATCACGCTTTGCGTACATCCATATATCGAAGCATACATAAAAAAGGGAATTTATTCACGCCAGTGGAAATGGTTCTTTAATTACGGTAAATGGATAAAAGTTAAAGGGGAGCCATCCTACTATCTTACAGAATTTCACTTTCTAAATTCTAAGGAAGAAGAGATTAAATTATAAAATTTACGAGTTATGATTTTTGATTTACGATTTGCTAACAAGCGAATCGTAAATCAATTATGTAATTTGCCTTTTAAAATCGTAATTCGTAAATCCTTAAATCATAAATCAATTGGCTAAAACCAAATCAGCATATTTTTGTCAGAGTTGTGGATATGAATCGGCCAAATGGCTGGGTAAATGTCCCTCCTGTAATCAGTGGAATAGCTTCGTTGAAGAAGTAATTCAAAAACCAAACAGTTCTGTTCCTGAATGGAAAACCGGCCCGGGGAACTCGCGAATTGCAAAACCTTCGGCGATAGATGAAATAGCTTTTGCCGAGGAAAGCAGACTAATAACCCCTGATACGGAATTCAATCGTGTTCTGGGCGGAGGTATAGTTCCTGGTTCGTTAGTCCTTATCGGAGGAGAGCCCGGTATTGGAAAATCGACTTTGATGCTACAGCTGGCATTGAATCTTCCGGGGATGAAAATCCTCTACGTTTCGGGAGAAGAAAGTGAACAACAAATAAAAATGCGGGCAGAGCGACTGTCGCCCTTATCCAAAAGAAAAGGAGGCGATTGTTATATACTTACAGAAACCTCGACTCAAAATATTTTCAAGCAGATAGAAATATTAGAGCCTGAAGCAGTTATTATTGACTCGATACAAACGCTGCATTCGGCACACATTGAATCAACCCCGGGGAGTGTCTCGCAAGTGCGTGAATGCACTGCCGAATTGCTCCGCTTTGCCAAAGAAACATCGACACCAGTTTTTCTGATCGGTCATATAACAAAGGACGGGGCAATTGCGGGACCAAAGATTCTTGAACACATGGTCGATACGGTTCTACAGTTTGAAGGCGACAGACACCATGTATACCGTATTTTGAGGGCTATAAAAAACCGATTTGGTTCTGCCTCCGAATTGGGAATTTATGAAATGCAGGGAAGCGGTTTAAGGGAAGTTTCTAACCCTTCGGAAATCTTGTTATCGCAACGCGATGAAGAATTAAGCGGAATTACGATTTCTGCTATGCTTGAAGGAGCCAGGCCAATGCTAATCGAAACTCAGGCTCTTGTAAGTGTATCTGCCTATGGTACGCCTCAGCGTTCGGCTACTGGATTTGACACCAAAAGAATGAACATGCTTTTGGCTGTATTGGAAAAGCGCTGTGGCTTTCGATTAAGTGCTCAGGATGTGTTTTTAAATATAGCCGGCGGGTTGAAAGTTGAAGACCCTGCAATTGATCTGGCAGTGGTAGTTGCCATCATTTCGTCTCACGAAGATATCTCTGTATCTACTAAAATATGCTTTGCAGCTGAAGTCGGTCTTTCTGGTGAGATAAGGGCGGTAAACCGGATTGAGCAACGCATCGCCGAAGCCGAAAAACTTGGCTTTGAAAGGATTTACATCTCAAAATACAATCAAAAAGGACTTGATGTAAAGCGCTATTCTATCCAAATTAATAGTGTTTCAAAGATAGAAGAGGTATTTAGCTCGTTGTTTGGCTAGTAATTATTCGAAAGCAATAAAAATGAGCCCATGTTTTTAATTTAGTTGCAACTACATACCGGGAAAATCGTAGAAACATATATTCTGGAAATAATTTAATGGAGGTATTAAACTTATTTACATTCTTAAATTCTAAATTATATGATTCTATTTTCGTCAACTAAACACACACAGGGACAGATAGCATTAATTTTAACCTGTCCGAAGAAGCAGCCACACAACTGGAGCATTAGATACACATTTATAAATTAGAAGGGAGCCTGCTCCGACATCAGGCCCCCTTACTTTTATTTTGTGAAGTTGAGAGGCATAATTAAACCAAAGGAAATATTCCTTCCCTGGTTTAATATACCATCGTACTTTAGCCTGTTCAGGTGGTTTACATAATCCTTATCGAATACATTATTAGCAGAAACATAGAGTCGCAAGCTTTGTCTGCTTAAATTCAAGGTTGTCCCAACCGAAGCATTTACCAGAGTATAAGCACCAGTTTCTGTTTCAAACTCTTGATCAAAACGATCTTGCTTAAATACATTATCCAACTCGATTGAAAAATAAGAATTCTTGAACATTGCAGATTTTATCTCCGGTTCGATTCGCAATTCATTTCTGAGAGCGGGAGCAGGCATAAACGGAAGGTTTGACTTCGTTGCTGTATTTTTCCCCCGAGTCAAAGAGAAACTATTCGCAAAGTGGATCAAGGATATCGGATGCAGCGTCAGGCCTGCCTCAAAACCATACAAGTTTGCGTTATCCTGCACATAATTAAAAAGTCTGTGAGTCTCGCTACCGATATCTATAGTCTGATCATTCAATTGTCGCGCATAGATATAATTGCCTATATAATTATTATAGACGTTTAAGTGAAAATCTACCTTAGAATTGTGGAATTCCAGAGCTGCATCGGCATATAAACTCCTTTCAGGTTTTAAATCCGTGTTACCGATCTCATAATTATTTGTTCCTTCATGCACACCATCAGAGCTTAATTCGGAAATATTAGGTGCCCGAAATGCACTTCCAATATTTGCCTTAAAGTTCCAGTTCTCAGCAAAATCCTGCGTAAAGCCAACAGCCCCACTTAGGTTAGAAAACTTATTAGTGAAGTTTGAAAACTTGGGTGAGCCGTCTTCATCCATTTCGACCCCACTAATCTTCCGATTATCAAATCTTAAGCCTGCATTTACGGTAGTTCTATTCCACTCTTTCTTCAAATAAGCAAAAGCCCCAAAATCCCTGTTGTCGTAATCAGGAATCAAGAGCTCTTCGGCCCGGTTTTTACTCTCCTGAAATGCTCCAGCCACGCCGACAACGGGCTGCCATCCATTATTCTCTTCGAAGTAGTATTTAAAATCGTAGCTATATGTTTTAAGATCAAAGAAAAGGGAAGGATCGGAAACACTTTCCTCTAACTCTCTGCGCTGATTATTTTGAAAACCCAGTGTAGAACGCAACCTCCCTTTACTGAAAAGTATATGGTTATTTAATGCGATCTTATAATGGCGAACATCTTGAAAAGGAAGGAGCAATTCTCTGCTTTTAACTTGTCCGGGGGTTAAAACTTCACCCTCACTGTCCTGATATTCGCCATCGCTATTTTTCTCAAAATCGGGCAATCCCAGCTTTTGGTTGAAAGACGAAAGGTTTAAATGAGTATATCCCCAAGATTTGTTCAGTCCCAGCATGGCACCAAAATTTCTCTCATTAAACCCAGTATTTGGAATTCGTCCCTGAGGAGTATTATATCCGAAAGCGTTCTTATACGTTCCACGACCCTGCCAAACAAATCCATTGCTATTACCTTGCAGCATCGCGGATGTGCTGGTTAAGCCGTTATTCGTGCCGTAGTTTGATAAAAACTCGCCCCTTACTTGTCCTGATGAGGGAGGTAAGGCATCTATAACATTTATTACCCCTCCCAAGGCGTCAGATCCATACAGAAGACTTGCCGCGCCTCGCAAAATTTCAACACGATCAGCGCTATATTGATCTATTTCCATACCATGCTCGTCTCCCCATTGCTGGCCTTCCTGCTTAACCCCATTGGATAATGTTACAACACGATTTGCACTTAAGCCGCGTATGACCGGTTTGGAAACTGCAGCACCTGTAGAAATTTGTGAAACGCCGGCAACATGTGCGATAGCATCAATTATATTATTGGAAGGCCGGCCAGTTAGTTCATTCTTGCCAACAGTTGACACCGAGGTACTATTGGTTCGGTTATTCGCGCTGGAAACAGTACCGGTTACAACTACCTCATGCACCTCAATAATACTCGGCTCTAAAGAAAAATTGAAAGAAGTAGTTGCGGCTAAATCAATAAATTGTGTAATTGTTCTATATCCTATATAACGCACTTCAACAAGAAAACGGCCTCTGGAGGGAATTCGGGAAAATGTATATTCTCCATTTTGATCGGTATTTATGGAAATACGAAGTTCAGGAATTGAAATAACGGCCCCCGGGAGCGGCTCATTTGTATTAGCATCGGTAACCTTTCCGTTCAATGCAAACAATGTATTTGCGTGGGAGACATTAACCGTATATAAAAAGAAAAATAATAGAATAGTGAAAACCTTCATCTTAAAATTTTAAAATAAACAATAGCATCCGCCAGAGGGGATGATTAAAATATCAGAAACTGCTTAGAAAAATTATTGAGATGGGGGCCCCCTCAAGAAAGATAATACAACCTTTGTGTAACAACCGGCAATACAATCGCTCGAAAGCAACTTTGTGATCGACGGTTTGATAAAAGATTGTAATGGATATGAGAAAGTGAAAGCCTTATCCAGATGCACGGTACATGCAAAGCAATAAGAAGCTTTCTTTGAAATATGAATTTTATGCTGGCAAGTGACGTGCTTTGAACTGCATCTGCTCTGCTCTTCGGCATGATTATGTAAAAAATCAAGAGGTATTACCGCTACTGAAAAACACAGCAACAGAAATGCAGACAATGCAACTCTTATGGATTTTTTACTGATCATCGTATTAGCTACAATAATAGCTAATAAATGTTTTTCTTGATGGCGGAAACAGGATTTTTACGCAAGGCGGACTAATTTACAATTAATTTATAGCCTTTGCCATGTACGTTAACGATTTCTACGGCGGGATCATCTTTTAAATACTTCCTAAGCTTGCTTAAAAAAACATCCATACTGCGACCATTAAAATAATTATCATCATGCCAAATGTTTAGCAATGCCTCTTCGCGGGTAAGTACGTTGTTTTTCTTTAAACATAGCAAACGCAAAAGCTCAGCCTCTTTGGTTGACACTTTTTGCAGAAAGTCCCCCTTCTTAATTACCTGCGCATTGTAGTCAAAAAGATATTCTCCGATTTCAAACTTATCCGGATGTTCTTCGACTGCATGCTTTTCCTGATTTGCTGCCCGTTTTAAAAGTGCATTTAATCTTAAAAGCAATTCCTCAATCCGAAATGGTTTGGTTATGTAATCATCTCCACCGAGGGTAAATGCTTCCGATTTATCTTCAATCATTGTTTTTGCGGTAGCAAAAATGATCGGAACATCGGGATTCATTTTGCGTATCTCACGCCCCAGGGTAAAACCATCTTTTTTGGGCATCATTACGTCCAGTATACAAATATCAAAGCGGTCATTTTTAAAAAAATTAAACCCCTCTTCGCCATCTTTAGCCAGAGACACATCGTATTTTCCTTTAAGCTGGAGATAATCCTGTAGAAGTAAGCCCAAATTTGGATCGTCTTCTACAAGCAGCACTTTCTGCTTTCTCTCGCTTACTAAACTATTTGCGTTATGACTCATGGCTAACTCCCTATTTAACTATTGGAAAGACAATTTCAAATTCAGATCCTTTATCCCTTTCACTTTTTACATTAATATTTCCGTAATGCCGCTTCACTATATTGTTAACATAACTTAAGCCTAATCCGAATCCCTTTACATCATGCAGATTCCCGGTTGGTATTCTATAAAACTGCCCAAATATCTTTGATAACTGCTCTTTACCCATGCCGATACCCTTATCCGACACTTTTATGATTAAATTCTTTCCGCTTGTGAAGGTCGAAATGGTAATATCGGGTTTCTCCGAGCTGTATTTTAATGCATTATCTATCAAATTATAAATTACATTGCTTAAATGAAGCTCATCACCCTGCACTGTTGATTTTGTGGCCCTCAGATTTAAAGTAATCGCGGCCTCCTTCTTCTGAAATTGAAGCTCCATACTGTCAGCTACCGCCGAAATCAGATCATTCATTTCAACAGGTTTAAACTCCAGTTTTAAATCGCCTTTGTCAATTTTCGCAATATTCAACACCCGTTCTATATGATCGCCTAAGCGAATATTTTCATCATAAATGATTCCTGCTAAACGTGCTATGCGGTCTTTATCTTCACTAATTTCCGGATCTTTTAATGCTTCGCTGGCAATCATGATGGTGGCCACAGGAGTTTTAAACTCGTGGGTCATATTATTGATGAAATCAGTTTTCATTTCGGAGATTTTCTTTTGCCTGATAATAGAGTGAATTGTAAATCCGAAACTGAAAAGCAGTATAAGCAACAATGCTCCTGAAGAAGTCATCATTACACTCATATTAGATAAAATCACAGAGTCTTTTTCCGGAAACGTTACCATCAGCAAACCTGCATCACGAATCATATCATTGGGAAACAGTACCGTTTTGTAGGTATTGTCGGGAAGAAAACTTGTTTCGTTAGATGCCTTTCGAAAGATTAACAGATCATCATTTCGTGCCGAGGCCACCTGGTAAGCGTAATCTATATTGATTCCTGTATTCTGAAATTCGGACCGGAGCATTGAATCCAGGTAAAGAGGGTTGATCCGCTTTTGAAGCGGAACATTCATCTCAGTTAATTCCATTTCAAAATCACTTTGAACAGAATCGAGAAACTTTATCGTCTTTTTTTGCTGGAGTCGTCTTTTCTCCTTGTTTAATTCCTCTAAAGAGGAAAAACTTAGCTCCTTAATAATAGGCTTAGAGAGAACTTTAATCTGAGGACCACGGGTAGGGTCTACATAAATATATCGTTTTATTGAGTCTGTGCGTTCTCCGCTGAAAATCCGGGGGCGGGGACTAACACTTGTTACTGCCTGCTGAAGAACTCCGCCGTAACCATCCTGGAATTCGGAAACGTCAATCTTCACATCAAACTGCTCGGGTTCATGATCAAATGCCGACATTTCATTCACTGCGAGCACTTCGTTTCTCGACTTAAATACACTGTCACGAACACTAAAAACACTATCGGCCCTACGTTGATCACGGCGCAATAAAAATTCCCTCTTCTTTTTTATCTGGGCTCTTATTTCCTGGGGGCTCAGTCTTTCTGAGGAATTGCTTTTAGCAACCAAGCCGGCGTTGATGATTCTCTGTTGCTCCTCAAAATCCCTTTGCCTTCTCCGCTTTAAAATATCATATGCTTCATATTTAGCAACTTTCGAGGAAACCTTGGTTAATGCCTCGTTAACCGAAAGATCAAATAACTGAGACTTTAAAGCAAAAGATTGTTTGAAAAAGTACAATTGCATAGCCATTACTCCCAACAAAGCAACACTCATCAAACCGATAATAAGGCTAATACTTCTTTTTTTCATTTACACAAAAATACATAAGGGCTTATAAGCCAGCCGCTTTTTAACATTATTTAACACAGCTTTAATAGATGTTCTTTATGGCTATAAAGTAAACGATTTAATCGCAAAGAGATTATAGCGAATAAATGCTTAAAACGCTTATAAACGAGAAAAGCTCTTCGAATGAAGAGCCTCTCTTGTTATGACAAATTTGTGCAGTACCTATAAATTAGAAAGGTAAGTCGTCATCTTCCGCAGCAGAGCTGATATCAACCGGAGCTGCGGTTTCAGGACTTGCGCTTTCTGCAGCTGTACCTGTTAATACATTTACTCTCCAAACAACTAATGTGTTAAAATAAGCCGTTTTTCCGCTTTTATCAGTCCAAGGGCGGCCACGAAGGTTAAAGAAAACCTCAACCTGATCACCAACTTTAAGCGGATCAAAAAGATTCACTTTATCTTGTAATGCTTCAAATTTTATATACTCCGGGTATTGAGGATTTTCAGCAAATTCTATGATTAACTCGCGCTTTTTAAAAGTTTCGGTAACATTAGTAACCGGTAACACTTCATGTACTTTTCCCTTAATATCCATTTTGTATCCTTATTAAATAAATTTCTTTTATTGTATTTATCCTCTTTGTAATGAGAGGGGTTTAGGTTTCAATTTAATCAGATTCAAATCTGCCAATTTTTATTGATTAACTTCGCAAAAAATTATGCAAGTTTTCAACACTAACAGCCGGATTATAGTAACATGTAATAAGCGTTTATCGCCTTACCTGGTAACAGAAATAGAGCAATTGGGATTTACTATAGTTCGAAGTTTTACTACAGGAGTAGAATTGCAGGGAACGGTAAACGACTGTATTACCTTAAACCTCAATTTAAGATGCGCCAGCCAGGTTTTATATTCTTTAGCAACCTTCGAAGCACCCACACCCACTCATCTTTATAATGCACTGGTTCAAATCGAATGGGAAGAATATATCGATATAACCGGATATTTTTCTGTTACCTCAGTTGTTAACAACGAACATATCACAACCCCTCTTTTCGCCAATGTTAAGGTGAAAGATGCCATTGTTGACAGAATAAAAGAAAAGAAAGGTTTGCGCCCCAATTCGGGACCAGAGCACAATAAAACGGTGGTGAATCTGTATTGGCAGGATGATAAAGCTGAAATTTTCCTGGATACTTCAGGCGAAACGCTTTCAAAACACGGATATCGCAAGATTCCCGGTAAGGCACCTATGCTTGAAGCTCTTGCTTCATCCACTATTATGGCAACCAAATGGGATAGAAAAAGTCCGTTTATAAATCCTATGTGTGGATCGGGCACACTTGCTATTGAAGCTGCTTTGCTCGCTACCGACAAACACCCGGGCCTTTTCAGAATGAATTATGGTTTTATGCATATAACCGGTTATGATGAACAGGTATTTTTTGTTGAACGCAGAAAATTAAAAGATAAAGCCAAAAAAGAACTAGGATTTAAAATTATAGCATCAGATTTATCTGCGGATGCGGTTGATGTTTCGCAACGCAATGCGAAGACAGCTGGAGTTGACCATTTAATAGAATTCCACGTTTGCGATTTCGCGGAGACTCCCGTTCCTGAGGGTGAAGGCGGCGTAGTCTTCTTTAATCCCGAATACGGCGAGCGATTGGGTGTACACACCAAACTTGAAGCTACATACAAACGCATGGGCGATTTTATGAAGCAGCATTGTAAAGGTTATACAGGTTATATTTTTACAGGAAACCCTGACCTGGCCAAAAAAATAGGATTAAAGGCCTCTCGTCGAATGGAATTTTACAATGGCAAGCTTGATTGCCGTTTGCTGGAATATGAACTATACGATGGGAGCAAAAGAGAAGATCTTAGAGATAAAACATAGCCTTTGCTTTTAGCAAAGGTTATGTGCTAAATCGAAAAATTATTTTACCAATTCATCGATTGAATGATAAGCAACCGAATGATAATTTGGCCTTGCCTTTGCGTACACCCGCTTTGCCCACACTTCTCCTTCGGGTGTTGACATCATCTCCTTATAAAGCGGCATCAAAAACTTTCTGCGGCCCACTTCGGTAAGAAACTTTTCGATAGCGGGATATGCAGGTTTATAACCATGTCTGATTGCCAGTTTATACCAGGCTGCCTGCACTTCAGAATTTCCGGACTCCGTGAATCCAAATTCTTTATCAAGCAAGGCCATATCGTTAACGGTTAGGGAGTCTGGTAAAGCCATCAAAAGATACTGCAGTTCGTTAGCGGATTTGATCTGATCACCGAAGCCCTTAAGGTTAATTTTTGAACCAAAAGTTGCAATTAAGGAATCAATCGTCGCGAATTTAGCTGAACCTACAGGAGGAATATTATCAGGTATGCCGGGCTTAAATATCCAGTTCTCCATTTGGATTTTTTCTGCTAATTCCTGGTCAGAAGTCGACAAGCCTGTTTTGATATCCTCAATAAATTGTTCTGTGGTAACAGATTGGAAAGCATGTTTCTCAAAGTACTCATTTAGAAAACTATCAAATCGCTGCCGCCCAAAAGCTTCCTCTACCGTTCTCAAAAAGAAATATCCTTTTTCATAAGCTATATCGGTTACTCCTTCGTCCGGATCTCTTCCGTCAAAATTTACTTTTAACCGCGTATCAGGATTTTTGCTTCCCATATCATGAATCGTCTCATTTAAGGTTTGACGACCAAGATATTCCTGCATTTTAGCTTCGTCTTTCCCATAAACGGCTTCCACAATTCTGCGCTCGAAATAGGTTGTAAATCCTTCATTTAACCAGAAATCGTTCCATGTTGCATTGGTAACATAGTTCCCGCTCCAGCTATGAGCAAGTTCATGTGCAATCAGGCTTACCAATGATCTGTCTCCGGCAATAACAGTTGGGGTAGCGAAAGTTAACATTGGATTTTCCATCCCGCCGAATGGAAAGCTTGGCGGAAGCACTAAAACATCATATCTGCCCCATTGGTAAGGACCATATATCTTTTCGGCTGCATCAACCATTTTTCCCATATCAGCAAACTCCCATGCTGCTTTCTCCACCGTAAGGGGCTCTGCATACACGCCTGTTCGGTTATCGACAGCCTTAAATTGCAAATCACCCACAGCCAAAGCCATCAAATAGGATGGAATGGCATGAGCTTGTTTGAATCGATAAATACCGTTTAAAGATTTCTTCTGCGGATTTTGCGCACTCATTAAAGCCATTAGCTGCTTCGGAACAGTAACTGTAGCATTGTAGGTAAACCGCACGCCCGGACTATCCTGACAAGGAATCCAGGTTCGGGCAAGTATTGCCTGAGATTGGGTAAAAAGAAAAGGCTGTTTTTTACCCGCCGTTTGTTGCGGGTTTAACCACTGCAACGCGGCAGCATCTTTTGAAGTAGTATACCATATTGAAACCTGGGTTGTACCGGGTTCAATGTTTACTTTCAATGGCCGGCCCAGAAGTTTGACAGCTTCTCCCAATTTGAATGTGACTGGCTTATCTTCGGAACCGACGGTAATCTTCTCAATATCTAAATCACGCGTATCAAAAACTATTTCATGGGCTTTAGTAAGATTCTCAATAGTCCAAACAGCTTTTCCTGTTAAAATCTGTGTCTCAAAATTTACTTTTAAATCCAAATCAAGATGTTTCACAACAGCGTTTTGAGGTTCAGAAAAAGAGTGCTTATCAGTAATTTGAGAGCTATTCTTAACGTTTAAAGCTGTGTTTTGCTGACATGAGACAATTACTACCGTAAATAAAATCATCAATTTTTTCATCAGGTGATTTTAGAAAGACTATTGAACCAACTATATTTTAAATTACTTAAATCTTACTATTACCCGGGCTTCCGATTGTTTGCCTCTTATCCAGGGCGGTCCCTCTTTTATTAATCGTATAGCTTCCTTATTACTCTTATCATCTAAACCTTTTTCAATCTTGAAATTACTCAAGCTGTTATCAGAACCCACAGTAAAACTTACAACAACTCTTCCGGATCCGAATTCTCCTTTTATTGATGAAATACTGCTTTGAAGGTAATCTTTGTACTTACTCCATCCGATAATTGGTTCAGAATATTCGTTTAATTCCTTGCCTTTTATTCCATAACCACCAACAACAACCTCATTCAGCGACCTGGTATTTTCATCTAAAGCCACGGTCAGGGGAACTCCCGGCTCTATTTTAATTTCTTTAGTATCATATCCGATGTAAGCGATACTCAAACTACCGCCAACCGAATCCTTTAGATAAAACTCGCCATTCACGTCCGTTACCGTACCTCTGGATTTATTCAATCGGACAGAAACACCGGGAAGCGGCTCACCACTTTTCGAGATGATTTTACCGGAAAGATTTTTTTCAATAGAAACCCCGGCAAGCCTGCCCTGAACTTGTTGTGTATTTACGGTCGATATGCTTCCTACTACAGATTGTTTTTTCTGTGCCCCATATCCAATAACCGTAACTTCATTAAGTGATGCAGGAGCATCGGATATTTCATCTTTTGATACTCCATGGGGTAAGGACTTTCGTTGTATATCAGCAATCTGGTCCTCTTCATGTCTTTCAGGAATTCTTTGCTCTGGAATTTGTTCACCAGGGGAGACAACTGCTTGCTCCTGACTAGAATCAGCAGCCCGTAAACTATCAACCGGGTTCAGAGTAACCTCCACTTGTTTATGATTTAAGGCAATCTGGTCCTCTGCTTTTTGGCCTTTTATCCAAAAAAGAATACTTGCGGATACAAACAATAATCCCGCGGCAGCGGCTATGCTTAAGCGTTGCCAGCTAAAATTGAATACATTTTTATTTTCCTGTTGTTGCGCAATACGCTCTTCAAGCTGAGTTTGCAGTAAACTTAATTGTTTAGTCGCAGGTTTGTTAATATGAGCATAACCATCCAGTGCATCGGCCAAAAAAGGATCATCCAATGCCTGCTTTTCAAGCTCATGCATAGCTTCCTTATCCAGCTTGCCATCCAAGTACTGCTGAATTGTAATGTAATTTATTCTATCCGTTTCCACCGTTCTTCTCCATACAAATTTTCAAATTCCGCTTACCGTTTTGGATATAGCTTTTCACTTTATTAAGGTCAAAGCCGGTTGCTTCCGAAACATCTTTATAACACTTTTGCTGCAAGTAAAACAAATCTATCGTTAACCTTTGTTCATCAGGGAGTTTTCGCAAACATCTCTCCATGATATTAAGCTGATTTTCTTTTAGTTCCTCAGTATCCTGATGCAAAAAGGCCAAACTTTCCACACCATAATCATCAATATTGACAAACTCGTGTTTATGCGAGGAGCGTAAATTCATTAAACAATGATTTCGGGCCAGCGTGTATAACCAGCTCTTGAAATTGGCAACTTTATGAATTTTTAATTTAGTGATCAGCTGCTCAAAAATCTGCATTACTGCATCTTTACTTTGCTCTTCATCTTTCAAATATTTCAAGCAAAGACCAAAGATTAAAGGCATATACGGTTCATATAATTTTCCTACCGTAGCCAAATTTCCATTACGACGGTATTCGGCAAGGAGTTCAGCTTCACCTAATGAGTTATCGGTAGATTTATTTTTTATGAATTTCAAGTCCCTAAAAAGATAGCCTTAAACCTACGGTTTAAGCGATATATTTTATTGATGCAGTTTTTCCCAAAATAGCACAAATAATTTTTAAAATCGATGTTTTTATGGAAAAGGGGTTGGCAGGGCATCCAGATTAAAACTCAATATCATGAAAAGAAAACTATTTTTCCTCAGCTTCCTGCTCATCCCCTTTCTAAATCTGCATGCGCAAAAAATCTCGGGTATTGTCACTGATGCAAACGATAAACAACCGATAGTTGGTGCAATTGTCAGGATAAAAGATGCTTCGGGTGGGACCACAACAGATTTAAATGGGAAGTATTCCATAAACGTTCCCGCCGATAAAAAGATATTAGTTTTTCAATACATCGGCTACAAAAGCAAAGAAGTTAAGATTGAGAAAGATACTGTCTTAAATATTTCGCTTATTCGCTCTAATTCGGATTTAGAAGAGGCCGTGGCTATTGGACATGGGGCACAAAAGAAACAAGATATAACCGGAAGCGTCAGCACAGTAAAAGCAGAAGTACTGCAGGGAAGAGTAGCAGGTGTTACAACAAAAAATAATTCTCAACTATACATCAGGGGAGCAGCACCGGCAAATTTTAATAACGAATCGTATAACGGCATTAACGAAAATCGTTTTTTCTACGCAAAGCAAACACCGTTATCGACTTTTGGAATTGATGTAGATGCTGCTTCTTACAGCAATATTCGACGTTATATCAATAATGGCAACCTTCCTCCTGCAGATGCGGTTAGAATTGAAGAAATGGTCAATTACTTTAATTATCAATATCCTCAACCTAAAAACAATGATCCGTTTTCTGTAAACACAGAAATATCATCAGCGCCATGGAATCCTCAGCACAGATTAGTGCGAATTGGTTTACAAGGCAAAAGGATACCCCTTACTAATCTTCCAGCATCTAATCTGGTATTCTTAATTGATGTTTCCGGCTCCATGAACCAGGCAAATAAACTTCCTCTAGTTAAATCGTCGATCAGACTTTTGGTGGATCAGCTTCGGGAAAAAGATAAAGTTTCTATTGTGGTATATGCCGGCGCCGCAGGATTAGTATTACCAGCAACTTCCGGAGACAGAAAACAGACGATTAAGAACGCTCTTGATGCGCTTGAAGCAGGAGGATCTACAGCAGGAGGCGCCGGCATCAAGCTGGCATATAAAATTGCGCTTGAAAATTTTGTTAAAGGAGGAAATAACCGGGTGATACTTGCAAGCGATGGCGATTTCAATACCGGAGCAAGCAGCGATGGAGAAATGCAGCGGTTAATTGAAGAGAAAAAAGAAAGCGGTGTATTTTTAACTGTTTTAGGTTATGGTATGGGAAACTACAAAGACAGCAAAATGGAAACCCTGGCGGATAAAGGAAACGGCAATTACGCTTATATTGATAATATCACTGAAGCCAGAAAAGTATTGGTAAATGAATTTGGCGGCACACTATTTACCATCGCAAAAGATGTGAAATTACAGATTGAGTTTAATCCTCAAAAAGTTCAGTTATATCGGTTAATAGGCTATGAAAACCGCTTGCTAAATAAGGAAGACTTTAACAACGATAAAAAGGACGCAGGCGATATGGGCTCGGGGCATACTGTTACTGCATTGTACGAGATTATTCCGGTTGGTGTGAAGAGTAATTTTAAAGAAAGCGTTGATGACTTAAAGTATCAGGAAAATTCCTCAAATACAAAATTATCTCATGGAGATGAACTGTTTACCGTAAAACTCCGGTACAAAACCCCATCCGGAAAAATAAGCAGATTAATAGAAAAACCAGTAACTGATAACAATGTCCGTTGGGACAACACGTCGAAAGATTTCAAATTTTCGGCTGCGGTTGCAGGATACGGCATGCTTTTACGCAATTCAGAATTCCTCCAGAAAACAACTTATGAAAAGGTTATTCTATGGGCAAGGTCTGGGCTTGGCGATGATGAAGAGGGCTATAGAAATGAATTCTTGCAGCTGGTAAAGTCGTCAGACCTACTTTCAAGAGAAAAAATTTCATCTAATAGAAACCTCACCAATCCGGGCAATTAAACCTTATCCTCTTATTTAATTCTACACTTTAAAGCAATTTGCTTAATTTATCGTTATATATGCTAAAGAAGAAGAATTGAATATGAAAAAAATCGGTCTTATATTAACCATGATAGGTGGAGTGTTTCTCAGCAGTTGCGAGGCGCTCAATCAAACCGCCCAGATCTTAGGTAATCCAACATCCGCTGAAATAGCTTCAGGCTTAAAACAAGCTTTAGAATTCGGCACGACATACAGCTCGGAACGTTTGTCAGAGCAAAACGGCTTTTTTGGAAATGCCGCCATTAAACTCCTGTTTCCTCCTGAGGCCCAAAAAGCAGAACGAACATTAAGAAGTTTAGGATTGAATAAACTTGCTGATAACGTAATTCTGAGCATCAACAGAGCTGCAGAAGATGCGGCTAAAGAAGCCAAACCTATTTTCATTAATGCTATCAAGCAAATGACTATCGCAGATGCCTCTAATATTCTGTTAAGTGGCCAGACAGACGCAGCTACGCAATATTTTCAGCGGGTTACTACAGACGAATTGATGATGAGATTCAAGCCCGTAATTCAAAGCAGCCTTGGCAAAGTTGGGGCGACCAAATATTGGAGTGATGCTATAACAGCATACAATCAGATCCCTCTAACTGCTGATATAAATCCCGATTTATCCTCATATGTTGCACAAAAAGCTATTGAAGGATTATTTTTTGAAATAGCAAAAGAGGAACTAAAAATCCGGCAAAATATCTCTGCCAGAAATACTACGCTGCTACAGAAGGTATTTGGATATGCGGACAGGAACAGGATTTAGGATATCGGGGAAAAGTTGATAATTCAAGCGGGCTTCGTTAACATGGGGCCCGCTTCTTTTTATTTCGATTTCGAAGCAGCCCATGCATCCATCTTTCTTTCAGCAACATCCAAAGGCATCACTCCATCTTTTAACAGCTCGTCATGAAAGTCAGAAAGCCTGAAATTCTTGATTTGTTTTTGATACCTATTACGCATTTCCCAAATTTTTAAGGCGCCAATTTTATACGAAAGAGCTTGTCCCGGAACGGCCATATAACGCTCAACTTCAGCAGTCGCACCCTTTTCATCTATCGCTTCGTTTTCCATCATATATTTGATCGCCTGTTCACGGGTCATACCTTTGGTGTGTATGGCAACGTCGACCACCAAACGAATAGCACGGTGCATTTCATCGCCCAAAGCTCCCATATATTGATATGGGTCGGTGTATAAGCCTAATTCCTTACCTAAAGATTCAGTATATAAAGCCCAGCCTTCGCCGAAGGCCCCGTACCATGCGAAACGCCGGAATTTTGGCAAATCATTATTTTCCTGTTGTAAGGATATCTGGTAGTGATGACCGGGGATGGCTTCGTGCAAAAATAGGGATTCCATGCCTGAGGTGATATTAAACTTCGTTGCGTCTAAAATAGGCACATAAAATATTCCGGGCCTTGAACCATCAGGTGAACCTTGATTATATTCAGCACTTGCTGATGCGGCTCTGAAAGCTTCAGTCTGCCTTATCTCGAAGGGTGTTTTTGGAAAACGACCAAACATTGTTCGGAGCTGAGGTTCCATTTTGCTGTGAATTCCTTTAAACGCATTGAGTACATCCTGAGGAGTTTTGAAGGGCATAAACTTGGGAGATGTCTTCATAAACTCGAAAAATGCCTTCAGATCACCAAAAAATCCCACCGCCTGTTTAGTCGTATCCATCTCAGCTCTAATTCGCTTTACTTCAGACAAGCCCGTCTGATATATCTCTTCGGGTGACTTGCTGGTTGTGGTCCATTGTTTAACCAAAAAAGCATATAAGTCCTTCCCGCCGGGTACAGCAGAGATCCCTGATGAAGCTCTTGCCTTCGGCAAATATTCCGTTTTCAAAAAAACAGCCAACTTCTTGTAAGACGGGCTAATTTTAGACACAATTGCCTGCTTATATGCCTCGGTAAGCGCAGGTTTATCATCTTCGGGAAATTTTTCAGGGAAATGCGCGACAGGACTATAGAATAAACTTTTGGTCGGGTCATCAACTATCATCGACTCCATTTGAGGGATCATTTTTCGGACCAGCGACTTAGGCAGAACTACCCCAGCTTTCATTCCTTTTCGAAAATTAACAATAGCAGAATCTACCCAAACAGCAAATCCATCAACACGACTAAGCCAGTTTCTATAATCTTCAGCCGTTTTGAAAGGCTGAAAACTTTCGCCTGAGCCTAGTTGTCCCATAGTTAATGGCAGTCCCCAAAACTGTTGACATGGCATCATCCACTGGTTAGTTTTTAAGCCTTCCAACTGTATATTCAAATCGTATTGAAAAATATCATAACTCAACTTATCGTTATCGCTTAGATCTTCGCGCTTATATTCTGACAACTCCGTCAGATAAGTTTGATAAAAAATTTTCAAAGAATCCCTGAATCCTTTAGTCTGATCATTTCTCAAAACGGCATTGTATCGATTATCTCCCTGTTGGGTAGCTTCTAAAGGAAAAAACTGCGAGCGCTCTTCCCAATACTTTTCAAAAACTTCGGAGATATTTTTCTGCTCATTCATCTCTTCCTTCTTAATATCCTGACTGCAGCCGACAAAAACAAGCAAAGAGTATATAGCAAGTATTTTTATGTTCATTTGTGAATTATAACGATTCAATTAAAAGATTTATCTCCGCCAGCTTCATCCTGTTTTTGATCAGGCAAAACGCCAACATCCCGTTCCTTTTCTACCTGAATTATATGAACAGCATACGAAGCGGGCTCTATTTTACGACCACGCTTTTCGGTATACACTTGCGTAAATTCAGCGCCAAAGTATAATATTGCTGCTGCATAATAAACCCAAACTAATATGACAATTAAAGATCCGGCAGCACCATAGGTTGAGCCGGGAGCTACTTTATCTATATACAAGCTGATCCCGTATCGTCCTAACATAAATAACAAAGCTGTAAAAATCGCTCCTGCACGTACGTCTTTCCAGCCGATTTTTACATCTGGTAAAAACTTAAAGATTACAGATAGTAATGCTGTTATGATAACAAAAGTTAAGGCGACATTAAATACCTGCGCCAAGAGGACTGTAATATCTTCAAAATATACTTTTAAGCGATCGCTAAGCGCTGTTACCAGCCCGTTGATCACCAGCGAAACTATCAGCAAAAAGCCCATGGTGGCAATCATAGAAAAGGAAAGCAGTCGGTTTGTAAGAAGTTTTAACCAGCCCTTTTGAGGTTTTGCTTTTACACGCCATATTAGGTTTATAGAATCCTGGATTTCAATGAAAACCCCCGTAGCACCAATAAAAAGAGTAAGGATTCCGACTATGACTGCCCACCAGGAATCTTCCTTGATAGCTGCATTTTGAATAATCTGCTGTACCTGAAGTGCGGCTTCGGGACCAATAAATTTCTTTATTTCCCAAAAAACCTTTCCCTCAAATGCTTCCTGGCGAAAAACCTTCCCGGCCACGTAAATTAACATCAGCAGAAGCGGCGCAAGAGAAAATAATGTGTAATAAGATAAAGCCGCACATAACTTTAAGCACCGGTCATTCATAAAACCATTAAAGCTTCCAACTAATATTTTCCAGATATCTTTTAAAAAAGCCTTATTGAAATTCATTTTTAGCGACCTCTACTTGTAAAAGGAGAATCACTAAAAAG
>CAMPKC010000036.1 GCA_946887045.1 uncultured Sphingobacteriaceae bacterium | reverse complement strand
TTTTTCTATTGTGACCTGGGAGAGGCTCGAACTCTCGACCCACTGATTAAGAGTCAGTTGCTCTACCAACTGAGCTACCAAGTCAACTGGTTCAAAGTAACGAAAATATTTTGGTAGCGAAGCAGCACTTTTTAATATTCATTAATTACGAAAAATGCCTGTTATGTTCCAAGCTATTAGTCTTTCAAAGACTTGGCAATAGCCAGGAAATCGTTTTTCAAGGCATCTTTGTTTTCAGTAATTGTCCAGGTTAAAATCTTATAAAAATAACCTTTTGATTCAACGCCCGTAGTGATCATATAATAGGATAGCTTCTCATCTTTCCATGTAAATTCTGCCTGAGCTATTTTATTGTTATTGGATGAGAATTCAACAATTTTACCCACTTTTCTATCAGATGCATCTTTGTTGTAATCTTTAAGAAAACCTTCTAAAAAGTCTTTGGCACCAACGTATTTTATCCCTAAGCTTTCCAGCTGATCTTTTGAATCCTCTATGACTACGACATAAGCTTCCTTCCCCGCATTCATATATTGCAGGGTCGCAACGTCATTTAACTCATAAGTTTTGACCATGTATTCAGGTATATCAAGGGTAAAACAATGTCCGCCGTTTTTAGGACTTAATTGTGCATAGGCGCTGGACGAGATTATTAAATTTACCAGGATAAGGGAAAGGACAAATTGTTTCATGTATGTGTTAGGATTTTTTAATGATAGTTTTTTCAATTATTATAAGCTCAACAGAAAATAGCAAAGAGGCAATATCCAGATCAATTTATTACGCGTCCCGTCTGTTGTAATGCTTCTTTAACCTCATTTGGCCTGTTTGTCCCGATTAAAAGTTTCGATCCATTTGTAAACACTAGTTGAATTCCTTGATTTCCGGATACATTGAACGCTTTACCTTTACCAAACAAACCGAGCCTGTAACCCCAGCCGCCATACTCGGATATCGGCTTGTATTTTCTTACGAATACCTGGGATATTGTTTCCCATGTATATTTTCTAAACTTGAAATGAAAAGGAAAAAACCGGACATAAATACCATCGTGTTTAATCATAGTATCTAATCGGGTGGTTCCAATCAGCAGGGTGACTAATAAAGATATTATTGTGGAAATGACAAGCCCGGTATCGCCCATCGGCGTTCCACCAAACTGCTCGGCCATCAAAAGCTCACGAACGGTTCTGTCTATAAAGAAGATGTTCAGACAAAGCAGAATAATCCAGAGCCAGAATTGCCTGAAACGCTGCTTTTCTGAAAAGAGAACTTCGTCCTGCATGATTGATACCTTTAATGCTTAAAGATATCAATCGCATTCCGGAACTCCAAAGATATGGGTCTCTGTATTCGTTGATAATCCGAAACTTTCGCCCTTGTTTGTTTGCCACCAAAATTTACCACGCTGCTTTTCTGCATTGTGTTCGTTCATAGTTTCAGCATCATAGAGCCTGCCGTTTACCATTACATATTTTATCTTATCCGAATTACGTATATCGATCAAGGGATTTTCATCCAGAACTATAAGATCGGCCAGCTTACCTGCTTCTAAAGATCCGAGTTCTTTAGCCATTCCTAAAAGTTCAGCCCCATTAATGGTCGCACTTCGTATTGCTTCTAATGGCGACATACCGCCTTGCGCCAGCATCCAGAGTTCCCAATGTGCACCCAAACCCTGTATTTGTCCGTGAGATCCCAAATTAATCTTAGTGCCCCCATCTGATAATTGCTTTGTTGCTTTTGCGATTTCAATGTGGCCATAATCTCCAAATTCCGACGTTGTTCTGCGGCGGGATCGGCTGTCGATTATTGAGCGCGGCGTGAAATTTAATAACCGTTCGTTTTCCCAAACATTCGTTCTGTCGTACCAAAAATTTTCCCCCGATTGTGATCCATAACTTACGATCAGTGTTGGAGTATAAGATGTTTTACTGGCGTTCCAAAGCGCTTTTACGTCCTTGTAAATAGGCACAGTCGGAATATTATGCTCAATACTGGTATGTCCATCCAAAATCATCGACATATTATGGAAGTAAGTGGAGCCGCCTTCAGGTACAACTTCCATGTTAAGGTCTCTTGCTGCCTGAATTATTTGTTGTCTTTGCTCGCGACGGGGCTGATTGTAGGACTTCACGGTAAACGCTCCTACAGCTTTCATTCTTCGCAAATGCGATTTTGCATCGTCGTAGCTATTCGTCAGCGCTTTAAAGTCGCCATCCGCACCATATAGAATTGTTCCGGTTGAGTAAAGTCGGGGACCAATCATTCTTCCTGCTTTGAGCATCTCCGACTGACTGAAAACCATTTCTGTATTGCTCGACGGATCGTGGGCGGTGGTAACTCCGTAGGCTAGATTCGCAAAGTACGCCCAATCCTGTTGTGGCGAAATACCGTCCGGACTTGTCGGTAAATGTGCATGCACGTCTATAATACCCGGCATTATCGTTTGTCCATCCGCGTTAATAACCTCAGCACCTTCGGGAATATTCACCTGGTCTGCGGGGCCGACAGCAATAATCCTGTTTTCCTCTATTACGATGGTGCCTTTTTCAATCACTTCATTTCCCTTCATGGTAATAATGCGAGCATTAGTAAAAGCAATCTTTCCTTTCGGGATGTCCGATTTTAGCTTTAACCCCAAATGAATGCCAGTGCTGTCAGTTGCAGGGAGGGTAGAAGGCGCTCCATCCACGAAAGAGAACGCATTTTTTATCTCCCGGGAAAAATATTCAGGACCCTGTGTCCAGTTAAGTTTTTTACTGTCTTTGCTCCAATGCAGAGAAATCCCTGCATCGCGGGTAACTTTGCTTAAGGGTAACGATTTATTGGTTGAGGACAGATCCAAAGAGCTGTTTGTATGGATTAACGGGGTGATATACGCGTTGAACAGTTCGGTAAACGCCAGCCATTTACCGTCCGGACTTGGAACAAACTGATTTGCATACTGAGATATGTAATGCGTTCTAATAGATCCTCCGTTTACATCCATACTTTTAAAGACCTTTTTCCCAGCCTCGGTTGTCTGAAAATAAATTCGGTTATCGCTGTGGTCGAACACAGGCCGGATACCCGTATCTGATATTTTTTCCGCCCTTCCTCCATTAGATGAAACGATGTAAATCCCCGGATTTTTACCAAAAGAGAAACCAAGTGTATTGTTACCGCTTCCCTTACGGTAAACTATCCTGTCGCCTTTTTTTGAAAAGGCCGGTGAATAATAGAATCCCTTTTCTGTAGTGATAGGAGTTACTTTCCTGTTCTTTATTTCGATCTTATTTATAGATCCTTTGGCCTCATCGCTCCATGATACATATACAATTGATTTTCCATCGGGACTAAATTCCGGCTCGAATTCAAATTCGGTACCCTCGGTTAAGCGCTCGGGTTTTCCGTTGGGCAAATCTTTAAGATAAATATATCCTGCTGCATTAAATGCTACTTTTTTGCCGTCAGGCGAAGTTGTCAGCTGGCGGATCATTTTCGATTCGAACTCTTCCGTGAAAACCTTTTGGTTGTATCGAACGGCTTCTGCGACTGTTTGGTTTACGTTTACTTCGAAGGGGATTTCAGCTACTTCTTGCGAGTTGATGTCAAGGTTTCTGATCTTTCCTTTAGCATAGAAAATGATGTTTCTGCTGTCTGGCGTCCACGCGAAATTGGGATACACGCCAAAAATCGCCCATGCTTCCTGCTGGTCGCGAGACAAATCTTCGTATACCTGCCATTCCTCCCCGGTGCCCAGATCCTGAATAAACAATGCAGATTTTAAGCGTACACGTTTAACGAAAGCCAGGAAACGGCCATCGGGAGAGATTATCGGTCTTGCAGCCCCGCCTTGGCCTCCTGCAACGGTTTCAATAAGCCCGCTTTCGCGATTTAAGCGCTTAATAGCATAAATTTCGCCATTCGGATCTTTGTTGTATTGAAAAAATGGCCCCTGACTTACATCTTCGCTAAAATAAAGGTACTTTCCATCAGGGGACACTTCGGGTTCGCCTGCATCCTGCTGATCATTCTTTTTCTTTGTAAGCTGTATGCCTTCACCTCCTGATGTATGATACATCCACATTTCGCCGGCACCCAATGACCTGGTACTTGTAAAATGCTTACGGGCAATAAGAAACTGGTTGTCTGGTGTCCATACCGCATTATTTAATAAGCGGAAGTTCTCTTTTGTTACCGAACGCTTTTTTGATCCGTCAGCATTCATGATCCATATATTATCGCCACCTTCTTTGTCGCTGGTATAAGAAATCATTTTTCCGTTAGGACTAAATCTGGGTTGAACTTCAAAAGCGGGACCTCCGGCCAAAATAGTAGCGTTTCCACCGGTAATCGGCATTTTATATATGTCGCCTAAAAGATCAAACACTATTTCTTTGCCATCCGGACTTACATCCAGATTCATCCAGGTACCTTCATTGGTTGTAAATGATACGTTTTTGGCGGGACCTCCGAATTTCTCGACATTCCATTTTGGAAGTTCCGATTTGGACTGGCTGTAAGCGATGTTAAAAGAAAGAGCTATTAAAACAAGAAAAATTTTATTCATTCTTTTGGTCATGGACAACAAATATATCGTTCTATTACTTCATCAACTAGGTTTTAAAGTAAATATTATGATAGGATTATTAGATTTGACCCAATGACAATTTACCAGGCGCTAAAAAAGTATTGGAACTTTGATTCTTTTCGCTCTTTACAAGAAGAGATCATTCAATCTGTTTTAGATGGTAAAGATACACTGGCGCTTTTACCCACAGGAGGTGGAAAGTCGCTTTGTTTCCAGGTGCCAGCTATGGTAAAACCGGGTATTTGCATTGTCGTTTCGCCGCTTATAGCGTTGATGAAAGACCAGGTGGAGAATTTGAAAGCACGAGGGATTGAGGCTGTTTCAATTGTTTCGGGCATGGGGAAACGTGAAGTCGGCATAATGCTGGATAATTGTGTGTATGGGAAAATAAAGTTCTTGTATGTTTCGCCTGAAAGGCTCATGTCTGACTTGGTTCGCGAGCGTATCAGATACATGAACGTAAATCTTTTTGCTATTGATGAAGCTCATTGTATCTCGCAGTGGGGATATGACTTCCGACCTCCATATTTGCAATTAACCGCTTTGCGCGAGCTTCATCCTGATGTTCCGGTTTTAGCTTTAACGGCTACCGCTACCGAGTTTGTAATTGATGATATTCAGGAAAAACTCGGTTTTAGAAAGAAGAATGTTTTCCGTAAAAGTTTTGAGCGGAAGAATTTAAGCTATATCGTTGCCACAGAGGAAAATAAATTCAGGAAGCTTATCGCGATAGCAAAAAAGGTAAAAGGTACTGGTATTGTTTACGTAAGAAACCGAAGAGGAACCCAGGAAATAGCTAAAATGCTTAACCGCGAAGGAATAAGCAGTGATTTTTACCATGCTGGTTTAGCAACTCCCTTGCGTGCCGATAAACAGGAAGCCTGGAAGAAAGGTGCCATACGGGTTATTGTGGCGACCAATGCGTTTGGGATGGGTATTGATAAAGCCGAAGTGCGCTTTGTGGTGCATCTGGATTTACCGGAAAGTTTGGAAGCCTATTACCAGGAAGCCGGCAGGGCTGGCCGGGACGAAAAAAAAGCCTTTGGCGTGCTGCTTTATAACACTTCCGACAAAATTGCGCTGGAGCGGAAATTCAGTTTAAGTTTTCCCTCTCCGGAAGAGATAAAACAGGTTTACCATTCGCTTGGAAACTTTTTTCAACTGGCTTATGGCGCTGGCGAAGGCTTAACTTTAGAGTTCGACATTGGTAATTTCTGTTCACGCTTTAAGCTCGATCCGATCAAAACTTTAAATGCGCTGAAGTTTTTAGAACACGACGAGTACATCGCGCTAAGCGAAAGTGTCTATCTACCGTCGCGCGTTAAAATTAATGTTGGTGCAGAAGATTTGTACCGCTTCCAGATCGAATATTCTCAATACGATTCTTTTATCAAAATCATGTTGAGATCTTACGGTGGTCTATTTGACCAGTACAGCCAGATTCGGGAAAGTGATTTAGCCCGAAGAACTAATTTGAGCACCGTACAGGTTGTTAAAACCCTCGAAAAATTAGAGGAGCTCGAACTGCTGAGCTATCTTAAGCAGACAGATAAGCCCCAAATAAACTATATAAAGGGTAGGGTAGATAGCTCGCATCTTTTTGTTGACACGAAATACATTGCCCAGCGGAAAATTATCATGCAACAGCAAGTCGAATCGGTTATAGAATATGCCGAGGCGCACAAATGCCGTAGTCAGTTACTGTTGAAGTACTTTGACGAAACCCAGGTTGAGAAGTGTGGTGTATGCGATATATGTATTGATGAAAAACGTAAAGCTGAAAAAAGCGATGTGTTCGAGCGTATAGCGTTTGAGATGCTCGAGGTGCTCGCCGAAAAGCATTTATCTCTGGATGAACTGGTTACTTCTGTCCATGCCGGGAACGAGAAGGAGCGTATCGAAGGTCTGAGAATTTTACTCGATGCAGGCAAGATAAAGACAGACGGAGAAAAGTATTATATATAAGTTATTCCTGAATTTTTTCTGATGGAAGTTCTTCTTCCAAATGCTTCATCACAGAGGTTGCTGTAAGTCCATGAATTAATATAGACAGCAAAATTGTGAAGGCTATGATAGCCCATAATTCCTTCTCGTAAAGAAATGATATCTCCCTGAAGGCAAAGGCCAGGTAAAAAATTGATCCCATCCCCCTGATTCCGAAAAAGCTTATCGCGAACTTTTCTTTTATATGATATTTATAATTAAAGATGCTGGCGTAAGCTGCAAGGGGACGTATTACAAAAACAAACAGCAAGGTAAAAAGTGCCATTTTCCAGGTTAGAGGTGCTAAAATTCCCGTGGCCAGATTTCCACCGAATAAAATAAGCAGTATCGCAATAAGAAGCCTTTCTACCTGGTCTGTAAAAGAATGAAGTTCATGGTGGAATTCATGCTTTTTTTCAAAA
Source organism: uncultured Sphingobacteriaceae bacterium (assembly GCA_946887045.1). The sequence goes on along the minus strand of CAMPKC010000036.1, from coordinate 38,830 downwards.
TGCCGAAACGTAATGGCGCATACAAAAACCGAAATAAAGCCGTATCCGTGTATTATTTCGGTTGCTCCATAAATCATTAATGTAAGCGAAAGTGCTATAAAGCCATCGGTGGTTTTTAGAAAGTTGTACTTTTTAGATAAACTAAAAACCAGGTAGCCTACCAACCTTCCGCTAGCGTATCCGATAGCAATCCCAACCAATATCTTATAAATTAGATGGTAGCCAAGCCAAGACCAAAGGCTGGCACTGTCTGGCTGCCCATAAGCAGCCCCTGCTAATAGGATTGCGAGCCAGGTGAAGGGAAATGCCATACCATCGTTCAATCCCGCTTCTGCTGTAAGCGCAAACTTGGTTTTAGATCTGTCTCTTTCGTTCGGCGGCCCCACCTGCACATCCGAAGCAAGTACCGGATCGGTAGGAGCAAGCACTGCTCCAAGCAAAACCGCGGAAGCAAGATCAAAGCTTAACAGCGTATATCCTAACAGTGTTGCTACTGCAATAGAGATCATCATTGCAATTAGAATCAACCGGATGGGGGCAGACCATCCTTTGAACGTAAAGGGGAGGTCAATTTTAATGCCGGTACCCATTAACGATACAATGACCACCATCTCGGATAAACGTAGCGTCAGTTCCTCATTCTTTTTCACATCAGGAACAGGCAACCATCCTGGAAAAAGAGAGTATGCGGCGACACCGGCGAGCACATATATTATTGCATACGATATTCCGGTAAACCTGGCTATGGCTGGCATCCATGCCATTCCAAACGCCGCAATTCCGATTAATGTGATCGACAGGATATATCCATCCATAGTGATCTTTAAAATCGAACTTTATAAAACATCATCAAATAAGAAAAAACCATCTATTCAGAACTTCCTTCCTGGCCTGTTTTAATCCATCCCGCAATCTGAAGGGTTCTTTCCACCTGGTGGGCGACTGCTTTACGGGTGGCTTCTGTAAGGCCTTGCCCATTAGCAGTTACACTTGTTCCGTAAGGATTTCCTCCTGCTTCATAGATCACGTCTGATGTATATCCTGGCGCTGCTATAATTGCTCCCCAGTGAAACATTGTATTGTAAAACGCCAGTAAAGTAGATTCTTGTCCTCCATGCGGGTTTTGGGCACTTGTCATGGCACTGACAACTTTATTTATCAGCTTTCCATTAAACCAAAGATTTCCGGTAGTGTCCATAAACTGTTTTACCTGTGCCGGCACATTTCCATAGCGGGTAGGGAAGCTAAATATGAAAGCATCCGAATCGTCCAAATCATTCAGAGAGACTTCATCAACATGTTTTGTTGCTTCGTAGTGCGATTTCCATGCCGGGTTGCCATCAATTGCGTCTTGCGACGCCAACTCAGGAACTTTTAAAAGTTTGGCCTCTGCACCGGTTTGTTGCGCAGCTTCTACAGCCCATTTCGCCAGTTCATAATTCGTTCCGGTAGAACTGTAGTAAATTACCGCAAGTTTGATTTTAGCCGCCATAATAGATTCCTCCAATAAAATGAGTGCTTATGAAACGCCTCAGAGGACTAATGGTTTTTAAATATGTGCCAACACGTATTTCAGGATGTGTGAGTGAAGGTAGTTTTGAGCTGGCTTGATTGGGTTAAAACCTATAAGGTTTTTGAAACCTCATAGGTTGTTTAATCTAAAAATCTGTTAAACCAGCTGCTTTTCGGTTCTTAAACTTCCGATAAACGCAGGTATTTTTTCCATATATCTTTCTTCACCCAACAATTTTACAAACGCACTTCCAACAATCGCACCATTGGCATACTGGCTCGCTTTACTAAAGCTTTTATTATCAGAAATCCCAAATCCGATCATAGTCGGGTTTTTAAGATTCATGTTTTTCAACCTGGTGAAATAATCTTCTGTTACATCTGTAAGCGCAAGATTTTTTCCTGTTGTAGATGATGACGACAGCAAATAGATAAAGCCATTGCTTAATTCATCAATCTTCCGGATTCGTTCATCAGAAGTTTGGGGAGTGATAAGAAATATGTTGCTCAGGTTGTTTTCACTAAAGCAATTCTGATACATTTCCTCATATTCATACATCGGCAAATCAGGAGCAATAACACCATCTACACCAACTTCTTTGCATGAAGCGCAGAACTTCTCCACGCCGTACTGAAGTATTGGGTTAACATATCCCATTAATAAAACCGGTATAGAAACGCGCTTTCTAAGATCTTTTAATTGCTCAAACAGCACTCTTAATGTCATGCCGTTTTCTATGGATTTTAACGAGCTGTTTTGAATAACCGGTCCATCAGCTAATGGATCTGAGTAGGGAATGCCGATTTCAAGGAAGTCGGCACCCGCTTTTTCAAGAGCTTCCGCGATATCCAATGTGCTGTTAATATCTGGATAGCCGGCAGTAAAATATATAGATAAAACGTTTTCTTTTTTCTGTTCAAAAAGTTGTTTAATTCTGTTCATTTTTTGAGATATGAGATACTAGATATGAGATTTGAAGATGGAAGGAGCTAAATGGTTTCGGTATTTAAATCTAAAATCATCTAATCCTCTTGGAATCAGTGTAATCATCTATCTTTAAAATCCAAAATAGTTCATGTAATTGCTTAAGTCTTTGTCTCCGCGGCCCGAAAGGCAAACAACCACAGTCTCATCACCTTTAAACTTCATTTTATTTAGGTAAGCAAAGGCATGAGCGCTTTCAATAGCGGGAATGATTCCTTCCAATCGGGTTAGTTCTAAACCCGCCTGCATTGCTTCATCATCGGTGATGCTTACGTATTGAGCACGTTTAGATGTGTGTAAATGAGCGTGTTGAGGTCCGATACCTGGATAATCCAATCCGGCAGAAATAGAGTACGGCTCTACAACCTGTCCGTCTTCAGTTTGCATAACAATTGACCGGCTTCCATGCAATACACCTTCTGTTCCTAAAAATGTTGTAGCGGCAGATTCACCCGTATCAACACCCTTCCCGCCAGCTTCGATGGCAATAAGCTGAACTTCTGGTTCATCTAAGAAATGATAGAACATGCCGATCGCATTGCTTCCGCCTCCCACGCATGCCAGCACATAATCAGGATTTTCCTTGCCGGTTTTCTCTTTTAACTGCCATCTCGTTTCTTCGGAAATTATAGCCTGAAGGCGTGCTACCATATCGGGGTAAGGATGCGGCCCAACCGCAGAACCGATTATATAATGTGTATCGACAGGATTGTTTATCCAGTCGCGTAAAGCCTCGTTTGTTGCGTCTTTTAAGGTCTGGCTCCCCGAGACCGCAGGGATAACTGTAGCACCCATCATTTTCATGCGGGCAACATTGGGCGCTTGCCTTTCAATATCAACAGCACCCATATAAACCACGCATTCAAGTCCCATTAATGCGCAAACTGTTGCGGTAGCTACGCCGTGCTGACCCGCGCCTGTTTCTGCGATGATACGTTTTTTACCCAATCGCTGAGCTAAAAGGATCTGGCCAACCGTGTTGTTTATCTTATGGGCACCGGTATGATTTAGGTCCTCACGCTTTAAATAAATGTTTGCGCCATATTTAGCCGAAAGTCGCTTCGCCAGATAAAGAGGCGAGGGGCGTCCGACATAATCTTTTAATAACTGCTGATATTCTTCCTGAAATCCTGGCTCATAAATAATATCCAGGTACTTGGATCGTAGCTCCTCTACATTAGGATAAAGCATTTCCGGAATATACGCTCCACCGAATGCCCCAAAATATCCTTTTTCGTTTACATGATAACTCATATTGTCCTCCAATCCCTAACCAGGGATGTTAATTTCGTTAAAAACTGCTGTTAATTTTTCAATATCCTTTAAACCAGGTTCTAATTCGAATCTGCTGTTTAAATCAAGGGCATAAAGACGTGTGTCCTGTATGTTTTTAATCTCAGCGAGATTTTCGGTGCTTAAGCCTCCGCTTAAAAAAAAAGGCTTATCCAAAGTGTACAGCTTTAAAAGCTCCCAGTCGAACGCTTTTCCCGAACCACCATGTTCTTTAGTTTTAGTGTCGAAAAGGAAATAGTCAACCACATCTTTGTATTCAGATAAGATATTGAAATCAAATCTATTATCTATACCGAACGCTTTGATTACTTGAATATCAAGAGCCTGAATTTTCATACAAAATTCAGGATTTTCTGCACCATGTAGTTGAACCGCATCAAGATGATAAGTCTCAATCTTTTCTACAACTTCCTGATAAGTACTGTTAACAAAGACGCCTGTTTTTTTAATGCTTGATGGTAATGATCCTAATAAAGCGACATCCAAATCAGATGCATAACGCTTAGAATTCGGATAAAATATAAAGCCTATGTAATCTGGCGCAAGCCTGGCTAGCTGCCTGATGTTATCTGAATCCCGCATCCCACACACTTTTAGCTTTAATTTTCCTTTATTCATCATTTAATGGACACTAAGGTTTTAAAACTTTTCAAGGCTTTTTTACTGTTCAATGATTCTTCTGCGATAGAGTAGCAATCAGAAAAACTTTTATCGTTATGAATAGTCTTGATTGCCATGGCCGCATTGCATAAAACAACCGCATTTTGCTCCGCAGTTCCGTTTCCGTCCAACACATCGCTGAATATTTTCGCAGATTCTTGCACGGTTTCACCTCCGCCGATTAAGGCCGCATCAATTTTATTTAAACCAAGACCTTCAATTGCAAATATATTTTCGCCGCTCGGGCTAAAGGTTTTAAAAGAGTTGGTTAACGAGATTTCGTCGTATCCACCTAAATCATGAAGAATAGTGTATGTCTTGTCTGTTTTTTGATAGAGATAAGCATATAAACGTGCTAATTCTAAACTGAAAACTCCTACCATTTGATACTTTGGCTGCGACGGGTTGACCATCGGACCTAACATATTAATGAAGGTTTTTACGCCTAACTCTTTTCTTATGGGAGCAAGGGTTTTCATAGCGGGATGAAACAGGGGAGCATGCAGAAAGCAAATTCCGGCTTCATCTAAACTTCGCTTCAATTTAGCGGTGTCATTACTAAATTGGTAGCCTAAAAACTCCATTACGTTGGATGATCCGCAACCCGAGGAAACGCCATAATTTCCATGCTTAGCCACTTTGTAGCCGGCGCCTGCCACGATAAAGGAGGCAAGGGTGGAAATATTAAAAGTGTTTTTCCCATCACCACCTGTTCCGCAAAGGTCGATTAATTCATAATCTTCAAGTCCCGGTTTTAAACACAGATCCAACATCGCATCCCTAAATCCTTCAAGTTCATCAACTGTAATGCTGCGCATACAGTAAATAGTTAGAAAGGCAGCCATTTGAGCCGGGTTGTATTTTCCAGTGGCAATGTTGGTCAATATTTCTTTGGCCTGTTTTTTCGTAAAAGTTTTGTGTTCGAATAGGTGATTTAGTATATCTTTCATTTTATGGCGCCTTTTTAGGCAAAAAAAAAGGTTGCTATTAGAGCAACCCGGTTTATTTTAATATAAATATATAACCAATGGAATTGCTAAGGATATAACATTTGCCACCACCAGGAAATATATAAAGTTGTTTTTCTCATCTACTGAAGCAAATATGACTAATCTTTTGTGCTCTGCAAAACTTTTATGAACTTTTTGGAAATCTTCAGGCTCATCTATCTCGAAAAGGACTATTTTAGCAACGATGTATAGCAAACGGAAAAAATATTTAATCTCGTTAAGACAGAAAACCGGAAAGTGGTTATTGGTATTGGTTGGAGTTTTTCTAGCGGCTTTTGGTTTAAAAGGATTTTTACTTCCTAATGGTTTTATTGACGGAGGAGTAACAGGATTATCCTTATTGGCCAACCATATTACTGGCGTACCTGTATCTGTATGGCTAATCGCATTCAATATTCCTTTCATATTGATTGGTATACGGCAAATAAGTAAATCGTTTGCCAGAAATACTCTGATAGCTGTATTTGCTCTTGCCCTGGTTATTTATTTCTTCACTTTCCCGGTAATCACGCATGATAAATTGCTGATCTCAATATTTGGTGGTTTTTTTCTTGGTGCCGGTATAGGTTTAGCTATAAGAGGAGGTTGTGTGCTGGATGGAACGGAAATAATTGCGGTATACATAAACAGGAAAAGCGTTTTTTCAATTGGTGACATAATTTTGTTGATTAATGTTGCGATTTTTTCGGTCGCAGCCTTTATACTCGGAATTGAAGCAGCGCTTTATTCAATTCTAACGTACCTATCTGCTTCAAAAACGGTCGATTTTATAATTCAGGGAATTGAGGAATACACAGGCGTTACAATCGTTTCCGCAAAAAGCAAAAGTATTAAACAAGCAATTATAACGGAGTTAGGCCGTGGTGTAACAATTTATAAAGGCGAGAGAGGCTATGAAGGTCTGGAAGCCGAAAAAGCAATTGATATCGTTTTTACGGTAGTTACACGGTTGGAAGTTCCCAAAGTTAAAGAAGTCGTAAAAAAGATAGATCGCAAAGCCTTTATTGTGATGAATGTAATTACCGAAACGAATGGAGGTATTATAAAGAGAAGACCTCTTCATTGATACGAGTTTGCACTGCCGATAGAATTTTAAAACTATTGATTAATAACGAGAAAGATGACAATCTCGTTTTTTTATTTTTATCCATTTTAAATTTCGTATTTTTACATGCAATCTACCGTTAATGCAAAATAATAACACCTCCCGAAGTCAATGTCATTCTACTGTTTTTTGGGGAGAAATTGCTCCCTGTGATCATGTGGTTCAAATTTATGAGGATCGGGAAGCTTTCCTCGATATACTTACAGGATTTGTAACCGATGGGATCAAATCTGGAGATTGCGTTGTTTTAATTTTAAAACCAGATCATTTGCAAGCGCTTGATGAGCGTTTGACGGCTCAGAATTACGACATAAAGCAGTTGATAGCCCAGGCTAAATTTATTGCGGTAGATGCGCAGCAGGCTTTGTCTGAATTTATGATTGATGGCTGGCCTGATCAGGCTAAATTTATGTCATTTATATCCGAACTTTTAAATCGGGCACGCAAAACACATACGCAAATACGAGCTTTTGGAGAAATGGTTGCGCTGTTATGGGAGCAAGGCCATTATGGCGCTACAGTGAATCTGGAGCACTTGTGGAATAATTTGCTTGCAGAACAGTCTTTTAAGTTATTTTGCGCTTATCCAAAAAGCGGATTTACTCAAAATCCTGGAGAAAGCATACTCGACATCTGCGCCACTCATTCAATGGTGATTGATGGAAAGAAAGGTTCATCGGAAATTTCGTATCTGAAAGTTAGCCAGACTACTTAATTAAAGGATCTCTTTCTTTGGCAAAAAGCTCGAATACTTTTTTATCTACCCAGGCCGGAAGCAATTTATTCATCAATACGGCAAGTTTACCTTGAGTCGTCATAATTAATGTTCTCGTACGGTTTTTTACTCCCGAAACAATAATTTTAGCGACCTCATCTGCGCTCATCATTTTACCTTCATCCATACTGGTTTCACCCTGCGAAGCGCCATCTTTTGCCAGGGCAGTATTACGTATGTTTGAAGCGGTAAATCCGGGTGCAGCAATCATTACATGCAGACCTGTTTTTAGGTTTTCGACCCGCAAAGCCTCCAAAAAGCCATTCATCGCAAATTTTGAAGCAGAATAACCTGTGCGTCCCGGCAAGCCCCGGTACCCCGCAATTGACGAAACCCCCACAACAGAACCCTTATTTTTCAGCAATTCTGGCAAAGCATATTTTGTACAGTAAACGGTACCCCAAAAATTAATATCCATCAGATTCCGGATAACCACCAGGTCCAGATCATTGAATAAGGCTCGCATACTGATTCCGGCATTATTGATCAATACATCAATCCTGTTGAAGGTATGAGTGGCTTGTTTGATTAAAAGCTTACAATCCTCTTCTTTAGAAACATCACATTGTACAGCAATCGCTTTAATGCCAAAATTTACTTCGAGTTGCTCGGCAATCTCGCACAATGTAACATATTGACGGGCACCCAATACCAGATTGGCTCCCTGGCGGGCAAATTCTTCTGCGCATGCTTTTCCGATTCCGGATGAAGCTCCTGTAATGATGACGGTTTTATTTTTGAAAGACATTGATTAAAGGTGAAAAGTCAAAGGTATAAGCTGAAAGGGAAATTCGAAAGCTTTATTTATTGATGAACTGTACGTGAATTAGAAATCGTAAAGACTATTTAAGTAATGAATTTTCGTAGGGAACCCGGGTTATGATCGATCTTCCTAAAGTGATTTCATCCACGTACTCAATTTCTCCGCCAAATGCTATTCCTCTGGCGATTGTGGTGAATTTTACCGGGAAGTCTTTTAACTTCTTATACAGGTAAAATATCGTTGTATCACCCTCCATTGTGGCGCTTAAAGCTAAAATAACTTCTTTAATCTCCCCGGCTTTAACTCTCTCTACAATCGATTCGATGTTTAAATCGGAGGGACCTATACCATCCATAGGTGAAATAAGGCCACCTAAGACATGATAAACTCCATTATATTGGTTCGTATTTTCAATGGCCATAACGTCGCGAGTATCCTCAACCAAACAAACTAAGGCTTTATCCCGTTTGTTACTTGAGCATATTTCACAAACAGAACTGTCAGAAATGTTTTTACACACTTCGCAAAATCGTATTTCTTTTTTAAGTCTGGTTAAGGCATCACTGAATTTCTCGACGTCCTGTGTTGGTTGATTTAGTAGATGCAACACTAAACGTAATGCTGTTTTCTGTCCAACTCCCGGAAGTTTGGAGAACTCCGAAACAGCATTTTCAAGTAAGCGGGAAGAGAAATTCATCGTGTAAAAATACGTAATCGACGAGTATTATTTAATCGTTTTAATGAAATTTAATAGACCTGGACTCACCTCTCATTCGAAACCATCTTATTGGTGTAATTCCTTTATTCGGTGTAATCCTTTTAACCAGTGTAATCCTTTTAATATATCTTTATACTTTTAGAACTTAAATTATTATGTCGCCGGGAGTATTATTATCATTTATAGTAGGCTATTTTACCGTACTCATTGCAGTATCTTATTTTACATCAAGGAAATCCTCAGACAATTCAACTTTCTTTATCGCAAATCGCAATTCCAGGTGGTATCTGGTTGCTTTTGGTATGATCGGAACCGCATTATCGGGTGTAACTTTTATTTCTGTGCCCGGCGCTGTTGGAAATGGGAGCTTTGGATATTTTCAGTTTATAATGGGAAACGCAGTTGGATTTGTGTTAATCGCTACCGTTTTACTTCCGTTATACTACCGGATGAATCTTATTTCGATTTATACTTATCTGGAGAAAAGACTTGGGTATTGGAGTTATAAGTCGGGTTCGATGATCTTCTTAATATCTCGTACCATTGGTTCGGCATTCCGCCTATACCTAGTAGGTATTGTTCTGCAGAAGTTTATTTTTGACGCGTGGAATGTCCCGTTTTGGGTAACGATTACCATGTGTCTAGTATTGATCTGGCTTTATACACATAAAGGTGGATTAAAAACCATTATAATTACCGACACGCTGCAAACCACTTTTTTACTGTTATCTGTTGTACTTTCGATTATTTTCATTGCTAACAGTCTTGATTTCAATATAGCAGAAACATTCGAGGCTGTTAAGGAAAGCTCTTATTCAAAGATTTTTTTCTGGGAGGATTTCCTGGGTTCGAAGTCGCATTTCGTAAAACAGTTTTTCGGCGGAATTTTCGTCACCCTCGCGATGACAGGTCTGGATCAGGATTTAATGCAGAAAAATCTAAGCTGTAAGAATATTGGGGAAGCTCAAAAGAATATGCTAACCTTCACTGGGATTTTCGTTTTTATAAATCTGTTTTTTCTTAGCGTCGGAGCATTGTTATATATGTTCGCTGCTCAAAATAACATCGATGTAACAGCCTTCAGGACTCCGGATCATCTTTTCCCCGAAATTGCACTGAATCATCTGAATATTATTCCAGCAATAATTTTCATGGCAGGCTTAACCGCCGCAACCTTCGCAACAACCGATTCTGCGCTGACCGCTTTGACGACTTCTTTTTGCATTGACTTCTTAAATTTTAATAAATACAAGGATCAAAACTCGCCTAAACTGGTGCGCACCCGGCATGTAGTACATGTTGTTTTTTCGTTTTTGATGCTGCTAGTAATCCTCGGATTTAAAGTGATCAATAATGATTCGGTAGTAAACGCAATTTTTAAAGCTGCAGGTTACACGTATGGCCCATTACTGGGATTGTTTGCATTCGGAATGTTTACGCATCGGGGTGTCAATGATAAACTGGTGCCGTTTATTTGTGTTCTTTCGCCCGCGATTTGTTTTGTTCTTGATCTGAACTCGAAAGCGTGGACTGGTTACGTGATCGGATTTGAGCTTATAATTTATAATGCGCTTATTACGTATCTTATGCTGTTGTTTACCAGTAGAAGTACAGAAGAGCAAACAACTTTTTAATTTTTTTATTTTTGGAACTATGACAAGTGATGAACAGATAAGAAATGCTTTCGATAATAAAGATTGGCAGGAAATTAAGGTAACCGATTCCTGGCAAATATTTAAAATAATGGCCGAATTTGTAGATGGCTTTGAAAAGCTTGCAAAAATAGGCCCCTGTGTATCCATCTTCGGATCTGCAAGAACAACCAACGAAAACAAATATTATAAACTTGCTGAAGACACCGCACGTTTGCTTACAGAAAAGGGATATGGTGTAATTTCTGGCGGTGGACCTGGCATTATGGAAGCGGCAAACAAGGGCGCGTATGAAGCAGGGGGCAAATCTGTTGGTCTTAATATTGAACTTCCATTTGAACAGTTTCATAATAAATATGTCGACAGAGATAAGCTTTTAGAATTCGATTATTTTTTCGTGCGTAAGGTAATGTTCATGAAGTATTCTCAGGGCTTTATAATTCTTCCTGGTGGTTTTGGCACGATGGACGAAATGTTTGAAGCAATCACTTTAATCCAGACCGGAAAAATAGCGCGTTTTCCAATTGTTTTAGTCGGGTCCGATTATTGGAGTGGTTTACTGGACTGGGTGAATAAACAAATGATCGAGGCTGGTAATATCAGTGCTGAAGATTTAAATCTTTACAGACTTGTTGATACAGCCGAAGAAGCAGCAGAGCATATCTTCAGATTCTATAACAAGTATGTGTTGAAGCCAAACTTTTAATATTATCGCCGTTTTTTAGTGAAGGGAAGGTCCAAATGTTCTCTTAATTTAAATTTATCCATCATGTCTAAAGCGCTCATAGCAGAATGTTAAGAAGCGCTTTAGATATTTTTATCTTAAACCCTCGAAACCATCCCGCACATTATTCCAAAACTCATCAAGAGCAATAATTCTTGGCTTAAAGAATGAAATCAGCTTTGGCCAATCTTCTTTTCTAAACACGTTTACGTCTTCTAAACCTATCGAGATCCTGCCAATGGATTTACCATGTTCATTAAGCGCAGATTTTTCCCATTCCCATTTCTCGTTAACGGTGTTGTGGAATAACTCTTTAAACTCTTCGAATTGTTCAAAAAACAGTTCCTGAATGCCGGGATCAGAGTGCCTGATTTCAATTGCAATAATTGCTTTGTTTTTATCAGCGTCCATTTTGAAAAAAATATATTTCAATCCGGTTTTGTAATTAAGCCAGTTAACCTTTGTGCCTTCGGATGATAATTGAGGGGAAAGGTATTGACCAAAAGCTGTCCAAAACTCCTGGCGTAGTTGCGAAGCTTGTTCACGGGTGTACATCAAGACAAAGATACTAAACCTGATCGTTTCGCTATCGGCAAGAAGATATTGTATTTAGTTCGCGAATTGAGACCAAACATTTAGGGTCAAAAATTGCTTAATAATGGTAAACTCATATAAACTTGAACTTTCAGAAAAACGACACCTGGATTAAATCAATTGCGAAATTCGGCCTCGCGGCAAAAGGAACTGTTTATTGTTTGATTGGAATGCTCGCCTTCATGTCGGCATTTCAGATAGGCGGACAAAGCACCCAAAAATCTGATAGAAGCGGTGCCTTTCAATTTATTCTGGATCAGCCGGCAGGAAAAATCATTCTCGCGCTTATTGCATTTGGGCTATTGTCTTACAGTATATGGCGCTTTATCCAAACCTTTCTCGACACTGAAAAGAAAGGAAATAAAGGAAGCGGACTGGCAAAGCGGTCCACTTATTTTTTTAGTGGTTTAACTTACCTGTCTATTTTCTATATCTCTCTTCGGGTTCTTTTTAAGAACGGTAATCAGTCTGGAGGAAGTTCAAAGCAATTACTGGCAGAAAATTTGTTGCAGCAACCGTTTGGGCAACTGTTGTTGGGTATTGCCGCCGCGATTATCGCGGGTATAGGCGTTTATCAAATCTGGTACGGAAATTCAGAGAAATACAGAAAGCATGTCAACCTTCAGGAGCTTGATAAGAAGGCGTCCAGTTCTTTGTTAAGGGCAGGAAAGATAGGTTACATCTCGCGTGGAATTGTATGGTTAGTGATTGCTTTTCTGTTTCTGAAAGCAGCACTTAACAATAAAGCATCTGAGGCCGGGGATACAAGTTCGGCTTTTAGTTTTATTCAGCAAAGCAGTTATGGAACATATTTGCTGGCAGCCCTGGGGCTAGGATTAATTTGTTATGGGGTAATGAACTTTATAAGGGCAGCCTTTGAAAAATTCAAGCATTAAATTTATTTTTCGTTTTGATGTGATTAAACGTAATCAAGTAAAAATGTCTTATCTTCATTTTAATAAAAATACTTTGCATGGAAACTATTGAATTTACAATAAACGGTCAGATTTATACCGCCGAAGAAACTGAAGGCATGTATTCTATTGTTCGCGATGCCACTTTTATTGGTCAGATGTATAAAGAAAAGAATAAAGGATGGACATGGGAAGGTCCGACCAGGATCAGTAAGGACCATCCCTGGCAAACGATAGGAGAGAAGATTGATAAACACTTAGCCAATCTGCATCCTGTTAAATAATGCTCCGGCGGGTATTGAATACCGATCATTTTGCAACAACTATACTTATCCGCTTAATGGTTGGAGGGGTGTTCCTTTCGGAGGGCATTCAGAAGTTTTTATTTCCTGCCGAACTGGGAGCGGGGCGATTCGCTAAAATCGGGCTTTCCGATCCGGAGTTTTTAGGGACTTTTGTCGGGAGTATTGAGATTGTCTGCGGGACGTTTATCCTCTTTGGCTTTTTGACCAGAATTGCCGCTTTCCCCGTTGTAATTATTATGCTGGCGGCAATTGTGTTCACCAAGTTCGGAATTTTCGAGAAAAGTGGTTTGTGGAAAATGCTTCATGAAAGCCGTACCGACTGGTCTATGCTTTTAGGCAGTATATTCCTTTTGATAAGAGGCGGGGGAAAATGGTCAATAGACAGATTGCTATCAGTTAAACACCCGGGAAAAGATAAAATCGATTGATTCGTAAACCCTGATCAATACTTATTCAGTTATCGTCGCTTCCTCCTTACCCGCAATCTGACCTTTATCCTGTTCTTTTTCATGGATGATTTCAGGTATTTCTTCGGTGAAAATAAGACCGTTTTTCGCGGCATGCTCTGCTGCTTCGACAGCGTTATCAATAATCAACATGTCAACTTTATGGCTGCTTAAAGCTTCGCTGATTTCGACTGCAATTTTTTCTCTGTGTTCTAATTGGACGTCACGGATGTAAATCGCCAGTATCCGCCCTGGAAACTTCTTGACAACTTCCTGGTATATTTTTGGATCTTCCTGACCGCTATCGCCTATCAAAACAAAATTCAGAGTGGGATAGGTAAGCAGTATGTTTTCGATCTCTTTGAACTTATGTCCCATATGTCTGCCACTACTAAAAAATTTATTATTCTGCAGTCCAAAATCCCTTAACAGGAGCGGTCCTTCGGGAATGTTGTTCAGATCCAGAAATTCTTTAAGTAGATCATACATGTTCCATGGGCTGCTGGAAACGTAGAAAAACGGATTGTTACGTTTTCCGTTTCGTCCAAGCTGCAACGACCTGTAAAAAGCGGAAACTCCCGCAAATGGCAGTCGCGTTCTGGCATTATGAAGGAAAACTGTCCGCGACATCTTTAAAACATTGGTAGCGGAAGTTTCTACTACTGTATCGTCTATATCGCTTATAATGCCATATTCGGCATCATTCGGGGGAACGAGTACTTCCGCAACTATCTTTAAATCATTATCAAATGGAATCGGAGAATGAACCAGCTTAATCTCAACAGGATGCCAGATGTCGGCAGTTTCTATGGGATAAGTAGGTTCTATGTTGATCATATAATATCCCTCTTCATCGGTAACCATTTGGTGTACCTGATCCTGAAAACGTACATTGAGAACTGCGTTTGGCACTTCATCGCTTTCAAAGCGCTTATACATGTTTCCGAGGTTGTTCAGTATGGTATCCTTGTCGCCCGAAGCGGCGATTTGCTTGTCTTCTAACACCCGGCCTTTTAGATATAACCGGTTAACTGTTCCGTAGCTGCGGTAGGGGACGATTTGTACCGGATCATTTAATCCCAGTTTTTTTCTCAAATCAAATTTCAAGTTATCAAATTCGTTCTCTATCAGATCTATTGAATCAGAAAATAGTTTCTTCCACATTTAAATATTGGTTATTTTAAGTTAACAAGTCTTTCTTTTTTTTGTGTTCAATGAGCGGGACCGTCTGCTTATTAATCCGAAAAATACTATCGCATAACCTTCACAATGGCTGAAGAAATGGAAATATTAAAATTTAAAAAATTGTTTGTTCTCAATTATATTCCCGACATTTGGTTATTAACAATTTTTATAATGCAAAAAGGAACAGTAAAATTTTTCAATGAAACTAAAGGTTTCGGTTTCATCGTACCATCAAACGGAGATAGCGATATCTTTGTTCACTCTTCAGGTTTAGTAGATAACATTCGTGAGAATGATACAGTAGAATATGAAGTTGAACGCGGTAAAAAAGGTTTAAACGCAGTAAATGTAAAGGTTATATAATCAATACTTTATTTTAAAATCTTACAAGCATCAGCCAAAAGCTGATGCTTTTTTTTGTCCATGCAATTCCTTTCGGGGCTCGTCCCGAATTAAAAACCATTTGCAACTTATTGGTAAAAACACCGTATCAGGTTACACTAAACGCAGAAGAAAGAATTAAGCACTGATAAAAAAACCTTATCCTACATGAAGAAAATCAACCTGGCTGTTATTGACGACGACGAGATGTTTGTACTTGCTATAAAAAAGCTCTTAAATAGTATAGAATTTACTGAAAGAACTGTTTATTTCGAAAACGGTAAGGTTGCATTAAACTATTTCGATGAATGTATTAATAAGACAGATCTGATTCCTGAATTCGTGTTCCTGGATCTTAATATGCCAGTGACAAATGGTTGGCAGTTTCTTAAAGAATTTCGAAAACTTAAAACGAAGATTGATAAGGAAATTACCATCTATATGATAAGTAATACGATAAATGAAGAGGAGATTAAGAGAGCGAAAGAGATTGAGGAAGTTACCGAATTTGTTTGCAAGCCTCTTACCATGCAAACGCTAAAAAATTTGCTACGGAACATGAATTAAATAAACCCAATACAATTAAGTTAGGAGAAATCGAAGGTATAATATACTTAAGATCTCTCCTTTTTTTGTACCTGTTCCAATTATTTAGACCCGCCCATACCGCCACCGGTATCATCATTAATAATCGCTTTTTTACTCTTTTTTAAACCGGATTTTAACTTCCCAAACCTGTAATTTAAACTAGCGGAATAGGTTCTTAAATAACTTTGATTATTGCTTTCCTGTGTAAAATCATTTCCGTTCGTTTCGCTTATATAATATCGATATTTCGCAAAAGGGTTATTAGCTGAGGCTGAAAAAGATAGCTTCTCTTTAATTAAGTCTTTATTTACACTAAACGACGATCCGATAAAGCTGTTGGATGTTCCTTGTAAAGTCAAGTTGGGGCCGTTCATGTTCATATTAGCATTTATGCGCCAGCCTTTGCTTATCGAATATCCTGAAGATCCTGAAACGTAATACATCAAACCCTGGTTTTCAACAACTAGATTGTTTACAACAGCGGTTACATGACCATATCCGGCGTGACTGTTCATGCTTATATTCCATTTCTTCGTAATCGGATAGTTGATGTTGATATTTGCACCAATCACCTGAGCTTTTCCAGTATTGTCGAAGCTCGACCGTGTGATATTGGTGGCGGTATTAAGGGTTGATACAGGCATAACAAGTTTATTATAAAACTCATAGCTTAATCCAAAATTGAATGAGCCCTTTTTGAAATTACTATATTTTAACTCGACACCGCTTGCTGTGGATGGACGAAGATTAGGATTGCCACTTGTTTCGAAATTAGGGTTTGAGCGATCAACAAATGGGTTAAGTTGATAAATTCCGGGACGCCTTATCTTACGCGAAAAGCCCAACGTTAAACTGCTCATATTTTTTAACTTTCTGTTTATCGAAACGGAGGGAACAAGGTTTAGATAGTTTTTTTTCAATTGTGATGACGTTGAGATAAAATCGGCGTCAATCAAAGTCTGTTCTAAACGCAGACCACCTTTAAATCCCCAGTCTTTTAAGTTGTACTGATATGAATTATAGATACTGTAAACACTTTGCCGGTTTTTGAATTTATTGCTGCGACTAGCGTCCATTGAGAATGCACCATCTGTGTTCAATGTATCATATCTGAAATTGCTTTGATTATTTCTTAAAATACCCTTGACGCCGGCTTCTATACTCAGTTTCTTAAAAGGATGTGTATAATCTATCTGAAAAGTTTGTTCCGAGGATCTACCTTTGTTTACTTGTTTATAATCAGGCTGATTATAAGATTCCGCGTCGCTTACGATCAGATCGCTGAAATGATCGTTCTCATATTCGAAAAATCGAAATGAAGTGGTAAGTAAACGGTTTTTATCAGACTTAAAGCCTTTCTGGTAATTAAATGCGATATCAAGTCCGTTACCCTCACCCGTATTCTTGTTAAGAAGACGATAACTTTGTACGATTTGATTGCTCTCGCTTAAATTTGACTGTTGATTACTCGTTCCCTCATTCCTGTTTCCATTGATATTAAACTGGCCGGATATAAGATTCAAGCTGTCAATTTCGTAACTTAATTCAGATCCGAAGTAAGCACTTCTGTTATCGGATTCTCTGAGTGCAGTTTGTTTTAACGCGGTGCTTGTTGTGAATCTGTTGTTTGTATTAGTTGTTGATGGATTATTGTAAAAACTTCCTCCGCCATATCCCGAAGTACCGAACTTACCTTGTTTCACGGTAAAAGATCCTCCGATACCGGGTCCTCCAACTGGAAAACGTTCATTTATGTTCAGGCTTCCATTATACCCATTGTCAACTTTTTTATTAGTAATGATATTGATAATTCCTGCAAGCCCGTCGGCATCGTATTTTGCGGGCGGTGTGGTTATGACTTCAATCTTTTCGATACTTGAAGCTGGCATGCTTCTTAAAATATCCCTGGGATTTCTTTCCACCATACTTGACGGTTTACCATTGATCAGTATTTTATAATTTTTTTCTCCTTTTAGCTGAATATTATCCTCGGCATCTAAAGATAGTAGCGGAACTTTACGCATCATTTCCAAAACATTTGAACCTTTACTTTCAGGATCTGCCTGTAAGTTATATGTGATTCTATCGATCTCTTGTGTCATAATCGGTTTGTCGCCGGTTATCGTTACTTCCTTTAAATTGGTCGATGAGCGTGTGATATAAAGAACACCGATATCCTTGCTCTTCATGGTGCTGTCTCTCAGATCGATATTAACTGTTTTCGGTGTAAAACCAAGGGCTACAATTTTAAGGGAATACATTTGTGGCTTAAGATCTTTAAAGGCAAATGAACCATCATTTTTTGATAGAGCTGCTTTAAGAGCAATATTTTTGTCAGTTTTTAAACTGACGGTAACATAATCGAGCGGCTTTTTGGTAATTGAGTCTGCGATTATACCCGAGATCGTTTGATCAGGCTTGGGTTGAGAAATTGCTGACTTGTTTAAAGAAAGCAAAGCTCCGAACAGTAGCAGGAGGGCTTGAGTTTTCATGGCTTAATTGTTTGTGGTTATTGTTATCATATTCAAAGGAAAGGACATCCTGAAAAGAAAGCTATTACAATTAGGTCGACTGCTCAAATAAATCGGTAAACTGCTGAATGTTTTCGGTGAACGTTTTGGCTGACGAAGGGTAGAAGTGAGTTGAGACCTTACAACAAGGGATCCCTACAGATCGTGTTTAATTATCTGCAAAAAACTTTCCAGTGACTTGAACTCTCTAACGGCTTTATTTTGAGTGAACAACCACTTTGATCCGGATTCAGACTCTTGTACTTCAACCGAAATAGTAGCACTGTCGATATTTGCAATATCGAAACCTTCTCGTAACAAAGCCCGTTTTGTCCAGAATGCAGAGGCGCCTTCACCGACAACTTTAATTGCTCTACCACTATTTTGGTGGATATTGAACGTACCGGTAGATTTGTCGAACATAACACCCGCTTTATCAAAAGCAGATTCAAAGGTTCCGTTGAGGACTAATTCTTCAGGAGAACCGGCTTCAAGGCTACCATCCTTTTTTAACAGCCATATTTTATCAGCAACTTGCAATGCAAGATCAAGTTCGTGTGTCGAAATCAAAATCCCCTTGTTGGTTTTGCGTGCAAGTTGATGCAGAAGCCGCATCAGTTCAATTCGGCTTGGCAGATCGAGATGGGCCGTGGGTTCATCGAGTATAATAAGTGGAGTGTTTTGTGCCAGCGCCCTTGCCAGCATTACTTTTTGGCATTCACCGTCACTAAGCTGACTTACTTTTCTATTTAAAAACTTTTCTACATGTGTAGATTCAATAGCCCACTGAATTATTTTCTTATCTTCAGTACTCAATGTACCCAACCATCCGGAATACGGATATCTTCCTAATGAAACGAGCGAATAAACATCCAGATTTGCAGACCTTACAGAATCTGTAAGCACTAAACTGATCTTCTTTGCTATCTGATCCGGACGTAATTTGAAAACATTTTCGCCATCAAGTTCCACTATCCCGTTCAGTGATCTTTGCAGTCCCGCTACCGTCCGTAACAAAGTCGACTTTCCTGCCCCATTTGGGCCCAAAAGACAGATAAGTTCGCCTGCGTGAATTTCAGCGTCTATCGGCCCGGCTACACATTTTTGACGTTCGGAGCCTGCTTTATAGCCAACTAAAAGGTCTTTAGTTTTTAATAAGTGATGCTTTTCCATTAAAAACCTCTTAAGTTATTTCGGCTCACAATAACCCAAATTACAACCGGAGATCCTATCAATGCAGTAATAACATTAATCGGCAACGCGGTCTGGCTGCCGGGCATTTGCGAGATGATATCGCAGCCAAGCATTAGAGTTGTGCCTATTAAACAGCTACCCGGAATTAGAATTCTATGATTGGAGGTGTTAAAAAGCGATCTTGCCAGGTGCGGAACGGCGATTCCTATAAATCCGATCGGGCCGCAAAAAGCTGTAATACTTCCTGCCAGAATGCTCGTACTGCAGATAATTAAGATCCTGGCACGATTCACTGTGAGGCCCATGCTTCGGGCGTAATTCTCGCCCAGCAACAAGGCATCTAAAAGTTTTGACGATGCAAATGAAATAAACAAACCGATTGCAACGACCACTCCCAGTACATGCAAATGATGTTCTGTAACTCCTCCCAGCGAGCCGAAGGTCCATAAAAGGTATTCTTTAATCTGATCGGGAGCACTGAAGTATTGCCAGATACTGATAATCGAAAGAGTTATATTGGCGATCATAACGCCTACAATTAGCATTATAATATTGTCTTTCAGAGATGTGGAGATTGCTACGATCAGCATCATAATTAAGGCCGCACCTACCGAAGATGCAATTATTATCAGCCAGCTTCCGCTTATTCCCAGCTCTTTAATGGTATATAAACTTGTAACACTACCGGCCGAAAGCATAATTAGAGCTACACCTAAACTTGCTCCTGCAGTGATACCCAATACAGAGGGGCCGGCAAGCGGATTTCTGAAAAGTGTTTGCATTTGTAGTCCGCTTACAGAAAGCCCGCACCCAACTAGTATTGCTGTAATAGCCTTTGGAATACGTATTTTTTCGACGATATACACCCAGGCCTCATTGTCGGATCCCAGAGATAAGAATATTCTGATGACCTCCTTTAAAGGAATTTCTACCGCCCCTAAAGCAACATCCAGAATAAAAAAAAACAGTAACAGGAGGATTAGAACACCAATCAATACTTTCTTTACAGGACTAATGGCTCCCGTTAGGTACTCGTTATATAAATTGGTTTCTTCGCTCATTATAAAATCTGTTTATAGTAAACGAGCGTGTGTCCAGGTAACAGTTCGGGATGTAATATCTTGATCAGGTCGGATAAAACAATATGAGGATTTACTACACCTGACTCCCAATAATCATTTGACCCTAAATCGTTTACTTTTTTATTGAAGTTGTAGATTGTATTGCTTTTATAGGGTTTGAAAAAGGTATACCGAATATCATTGGCGGCAATGTCTGCCTTGCTGTTTGCTGTTCCGGAGTTTATCCAGTAATCAGCTTTTAAAGCGATTGGTGCAACCGACTCGAAACTTAATCCCATACTTCCGGTGCCTTTAATATCCGACCAGGAATAGGAAGCTCCGGCATCTTTGAACAGGCTGGTCATAAAACTGGTTCCATCCGGTACAAACCACGAGCCTTTATAAGGCATTCCAACTATTATACTGGGTTTATGCTCAGCACTTTTTCCAATTTCAGCTAAACGATTGTATTCATGTTCTATTTTTTCAAACTTCTTGTTTACGAGTTCTTCTTTATTGAGAAATGCGGCCATTAGTTTTACCCATTCCGCACGACCTAGTGGTGTATTTTCAAGCCATTCAGAAACTAATAAAACAGGGATCCCTGCATCAATCAGAGTTTGATAGCGACTGAAACTTGCACTTGGATTTCCCATTGCCATAACAAGATCCGGACTTATTGATATGATGACTTCCGGATTAATTGCTCCTTCTTCACCAATCTCTTTTACTTTACCAGATTTAATATTTGCTCTGACATGGGGAGAGGTGACGTATTGTAAACTTCCGAGTCCGACTAAAACGTCAGAAGACTCAGCAAAATCGGTCATTGCGATTTGTAGCGACGACATCCCGATAAGCTTCCTGATAGGGATTTCTATAGCTTGTGATTTTTTATATCCCTGTGGTATAGCATCTCCTCTTTTTATGAGTGCATATTTTAAGGTGTCGGTTTTTGTGCCGAAGTAATTTAAAATCTTCACTACTTTATAATCATCGAAATATTCGATGTCAAAACCTTTGGCATATTTAATTTCGCTTTTAACGAAACTTTCCTGGCTTATCTCTTTCTGTGGCAGAGTAGATTTTGCAGACTGGGACTGGCGACATGCGAAAAATAACAAGCCAATCGCTAAGGGTGTAAATAGATGGGAGCGAGTCAGGAAATCCCATTTCCTGCAAGCTCGGGATGAATTCCTGCTTTTTTGTATCATAATTCTCCTGGCCTTTCTTCCGAAAGCATGGGTAAAATTTTTAAGGCAGGTCTTCTGACTTCCTCTAAACTGACAGCCTTCCCATCCGCGAAAGCGAAAAGTGGCATCATGCAGTTAATATATATGAGGTTACAGCAGCGGAGACTGTTCCGGATTTACACCGGTATTCCCTATTAAAGCGGCCTGTTAGGGCTTGCTACCTTCGGCCGCAAAACTAATGAAAATATGTAGATTTTTTCTGATGGCTTAACAAACAAAAAGAGCCTGGCGATTAGCCAAACTCTTTTTTTCATAGGTAGATGAGAAGATATATGTAGATCAAGCCACCAGCAGATCTTTATCCTGGTTGTTGCCTGAGTTGTTGCAAAGAAACTTACCGCTATTGGATTTGAATTGCTTCAAATCGTACATCAATATTGCTCTTAATTCCTTGTCGAACTGTTTCACAAGATTTTCTGTTAAGTGGCGGCTTCTTTTCATAGCATTAATTATTTGTAATCGTTTATACTAACATTATGCCAAATGAAAAAGGCCGCTTCACCAAATGAAATATAGCAACGTAAGCGATTAAACTGTATTTATTTGAGTACAGTCCTGTAATTTTTTATGAATATTTAAGGGCTAAGATTAAATTTATGTAAGTTTGAATTCAATGAAATTCCTTTTTCCAGGTTTTCTTTTCGCCTTGCTTACCGTTGCCATTCCGGTAATTATCCATCTTTTCAATTTTCGGAAGTTTAAGAAAGTATATTTCAGTAACGTTACTTTTCTGAAGGAAATTCAGCAACAGACATCTTCGAGCAGAAATCTAAAGCACTTGCTTCTTCTTTTGACGAGGGCGCTGATTATTATATTTCTTGTGCTGGCATTCGCCCGTCCGTATATTCCTGACGAAAACCAGAAGAACGCCAGTTTTCAGCAACAAGCTGTTAGCATATATGTCGATAATTCGTACAGTATGGAATCGCTTAATAAAGAAGGCAGTTTACTGGATGAGGCAAAGCGACGGGCAAAAGAAATTGCTTCTGCTTACAGTATAAACGATAAATATCAGCTATTAACGAACGATTTTGAAGGCAAGCATCAACGATTGTTATCATATGAAGAGTTTGTACAGGCTGTTGATGATATAAAAATCAGTGCTTTTAACCAAAGTCTGCAACAAGTAATGAATCGGCAGTCGGATGTCTTTGCGGGGGAGCCAAACACCAATAAAACGATTTATATTCTATCGGATTTTCAACGAAATTTCGCTTCTGATCCAACTCTGGATCTGGACTCTGGCATTTCTGTACGCTTTGTACGTCTGGAAGCCAACGAACTTGCAAATATTTCGGTAGACTCTGCTTGGTTTGTATCTCCGGTTCACCGGCCGAATGAAACTGAAAGATTAATTGTTCAGCTTAAAAACAACTCTGATAAAAGAGCGGAAAATGTTCCTGTGAAAGTTCTTGTCGATGGAAAGCCAAAAGCATTAGGAAGCTTAAACCTGGCGCCGCGAAGTGTAAGTAAAGATACTCTTTCGTTCAGCGGTTTAAATTCCGGATGGAAGCATGGAGAAATTGTTATTACTGATTATCCCGTGGTGTTTGATGATAACTTTTATTTTACCTTTAACGTTCAGCAGAGCATGCCGGTTCTGGCAATAAACCCTTCGGGTGAAAATGCATACATCACTGCAGTTTACCATGCGGAACAGTTTTTTGATTACAAAAATGTCCCGGCAGGAAATATTAATTATTCGCAACTTTCCAGTAATTCCCTCATTATTCTTACTGCTACAGATAACATAAGTTCGGGTCTGGCTACGCAACTTAAAACTTTTGTTCGTAACGGTGGAAGCTTAATGGTTTATCCATCACTTGACGAAAATCTCGCTGGATTAAAAACTCTTACACAAACTTTAGGTACAGATATTCCTCAATCAATAAATAATCAGGAGACTAAAGTTTCAGATATTAATCTTCAACATCCGATATTTAAAGGAGTATTTTCTCAACTCCCGAATAAACTCGACTTACCGGTTGCAAAAAAGTACGTGCAGTTTAGTAATTCGACTCGTTCCAACAAACAAAACATCCTTCAATTTCCAGGAAGACGTGTTTTTTTGAGCCAATATTCTATAGGTAAAGGGAAAGTATATCTTTCTGCTGTTGCCTTAGATGAACACTCCAGTAATTTTGTCAGACATTCAGTTTTTGTACCTATTATGTATCAGGCAGCTTTTTTAAGCTTACGCGATAGCCGCTTATTTTACACAATCGGAAAAGATCAGTTTCTAGAAACCAACAAGATTTCACTTTCGGCCAATCAAAGCTTGAAGTTAAAAAAGGGAAATTTTGAAGCAATTCCGGATGTCCGGTCATCCGAGATAGGTACAAGATTATTCGTCTCAGATCAAATACGGGAAAAAGGAATATACCGGCTACTTAAAGGTGATAGCATTCTGTCGGTTTTTGCCTTCAATGACAGTCGGTTGGAATCTGATTTAAGTTATTTAAGCAAGGATGAGTTGAGCAAAAAACTTCCCGATAACAGACTGGAGATCTTTAGTCCCGGTAAAGCTTCCATACAAAACTCCATAAAAGCTGTAAATAATGGTGTCCAGTTGTGGAAACTTTGTCTAATTTTAGCCCTGGTTTTCCTGGCGGTGGAAATTCTACTTGTCCGGTTTTACAAAACCCGAATCAAAACTTAAAATTTGATGAAATCAATACTTATCCGATCGGTAACCATTCTTCATCCATCTTCTCCTTTTAACAAAAAAATCGTCGATGTTCTTATTTCTGATGGAAAGATCTCAGCAATATCTGAAGCTATCGACACCAAAGAAGATGTTGTTTTAATAGACGGAAAGGGAAGATTCCTGTCGCCCGGATTTTTTGATCTGAATGTTAATTTCAACGAGCCTGGTTTTGAAACTAAGGAAGATTTAATTAGCGGAGCGGCAGCGGCTATAGCAGGTGGGTTTACTGGCGTAGCGGTCCAACCCTCTACAAATCCGGTTATTCATTCTAAATCAGAAGTTTCATATATCGTTAGTCGCACAAAAGAATTTATTGTAGATGTGCATCCGCTTGGAAGCATTTCTCATAACAGGGACGGGAAAGATCTTGCGGAGTTGTATGACATGCGTATGGCTGGTGCTCTTGCTTTTACTGATGGAACCCGGCCAGTGCTTGAATCTGGACTGATGAGCAGGGCTTTATTGTATGCAAAAGGCTTTGATGGGCTGATATTTTCCTTTCCCGAAGATACTTCAATTGCAGGTAAGGGGAAAATGAATGAAGGTGTGGTGAGCACGTATTTAGGAATGAAAGGCATTCCGTCTTTGGCAGAAGAGGTTCATATTTCCAGAGATTTATACCTGGCAGAGTACAACGAATGTCCTGTTCACTTTAGTACTATATCGTCTGCAAATAGTGTTGAGCTAATCAGAAAAGCCAAAAAGAAGGGTTTAAATGTAACTTGTGATGTAGCCGCCCATCATCTGGTATTAACCGATGATGCTTTAGAAGGATTTGAAAGCAATTATAAGGTGAAGCCGCCGCTTCGTACGTCTCAAGACGTTTCGGCGCTGTTAAAAGGAGTCAAAGATGGTACAATTGACGCAATTGTTTCACAGCACACACCACATGAAATAGAATTTAAAGAAGTTGAATTTGAAATTGCTTCTTTTGGGATAATTGGTTTACAAACTGTACTTCCGCTTGCTCTCGAATCCGGATTAGCTCCTGAAACAATCGTCGAAAAACTGTCGATTAATCCAAGGAAGGTGTTAAATCTGGAGGTGCCTGCTATTGAAGAAGGCGAAGAAGCAAATGTCGTTTTGTTCGACACCGATGCAGAGTGGGTTTTTGATGCTAATTCCAATAAATCAAAATCATCAAACTCACCATTTTTTAATACTGTATTAAAAGGCAAAGTTCTGTTGGCCTGCAATAACGGGCAAGTTTATAATAATTTTTAAGATGGATAAGCAGGTAGAGAAAGCAATAAAAGCTTCGTTAGCAAAATATTCCGAGATCAGTAAAGAGTCCGTTAGTGATTTTTCTAAAAGAATTACCGATGTATTCAACCTGGATACGTCGTTCACTGAAAAAGTTACATTGATGGATGAAGCTTTTGATGATGAGCCCAAAATTGATTTTTTGCGTGAAGTATTCTTTGATCTGTTAATGATTAATTTCTTCGCAGAGGACGTGCAAAAGCTGGAGGAGGATTATCTCGATTCCAAAGAGTGGGAAGAAATAGAAGAAGAAACCATTGATCGGGGAACGGAATTGTTAAACGTTCTGCTGTACATCCGCGAGTGCCATGATGAGGATCTGGAGCCGGAGCTTGAGGATTTCCTGAAGGAGTTTTTGCTGGTTGAGGAGGATGAGTTCCAGGATGAGCACCGCATTTATGAAGATATAATTGCCAACCAGATTTTGATGGAGGCAAGTATTGAAGAAATCGCTAAAACATCGAATGAATTAGATGAGGAGTCTGAATTAAAGGATCTATTTTATCCTATAATGACGTTCTTTTATCAGCCAGAACCCGATAAAGAGGATATGGATACTTTTGAAAAAAACAGTGTGGATGCGGAGTTTGATGCTTCGGTTTATGCTTTGTTGGCTTCTTTCAACAAATTGTAATTAATGGATAACGGTTTAAAAGAAATAAGAAAAGACGCACTGAAAAGCGGGTTGATTTTAGGATGTGTTTTACTTTTGTTAGACATCATAGCCCTTTTTGTTTTAGCTAACAGCGAGTCTGTACTTGTCGTTTTTCTATCCTACCTTTTTGGCTATCTCATTATTCCAATAACCGCTGCGGTTATTCTTATCAAGCGATTAAGAGAAAAAATCGGCGGCTTCTGGAATCTACGACAAGCGACATCCGGGATTTTTATAGTATTTATTTCTGCTTACCTGATTTCCTCTGCAGGAAGCTTTGTGTTTATAAAATATATTTATCCTGAAATTACGCTTAAGGCGAAAGATAATCTTGTAGGTCTAACATCTGATTTTTTAAATAAACTAAATGCAGACCCTGAGAAGATAGACGAGATGGTTGAAAATATTGAGCTCCAGTTTGAATCCATCGGACAGAACAGCGTTGGTAGCATTATTTCTAATTTATTATCTTCAATCATTATCTTATTTATTACCGCTTTAATATTCGCCGCAATTTTTAAACGCG
Source organism: uncultured Sphingobacteriaceae bacterium (assembly GCA_946887045.1). The sequence goes on along the minus strand of CAMPKC010000036.1, from coordinate 12,051 downwards.
AGCGTCCGATAGCAATAGATCATCCTGAAAATTCCATTTCTTAATGAACATCTCTGTAGTAGTACCCCTCTATAATGAAGCCGAATCCTTACCTGAATTGGTTGAATGGAATAGTCGTGTTATGAACGATCACGGATTTTCTCATGAGATTATTTTGGTTGATGATGGCAGCAGCGATGAGTCGTGGGAGGTAATCGAACTGTTAAAACAAAAGTATGATACAGTTAAAGGCATACAATTCCGTAGAAATTATGGAAAGTCTGCTGCTTTAAACGTTGGTTTTGCAGAAGCTCAGGGCGATGTTGTAATCACAATGGACGCTGACCTTCAGGATAGTCCGGATGAGATTCCAGAATTATACCGCAAAATCACCGACGAAAAATATGATCTTGTTTCCGGCTGGAAAAAAAAGCGTCACGACCCTATAAGCAAAACTCTGCCAACAAAACTCTTTAATTCCGCTACCCGAAAAATGTCGGGCATTCATAACCTACACGATTTTAATTGCGGTTTGAAAGCATACCGGAAGGACGTGATCAAAAATATAGAGGTTTACGGAGAAATGCACCGGTACATTCCTGTTTTAGCAAAATGGGCCGGATTTAAAAAAATAGGAGAGCAGGAAGTTGAACACAGGCCAAGAAAATACGGAACGACTAAATTTGGTATGAGTCGGTTTGTAAACGGCTTTTTAGATTTACTATCTATATTTTTTGTCGGAAAATTTGGAAAGCGGCCCATGCATTTTTTTGGAACAATGGGTGTTTTGTGCTTCCTTACCGGATTAATTATAACCGTTTGGCTCATTGCAGATAAGCTAATTGCTATCGCACAAAATTTAAAATATCGTAATGCAACGGACCAGCCATTGTTTTACATCGCATTGGTAGCTATTGTGGTGGGTTTTCAACTGTTTTTGACAGGTTTTGTTGCTGAGCTTGTTTCGAGAAGTTCGTCTGAGAGAAATCATTATCAAATAGGAAAGAAGACGGGGTAATATGTCCGGATTAAAGGAAATATGCAGATTTCTGATGGGGAACTGTTTTAATGCGTTCTGCAAGTCAGCACATTTGCACATCAATAATGCGCTTACCTGGTTAACCAAATAATCCGCACATCAATATCGCCTTTTGCCGATTATTTGCATATTTGTACATTAACTTATTTGCACATCGAATTTGTTTTTCTCAATAATCATCCCCCTTTATAATCGTCCGCAAGAAATTGACGAACTGCTTCAAACGCTTACGGCCCAAACCTACGGGCAATTCGAAGTTTTGGTAATTGAAGACGGGTCAAAAATAACGGCTAAAGAAATTGTCGAGGGATATAAAGATCGTCTCGAGATCAGCTATTATTATAAAGAAAATGAAGGACAGGGTTTTGCCCGGAATTATGGTTTCTCAAAAGCAAAAGGAAATTATTTCATTGTTTTCGATTCAGATTGTCTGATCCCGGCGGATTATCTTCAAAACGTTAACAATTATATACTGGAGCATCAACTTGATGCCTACGGTGGACCGGACGCAGCTCATCCATCATTCACTCCCATTCAAAAAGCGATAAGTTATGCCATGACCTCTCCATTTACAACGGGTGGAATTCGTGGCAGCAAAAAGAATTTAGGCGGAATGTTTCATCCCCGCAGTTTCAATATGGGAATCTCAAGAAAGGTATGGGAAGCAAGTAATGGTTTTATACTAACCCGTTTAGGCGAAGACATCGAGTTCAGTATCCGGATTCATTCATTAGGTTTTAAAATAGGGCTAATTCCAGATGCAATTGTTTATCATAAGAGACGGACAAGCTTTTCGCAGTTTTATAAGCAACTTCATTTTTTTGGAAGAGCCCGGATAAATGTTTTTAAGTTTTTTCCTTCAGAGCTGAAACTGGTACATTTTTTTCCGGCGGCATTTACTGTTTTTCTTGCAGTTACACTGATCGTGAATTTAATTCACCATCCCTTATCCATTATCGCAAACTTCATTTTTATCATCTATATATTGTTGATATTTTTTCACTCCTGGAGTGAAAACAAGTCTTTAAATGTTGCATTTTTAAGCATCTTTGCAGCGCTAATTCAGCTCACGGCATATGGCTTGGGGTTTATGCAGGATTTTATTAAAAGAATTATTTTAAAACGTTCATGATAGATTTTCTTAAGGAAAGTACTTTTGCTGTTAATGATGTAATACAATCGGCAAGAATCGTATTGCGGAAATATTACTTTTCAATCGTAGGACTTTGTCTTTTACTGTTCTTGGTTCCAACATTTTCCAGAGTTTTAGCTAATCTTTTAAGTGATATAAATCCACTATTGAAGATTTTCTTTCTGGTGATTTTCGTTCTGACTTATTTTGGTTTTCAACTAACCATTATCAAGTACATTTTTCATGCTTTAGACAAAGAGGAAAATGAGGTAACTTTTATGAAAGCTACTCCTACCACAAAAGAGATAATAGACTTTTTCCTGGGCTCACTTTTCTTCCTTATTTTTTGCGTGCTGGTTCTTGCTGTCTTCTTTTTAATTGGTTTTCCTGTTATATACACAGGAGTTGAAATTTCAACAGTTGTTCAATTTGCTATGTCGCTGGCAACGCTGATAATATTCATCGCTTCTGTCAGAGTAGTGTTTTTCCCATTCTTCATCATCGATCGTCAAATAAAACCTCTAAGGGCCATGCGGTTAAGCCTGGCGATTACGAGGGGGAATTTCACAAAACTGTTGCTTCTTTTATCCTTTTTCGCGGTTTTTCATATCCTTTACTTATACCTTGAATACAATGAATTTTTAGGTTTGAGCTTGGTGGTACTATTCATCAATTCCTTTTTTGTAATTCCTTTATCCAGTGTTGCATTGGCTATTGCTTATCGCGATATGATGAATGATTACAAGGGTGATGAGGATCCTGATGTGATGGACAATATCATCTAGATATGGGAATAAAAGCAGCTTTAAGTAAGCCTTTTGCAGCTTTTGCAATATGGCAGATTGATAAGTGGAAAAGAAATGCGGTGGCAGCCCAGGAGAAGGTTTTTCATTCTCTGATCAAAAAAGCACAATCGACAGCTTTTGGTAAAGACCATAATTTTTCAGGAATAAAATCTTACCACGATTTCAAGCTCAACGTTCCTGTCCGGGATTATGAAGATTTAAAGCTGTATATCGAACGCGTAGTAGAAGGCGAACCAAATGTTCTCTGGCCTGGAAAGCCTGCTTATTTTGCTAAAACATCGGGCACAACATCGGGTGTCAAATATATTCCTTTATCAAGAGATTCTATGCCCGAGCATATTAAAGCTGCTCGAAATGCTCTTTTAACTTACATCCACGAAACCGGTAAAACAGATTTTGTGGACGGGAAAATGATATTTCTTCAGGGAAGTCCTGTTATGAAGGAGCATGCGGGCATTAAGACCGGTCGGCTTTCTGGTATTGTGGCACATCATGTTCCAAACTATTTGCAGAAAAATCGTCTTCCTTCTTATGAAACAAATTGTATAGAAGATTGGGAGCAAAAGGTTGATGCTATTGTCGAAGAGACTTTTAACCAGGATATGCGTCTAATTTCAGGAATCCCGCCCTGGGTGCAGATGTACTTCGACAGACTATCGGCGAAAGCGGGCGGAAAAAAGATAAAAGACATTTTTAAGAACTTCAGTCTGTTTGTATATGGCGGGGTTAATTTCGAACCTTACCGCGCCAAAATGGAAGAAATTATCGGCAAGAAAGTTGATTCAATCGAAACTTATCCCGCTTCTGAAGGTTTCATCGCCTATCAGGATTCACAAGCCGACAAGGGTTTATTGCTTTTGGCCGATGCAGGGATTTTTTATGAATTTATCCCCACGGAAGAATTTTTTAATGAAAACCCAACACGCCTTTCGCTGGCGGATGTAGAACTGGATAAGAACTATGCACTTGTTTTAAATACAAATGCGGGTTTGTGGGGCTATAGTATTGGAGACACGGTGAAGTTTGTCTCGCTGAATCCTTATAAAATTGTAGTCTCTGGCCGTATAAAGCATTATATTTCTGCGTTTGGTGAGCATGTGATCGGAGAAGAAGTTGAACATGCCTTGTTATCGGTTGCAAAAGAAGAAGGGGTTGAGATTACTGAATTTACGGTAGCACCACAGGTTAATTCCATCGACGGGAAATTACCGTATCACGAATGGTTCATTGAATTTTCTAAAGCACCTAAAGATCTCGAAGTCTTCAGGTTGAAAGTTGATAAGGTTTTACAAACGAAAAATATCTATTATTTCGATTTAATTGAAGGGAAAATACTTCAACCGCTAATAATACGTAGTTTACAAACTGACGCGTTTAGGAATTATATGAAGTCAGAGGGAAAGCTGGGGGGGCAAAATAAGGTGCCGAGGCTTTCTAACGATAGGAAAATTGCCGAAGCGTTAAAAGGCTATATAAGCCTATAAGGTTTTGGAAACCTTATAGGCTTATAAAAAGTGTGAGGTGTTGAAACAAGTTCAGCATGGCAAATTAAACGTAACATTTGTTTAGAAAAGAATTTTGATTAAAAACATTGCAATATTAGGTTCTTCAGGCAGTATCGGCACCCAGGCTCTTGAAGTTATCAGAGAAAATCCGGGAAGATTTAAAGTGTCCGTTTTGACGGCTCATCATAATGCAAACCTGTTAATTCAACAAGCTTTAGAGTTTTTGCCCCACACGGTAGTAATCGTAAATGCAAGCAAATATCAGGAAGTCAAAGAAAGTTTGTGTAAAACATCAATCAGGGTTTTGTCCGGCGAGGAAGCATTAGTTGAAGTCGTTCAATATCCTGAAATTGACATTGTTTTAACAGCTTTAGTAGGTTTCTCTGGCTTGCAACCAACTATTGCAGCCATAAAGGCTAAGAAAAACATCGCGTTAGCAAATAAGGAAACCCTTGTAGTAGCCGGTGAACTTGTGACACGTTTAGCAGCAGAAAACAGCGTGAACATACTTCCGGTGGATTCTGAGCACTCGGCTATTTACCAATGCCTGGTAGGAGAGGGGAATAATCAGGTCGAAAAGATCTATTTAACTGCTTCCGGCGGTCCTTTTAGGGGAAGAAAGACTGATTTCTTAGCAACGGTTGGAAAAAAGGATGCCCTGAAGCATCCTAACTGGGTAATGGGTGCAAAAATCACTATCGATTCAGCGACGCTAATGAACAAAGGTTTAGAAGTGATCGAGGCGAAATGGCTATTCAACTTAGACGTTTCACAAATAGATGTGATCGTTCATCCTCAATCTATAATCCACTCCATCGTTCAGTTTAATGATGGTTCGATGAAGGCACAAATGGGTTTACCCGATATGAAATTGCCGATACAATATGCGTTGGCATATCCCGAAAGAATAAATAACACTTTTCCACGTTTTGATTTTTTACAATATCCTCAACTGTCGTTTGAACAACCTGACAAAACTACCTTCAGGAATCTCGCACTAGCATTTATGGCAATAGAAAAGGGCGGAAATATGCCATGTGTGATTAATGCAGCCAATGAAGTGGTTGTGGCTGAATTTTTGAAAGAACGACTTGGGTTTTTAGAAATGAGCGATGTTATAGAGAAATGCATGAGTGATATTGGGTTTTTAAACGATCCCACTCTGCAGGATTATATCGAAACTGACAAAGAAACTCGCACTTTAGCGGAGTATTTAGTAACAAAATATTAGCTTAGAAATCTTAAATAAAAATTTTATATACGAATGGACGGACTCGTTATGGCAGGCCAGCTTCTGCTGGGATTATCAATATTAATTATTTTACACGAGCTAGGGCATTTTTGGGCGGCTCGCGCATTTGGGATCAAAGTCGAAAAGTTTTATCTTTTCTTTGATGCCTGGGGTTTTAAATTATTCAGCTTTAATTACAAAGGTTGTGAATACGGAATTGGCTGGCTTCCATTAGGCGGTTATGTGAAAATTGCGGGTATGATCGATGAATCTATGGATACTGATCAGCTTGCCGGGCCACCTCAGCCATGGGAATTTCGATCGAAACCGGCCTGGCAGCGATTAATCGTAATGCTTGGCGGAGTTACGGTTAACATTATCCTGGGAATACTCATCTTTTGGATTCTTACTTTTAAATATGGTGAATCGTACACGCCGAATGATAAACTGGTTAACGGTATTGCCCCGGGTATTATTGGTAAAGAAATCGGACTTCAGAACGGAGACAGAATTTTGGAGGTAAACGGTAAAAAGATTGAACGTTTTGAGGAAGTTGCCAGCTCTAAGGTATTATTAGGGAATAGCAGACTTACTGTGCAACGCGGCGGCGAGACTAAAACAGTTCAAGTTCCGGGTGATGTATTGGAGAAGGTTTCTGATTATGGAATTGCAGAATTTGTAGCTCCGAGATTTTTAGCATCAGTTGGGGACGTTGTTCCTGCGAGCAATGCTGATAAGGCTGGCCTGGAAGTTGGCGATAAAATTGTAAGCGTAAACCAAAAGCCTGTTAAGTTTCTTGACGAAGTGAGAGACGCACTTCAATCGCAGAAGAATAAAACTGTTAGCTTAGGTGTTTTAAGGTCTTCAGATACTGTAAAATTAGCTACAGCCGTAGATACCGCAGGACAAATAGGCTTTAAACCAGATGGCCTGGAGATCCCTCAAGAAAAACAGAGATATGATTTCTTCACCTCTCTTCCAGTTGGTGCATCAAAGGCATGGGGCTCATTAACCGATAATGCAAAAGGTTTGGGTAAAGTGATGTCCGGACAGATCAAAGCAAACAAAGCATTTACCGGACCTGTAGGAATTGCCAACATGTTTGGCGCTGAGGTAAACTGGATTAAGTTTTGGGGATTGGTGGGCGTTTTATCCATGGCATTGGCTTTGATGAACATATTGCCGATTCCGGCTTTAGATGGTGGACATGCAGTGTTTTTAGTGATCGAGATGATTAAAGGCAAGCCTCTTGGCGATAAGTTTATGGAGAAAGCGCAAATTGTTGGCTTCGTGATATTAGTAGCCCTAATGGTGTTTGTGTTAGGAAATGATATTTTAAAATACGTTATAAAATAAGTGGTAGCGATTGGTTTTTAGATGCATAACTAATTTTCGCCAATATAATTGGAAATGAATTATTTCGAGTTTTACGTTTATGGAGAAAGCGCAAATTGTTGGCTTCGTGATATTAGTAGCCCTAATGGTGTTTGTGTTAGGAAATGATATTTTAAAATACGTTATAAAATAAGTGGTAGCGATTGGTTTTTAGATGCATAACTAATTTTCGCCAATATAATTGGAAATGAATTATTTCGAGTTTTACGATATTCCTGAATCCTTTAATGTTGATCAAAGTTTGGTGAAACGTAAGTTTTATGAACTTAGTAAAAAGTATCATCCCGATTTTTACATTAATGACTCTGAAGAAAAGCAACAGGAAATTCTAGACCTCTCGACGATTAACAATAAGGCATACCAGGTTTTATCAAATGCATCAAAGCGCCTGGAGTATATTCTTCAATTACATTTACATGTCGTAGACGGGGAGAAATATCAGCTACCACAAGCTTTTTTAATGGAGATGATGGATGTTAACGAAGACCTGATGGAGTTGGAATTTGAGGCAGATCCGGATGCAGTTAAGAATATTTCGGATAGGGTTTCGATGATTGAAGAGGAACTATTGGCCGAACTTGAGAGTTTCACCAAGGCTTTTGATGTGGCAAAAGGAGATGATAGAGAGAATCTTCTTCTGAAAATCAAGGATTTGTATTATAGACAAAAATATTTATTGCGAATACGCGATAGTTTGAATAAGTTTGCATCCCGCTAAACACAATGCCCGGATGGCGGAATTGGTAGACGCGCTGGTCTCAAACACCTGTGGGAAACCGTGCCGGTTCGACTCCGGCTCCGGGTACTTTACCGGAGTAAATCGAATCTTTCGATTTTACTCCGGTTTTTTTATGCTTTATTGGGTTTTTTATCAGTACATAAGTTCAATAGCTTGATTCACTTTAGCGTTTCGAAGTTGCGTTCTGTCAAATTTCCATTTTCGGGGAAGGTCGAACCGATAATTAGGCGTTTTCGTTCAGTATCTGCTTTATCATATAAATAACCAAAGAATCTGAGCAGAGAAATTATTTATAAAACTGGAGAAGTCCTTAACCACGATTTTCCTGTGGAATTCCCTGATATGTTAGTAGCATTGACTCTCGTAAATATCCAAGTGAAAGGGACCAATGTTATTGAAGTATGAATTAGAATCAGTTACTTTCTGGCGAAATAAATATATCGATCTGCTTGAAGCATTATAGTTCCTTAAGTCATAACATCGAGCCATCGGCCGTTGCACTCTAACCAATCAACTAATTCCTCCTGGTTGAATTTTGATTTATCATTCCTTCCTTAACCTGGTTATTTCGAACGAAAAATATATTCAATGTTGATGTGAACTTTTGTTTATGTCTGATTTTTATGTGAAAAAATTAGACGTATATTCCTTCCCTGTTTTTATAAATCCTATACCTTCTTTTAATATCGTTTCTCTGCACGAGTGTATTGATTTTACACTAAAAGCTACTTTTTGAGCCATTTGTAAATAAAATTATACCATTGTGTGAATTTGGTTGTAAACATTTTACAATCGATGTAACAACCTCCAGAAATCGATTTTTCTTTTCAAATAGTGTGTAAATTTATCATTCAAATTCACAAACACATTTACAAACGTGATGAAGAATATCTACCTGTTTTGTACTGTATGCCTGGTTAGATTTAGTGCATGTTCAATAATAATGGTCTTATAATTAAAAAAAATTCTACTTAATAATTTTAACGTTCTCACATTAAACATTTATACTAAAATCATCTGCTTTAATAAAGCACCAATTATTCCCTGGTAGTTTATAATTCAAACTACTTAATAAACAAAATGGTCATGTAAGTGAGATAGCGAAGCTTTATCCGCCCTGCATGATATCAAAAAAACTCTTTCATTGATTTTCTGCAATGATCTGAGTCCATTAAATTCTAATTAAAAAATACTCATGTAACTGAGATGGCGAAGCCCTGGGCTTTTACTTACCTGCTCGATTGATAACTAAACACTTGTAATATGAACACTGTCGACAATACCTCATTCTTAGGTTCGAAAACAACCTATAATGCTATAAACTCAAAAAATTGGCTGGTAATTTATACTCGTCCGCGTTGGGAAAAAAAAGTTGATCTTCTTTTGCAATCTCAGGGGATAGAAAGTTTTTGTCCGGTACGTAAAGTTGAAAATCAATGGGCCGACAGGAAGAAAATTGTTGAACTGCCTTTATTCTGTTCCTATGTATTCGTCAATATAAATAGCAGAGAAGAATTTAAAGTAAGACAAACTTTAGGGGTCTTAAACTTCATCTATTATATGGGAAAACCTGCAAAAGTCAGAGAATCTGAAATAGATAAAATTAGAAATGCTCTGGTTTATTGTCCGGATTTAGAAGTTGTCGATATGAGAACTATTTCAATCGGAGATCGGGTTAGTATAAAAAACGGAGTATTTACCAACCAGCAGGGCAAAGTAATTAAGGTGCAGGGGAAAAGCGTTTTAATGGTTCTTGATAACCTTGAATGCGCATTAGTAAGCAGGGTAGAAGCGGCCAACCTGGCTTTAGTAAATTAATGAAAATAAGCCTCTCAAGGGTTAAGAAGATCTATTCTATATAATTGAAGATTCTTGTACTAGCTCTTGATTAAACGGTATCCCAACCAAGGAATACTTGCAAAAAAACCGATTCCTCCAACACAGATTTTTTCACAATACCGGTCTAACTTCTGGGACTTTCCTGTCCCGGGGGATAGCCCTTTCCATTCCATATTTGCTTTTCAAACAGCTCATTTTAAGTTCCTTTCCAAGCATTAATTGAAAATCTCCCAAGATACTTAATTAATAAAAATCAGGATTGAGCTCTGATCAATCTCATTCATTCATTTAAATCTAAACGCGATGAAAAAAATTTTACACAAACAAAAACTGCACTTTTTATTTGCTTTCTTTTTGTTCTTCACCTGCTCATCTGTCTTTGCTTTAGAGAAAGGGGAAGTGTCTTCGACTACTTCACTTAAAAATGAGGAAAATGAAAGTATGCGGATCAGAATGGGAGGAGAGTTTACTGCAGACATTACCGTTAGTGCTTGCAATTCATCTACAATAACCTATACAATAAAAATTATAAACATCACCGGGAGTCCAAAGCTTAGATCGGTAATGAGCGTAATACCTACAGACGCAGGTACGCCCTTTAATATTTCTGCTGTTGACAATTCCGGGACAACTTGGACTAATGAATCTACCAGCAGTTTGTTGAAACTTACAACTTCCACAAGCGTCCTTAATAAAAACGACTATTTAATAATAACATTTTCTACTCCATCAGTTACTTTTAGTCCGTGGGATATAACAGGTTATACAAATGCAGGCTATACCAGCAATAGCGTCTTTTTATCTGGTGTACTACCATCTGTACAAGGGCCAACAACTGGCACATTAACTCCATCTCCCGCTGCGGGCGTTATTTGTTCCGGGAGCGTTGTTTCGGCAATAGCTACCGCCGGAACAGGATCAGGACCTATAACAGATAAACTTCTTTACCGATATGATGGCGGTGCATGGCAACCATATACTTCTAATACTGCTCTTAGCACCACAGGCCATACTTCTGTTGATATTCAAACCTATAGCTTTTACAATTCAGATGCTGGTTGTGCGCCCTCAGTTCCGGTTACAGTTAGCTGGACAATAAACGCACAGCCAACATCGGGCACATTATCTCCAAGCCCGTCAGCCGGGTCAGTTTGTGCGGGAACTAATGTGTCAGCAAGTGCAACCTCTGGAGCTGGTGGCGCTGGCACAATAACAGATTTACTGCAATACCGTTTTGATGGAGGTTCATGGCAAGGCTATACGGCAGGTACTAATTTGAGTACAACCGGCCACAATACCGTAGAGATACAAACTTATCGCACAGCATCAGGAAGCAATTGTACTTCATCAACGCCTGTTATAGTAAGCTGGACAATAAACCAGAGATCAGCCGACCCTGTTTCGGCATCGGCTTTATCTGCAACGATCTGTAGCGGACAAAGTACAAATCTTACACTTAACGGCGGTGGGGGAGGTTTCTCAGAAACCATCAAATGGTATACCGCTTCTTGCGGTGGCACGTTAGCAGGGACGGGCAATAATCTGTCTGTAAGTCCGGTAAGTACTACCACTTATTACGGTCGCTATGAAAATGCAGCGCCCTGTAATTATAACTCGGCTTGTGCTACGGTAACAGTAACAGTAACTACACCGCCCTCTGTTTCAACTCAACCGGTAAATCAAACGGTGACTTATGGATCTCCGGTAAGCTTTTCAATTTCTGCGACAGGTAGTACAGGGTATCAATGGCAAGAGAATACGGGATCTGGCTTTGTTAATATCAGCAATACCGGAATTTATTCAGGTGCTACTAGCGCCACATTGAGCTTGTCACAGCCTGCTGTATCTATGAGTGGCTATAAATACCGGGTTATTATAACCGGTATTTGTACTCCGGTAACAAGTACCGAGGCAGACTTGGTTGTTGCCGCCAAAACCATCACTGTAACAGCAGAAGCAAAAGCTAAAACTTATGGCGATGCTGATCCTGAACTAACTTATTCATCCAGCCCATTGGTTTCCGGAGATTCCTTTACCGGATCGCTAGACCGCACAGCAGGCGAGAATGTAGGGACTTATGCCATTAACCAGAACTCGCTGGCATTGAGCAGTAATTATATATTGAACTATACCGGCGCAAACCTGACCATCGGCACTAAAACCATCACCGTAACAGCAGAAGCAAAAGCTAAAACTTATGGCGATGCTGATCCTGAATTAACCTATACTATTACATCCGGAGCACTGGTTGGAACAGATTTCTTCAGCGGATCGCTAGATCGCGCAGCAGGCGAGAATGTAGGTACTTACGCCATCAATCAAAATACTTTAGCTTTAAATAGTAATTACATCCTGGATTATACCGGTGCAAACCTGACCATCGGCA
>CAMPKC010000035.1 GCA_946887045.1 uncultured Sphingobacteriaceae bacterium | reverse complement strand
TGTGTCCAGTGGATGAGGTCATACGACTTCATCAACACAAGCGCACGGTTGTTTCATGAGGTAAATGCTTTACGCACCGCTTACGTCATCACGAACACGGGAGCGCACTATGCGGAAAAATGAATAAAACAACGAGAACATCTGAGACTAAAACAAAAATGCTAGTAAATTAATCATTCATCCATTTTTCTAAAACCTGGAGATGTATATATTTGATTATCCAGTGCACTTAAACGTTCTACAAATATTGATCCCCGCGTTCGAGGCCTTTCTTCTTATCCGTCACATTTTTCGCCGTGTTTATCACATTTTTAAGTTTTGCATCTCAAGCAATAGTATCATTGTACATAAAAAATCAACATGTATTCTCAGATAAAAAAACTTGAAGAGCAGGAAAGAATAGAATTCTGGATCGTTACTGCTTTTATCTCGGCAGCCTTTTTTCTGTCGTTGGTCGACTCCATGCAAGCCCCGAAATTTCCCGAACATGCCCAGCTTATGCAGTCGTTCGGACGCTCTATATTTGCGGTATTGTTCTCTCACGTGATTATTTATATATGCTACCTGTTCCTTGTTTTTTATGTATCGCCAAAATTCAAAAAAAGCCAAAAAATCCCAAATAATGCTTTGGTAATATTCGGACTCATCGCATCCTGTGCTCTATTTCATATCGTAAACATTTACCTGGCAGCCTTGCTGGCGATTAAACTTCTTCTCATCTTCTTCAACCGAAACAGGGAAAATAAAGAGAATGCATTGTATTTCGAAAGCGCACTGCTTCTCGCTTCGTGGTTACTGATCCTAACTTTTCTGAACACTATATTGAGCAACGTCTATATTGTCCTCTACGAGTATTATGCTATCTCCGCTTCTATGATGGTATATCTTTATAGTATGTACCACATTTTACCTGGACTCATGTCGAAGAAATACAGAGCCGTGCGCTATGCCGGGAAAATGATTTTTACTGCTTTGCTGTCGGGCCTGGCAGTTTTTATCGTCCTCGCGCTCATCTATGGCGGTAATGACCTGTTCGGACAACATAATTTCGGGTTCAACCAGCAGCTCTTCTTCGGAGGGATAATGGGCCCTGCTCTTTTTGGACTCGATATTGTCACCAAATTCACCGTAGCGGGATTGACTATTTTAACCCAAATACTTATTACGGCTCCGATTTCCTGGAGTATTTACCGGAAAAGGCAGGATAAAAAAATTGAAGAAATCACTACCCTGAAAACAGAACTGGGAAAATCGGACGCTAATCTGAATCTCTTAAAATCGCAGATTAATCCCCATTTTCTATTCAATGCCTTAAATACTTTATATGGGACCGCATTACAGGAAAACGCCGAGCGTACGGGAGAAGGCATTCAAAAACTGGGAGATATGATGCGTTTTATGCTCCAGGAAAACATGCAGGACAAGATTTTGCTATCGCGCGATGTCGAGTATTTAAAAAACTACATTCTTCTCCAAAAACTCAGAACTTCGATATCAGATAAAGTTGATATTCAAGACCTGATTGAAGATCAGGATAATAACTTACAGATTACACCCATGCTGCTCATCCCCTTTGTAGAAAATGCATTTAAACATGGGATCAGTTTGATTAGTCCCTCTCACATTAAAATTTCCTTGCAGACAAAGGATGACACCTTATATTTCGATGTTTACAATAGCATCCATATTAAGCCGGCCAACGACCCAGAAAAGGGCCAGAGCGGCATCGGCCTCGAGAATGTTAAGCAAAGACTTCAGCTTCTCTACCCGGGAAGACATGATCTTGTCATCAGGGAAAACGCAAACGATTTTTTTGTACATTTAACATTACAGCTTGACAAAGTATGATTACAGCAATTGCAATAGATGATGAACCCATTGCGCTGGATGTAGTGAAAGCGCATGCATCTAAAGTTCCCTTTATCGAACTAAAGGCTGTATTCACCAATGCCTTCGAGGCGCTCAGCTATCTGCAGCAAAATAAAACAGATATAATATTTCTGGATATAAAAATGCCGGACATCAGCGGGACAGACTTTGTTAATTGTCTCAAAAACCCGCCAATGGTTATTTTCACCACCGCATACTCAGAACACGCCGTTAAAAGTTTTGAGCTCGACGCTGTAGACTATCTGTTAAAACCTTTTTCACTGTCCCGCTTTTTAAAGGCATGCAATAAAGCACATGAATTATATATTCTGAGAAATCCTCCTGCTAAAGCAGATGAAATTAAATCCATTTTCATCAAAGACGGATACGAACAGATCAAGGTTTCCCTGGATGACATTATGTATATCGAAGCTGCGGGGAACTACACCAAAGTACACCTCGTATCGGACAAAACGCTCTCTACCCGGATATCTATCAGTGACATGCTGGCCTTATTACCAGCTGGAAAATTTACGCGTACGCACAGAGCATTCATCGTAGCCCGTAATAAAATCACCAGCTTTGATCGGACTCAGGTTAACATCACAGGTTACTCCGTACCTATCGGCCCCAGCTACGCGCAGTGCGTAGAGGAATTTTGTTAGAAGTTTGAGATGCTTGCGCGGTCGGTTTCTCATTAGCTCAAAACCATTAAGCTGTATTATTTCCTCTTCGCGTGTGGACGCAGCCTGGATACCCCAACGCATCAAAAGAGGTAACGCGCCCCTTGAATGCTGTTACAAACCCGTTAGTTGCACATGCCTTACCGCTGAATTTTCCATTCAATTTATAAAACAAGAGCTTTTCTATGTGTAAGACATCTATATCATAAAATTGTACAAATATACCCTACTCGCGAGTCCTATCCATTTAGATTTACCGTATTCGGCGCAGACCGCATTAATTATTCAATTATAAAGACAACTCAGTCAATGAAACACCTTCGTAATCAACTGCTCTTTCTTATATTGGGCATTTTCACTCTCCCCTTTTTGGCAACGGCGGAAGATATACAAGTTGGGAGCACATCCAGAAGTATAATTAGCTATGCGCCAAAAGCGCTTCCAAAAAACAGGCCACTGATTATCTCCATGCACGGCTTCAATCAGGATGCGCGCTATCAACAGGAAAAAACCCAGTGGGAACCTATTGCGGATACAGCCAAGTTTGTTGTAGTTTATCCCGACGGGTTGAATAAGCGTTGGGATATTACAGGAACGACCGACCTCGACTTTATCTCGACAATAATTGACACCATGTACCAGCGACATGGTATCGACCGTGGTCGCGTGTACCTTTCAGGCTTTTCGATGGGTGGGATGATGACCTATTATGCGGCCACAAAAATGGCGAACAAAATCGCAGCCTTTGCACCTGTTTCCGGATATCCGCTTCGAAATCCTAATTACAACAGCTCCAGACCGGTTCCAATTATCCACGTGCATGGTGATGCCGATGATGTAGTTACCTATCCTAACCTGCCTAATTACCTTAATGGCTGGGTATCAAAAATCCAGGCTCCCGCCACTCCAAAAATCACAAAGCCTTATCCGGCTGATAAACAAAACTCGGTTGCGACCATGCAATCATGGAAAGGTGCCAAAGGGATTGAAATAGCTCTTATCACCTTGGCCGGCAAGGGACACTGGCATTCGATGGATACTGCAAATGGTGTAAATACGAGCATTGAAATCTGGAATTTCGCAAAGAGGTTTTCGCTGGGAAGTTAACCCGGTTTTTTCTTTTGCGCCCTGACAGAGTGCGTTTCACATTAGGAATTCATAATTACAATTTTTACTTTGCATTTATTAAACTTAGGGCCTATTTCTACAAGCTTCGGACTTCACTAACAAAGATTATGACCATAACCTCAACAGCAACAAAATGCCGCCACTGGCATTTGGCCGCCCTGATTTTCACATGTTTCTTTAGTGTTTTTACGGCGAGTGCCAAAAAGAATCCGCGGGTCCTCATTTTTAGCAAAACGGCAGGATTCCATCATCAGTCTATTGCAAAAGGAATAGCAGCCATACAGAAGTTGGGCAGAAATTCGGGGTTCGATACCGATACCACCACGGATACGCGCCTATTCAATATAGATAACCTGAAAAAATATGCCGCTGTTGTTTTTTTAAGCACTACGGGGGATATTCTAAACGACCAACAGCAAATAGCCTTTGAAAGTTACATACGTTCTGGAGGTGGTTTTGCAGGTGTACATGCCGCAACAGATTGTGAGTACGACTGGCCATGGTACGGAAATCTGGTAGGCGCCTATTTTGTGAGCCACCCGCAGCAACAGGAGGCAGTACTAAAAGTACATAACCAAAAGCACCTGGCTACCAGGCATCTGCCCCGTGAGTGGAAGCGGAAGGACGAATGGTACAATTTCAAATGGGTATCCCCTAATCTAAATGTCCTTATTTCACTGGATGAGACAAGCTATCAGCCCGGAAGAAACAAGATGGGAGAAAACCATCCGATGTCCTGGTATCACGAATACGATGGGGGAAGGTCATTTTACACGGCACTGGGCCACACTGACGAATCTTACATCGACCCCATGTTCCTGCAGCATCTCTTAGGGGGGATCAAATACGCAATAGGTTATAAAAAATAGCAACAGCAAATCAAAAATGAGGCGAAAGAAACAATGGCTTTTAGGCATAGTTGCGATGGCTATGCTCGTTTATACGTGCAAGGTAACCCAACGTGTGGTACAGAGAGATGAGAACGGCAATATTATAGCCGACAAAAATCCCAGTACCGAGCCGCTCTCCCCACGGGAAAGTCTTAAAAAAATGTATTTGCAAAAAGGGTACCGCCTGGAACTGGTGGCCAGTGAACCCATGATTCACGAACCGGTCGCAATAGCCTGGGATGGAAACGGGCGCCTGTTTGTTGCAGAAATGAATACCTATATGCAGGATATAGATGGAAAAAACCAGATGAGTCCCATATGTTCCGTTAAAAGGCTTGAGGACACCAACGGAGACGGCGTAATGGATAAGTCTGTTATTTTTATAGATAGCCTGGTCCTTCCGCGCATGCTGCTCACACTCGATGATCGCCTGATTGTCAGCGAAACAAATGTGAAGCATTTATATAGTTACAGGGATACTAATGGAGATGGCGTTGCAGATGAAAAAAAGTTAATTTTCCGCAACGACGAAGTTTCGAGAAACAATCTGGAACACCAGCGAAGCGGGCTGATCTGGAACCTGGACAACAAAATTTATGTAACCTACGAAAATGTCAGGTATGTATACGACCGGCTAAACGACGTATTTAAAACCGAATCTCTCATTGAAGGTTCACGCGGACAATGGGGCCTGACCAACGACGACTATGGCCGCCTGTTTTATTCCCAGGCAGGATCTGAGGTACCCGCTTTAGATTTTCAACAAAACCCTTTCTATGGACGCCTCGACCTGAAGAACCAATACAGCCGGGAGTTTCTTGAAGTGTGGCCTATTATCTCCACACCCGACGTTCAGGGAGGTGTGGGTCGTTTACGTCCCGCAGACAGCACGCTGAATCATTTCACAGCCGTAGCCGGACAATCCATTTATCGGGGAAATTCGCTGCCGGCTGATTTAAAAGGCGACCTGCTTATTCCCGAACCTGTGGGCCGCCTGATAAGAAGAGCAAAAGTGATCAATACCGATGGTAAGATCACACTGGAAAACGCCTACCATAAAGAGGAATTCATTGCCTCTGCCGACATGAATTTCAGGCCTGTAAATACAGCAACCGGTCCTGACGGTTGTTTATATATTGTGGACATGTACCGCGGCATCATACAGGAAGGTAACTGGACGCGCCCGGGCTCGTTCCTCAGGCGCCAGATTCTAGGCAGGCAGCTTGACAAGAATATCGGACGCGGGCGCATTTACCGGCTCGTGCATGATGATATTAAACCGGATAAAACCCTTCCGCGCATGCTAAGCCTCCCTTCTTCCCAACTGATAAAATACCTGTCACATCCTAACGGGTGGTGGCGGGATAATGCCCAAAAGCTTATGGTTGTGCGCGGCGATAAGTCGGTTGCGCCACAACTGGCCGCCGTGGCAACTACTTCGGAATCCGAACTTGCCCGAATTCATGCGCTTTGGACATTAAAAGGCCTGGATGCCCTCAATGATGAAACCTTGATGTTGGCCCTAAAAGACAAAGCCGCACAGGTAAGAAGAACCGCAGTATGGATAAGCGAGGAGGAAGCTATCAAAGGAAACGAGCAAGTGATAAAGGCTCTTGAGGCTTTAAAACGCGACCCGAGTGCAGATGTCCGTTTCCAGCTTGCCCTGTCACTCCGTTTTAGTAAATCTGAAACCGCCCAAAATTTAGTAAAAGAACTGCTGACACTTAACACAGGCAACGAACTGATGGCAGAGTCGCAAAAGAAGTATGAGGAAGGCATTCGAGCCCGGGCACTGGCAGAGGAAAACTCCAAAACGATGACTGCCGAGGAACAGAGGCTGGTGCAAAGGGGGGCAGTTTTCTTCAATCAGCTTTGTGTTACCTGCCACGGAGCTGACGGAAAAGGAGTGCTTAATCAAAATAAAGAAATGCCCGCCCCTCCCCTCGCCGGTTCAAAAAATGTCAATGGCGACCCTGAAAAGCTAGTTAAAGTACTTTTACATGGATTAACCGGACCGGTGGAAGGTAAGGTCTACTCGGATATTATGCCTCCCCTGGGCGGCAACGACGACCAGTATATTGCCTCTGTACTGAGTTATATTCGAAAGAACCTTGCGGGAAACAATGCCCCCATAGTGAAACCATCTGATGTAAAAAAAGTAAGAGACGCAACTGCCGGCAGGAGCAAATTCTGGACCTGGGCAGAACTAAACCAATAGCTAAATGAATCGTAAATTAAGATTAGGAATGATTGGTGGAGGCCAGGGTGCCTTCATTGGTGCTGTGCATCGTATAGCAGCGCAAATAGACGGGCACTACGAGCTAGTAAGCGGTGCATTCAGCAGCGATGCTGAGCGCTCTAGGCTCAGCGGTCTGGAACTGGGACTTGCTGAAAACCGTGTATACCGTTCGTACCAGGAATTATTCGAAAAAGAGCAACAGCTGCCCGAAAACCAACGGGTGGAAGTAATCAGCATTGTGACCCCAAACCACCTGCACTTTGAACCGGCAAAACTTGCTTTGCTTGGGGGCTTCCACGTTATCCTGGATAAGCCGATGACTTTTAGCCTGGATGAAGCCAGGCAACTTAAGGAAATTGAAGAGCAATCCGGGAAGATGTTGTGCCTCACTCATACCTACACCGGCTATCCAATGGTTAAGGAAGCGAAGCAGCTCATTATGGAAGGAAAGCTAGGCAATATCCGGAAAGTGTATGTTGAATATCCACAAGGCTGGTTAAACAAGCTGGAAGAGGCAAGTGGAAACAAACAGGCAAGCTGGCGCACTAATCCGGCGGAAAGTGGTATTGCCGGAGCAATGGGCGACATCGGTACCCATGCCTTCAATCTGGCAGAATATATAACAGGCTTGCAGGTAGCGAGGCTGAATGCAGATATTAATACCGTTGTGGAGGGCCGCTTGCTAGACGACGACGGCGCCGTGCTTCTTAAGTTTGATAATGGAGCGAGTGGTGTGCTGTTCGCAACGCAAATAGCGGCCGGCGAAGAAAATAATGTACGGATAAGAGTTTACGGAGAAAAAGGCGGACTGGAATGGCAGCAAAATGACGCTAATACATTAACAGTTAAATGGCCGGACCGGCCTTCTGAAATCTTAAGAACAGGTTCCGGCTATCTCAGTTCGTTCGCAAAGCATAACACACGTACTCCGGCGGGTCACCCGGAGGGTTATCTGGAAGCGTTCGCAAACCTCTACAAGAATTTTGCGCTTACCATAAAGGCGCTTCTCAATAATGAAAAACCCACCGATGAGTCGCTTGATTTTCCGGGTATCACCGAGGGCGTGCGGGGCATGGCATTTATCGAAAACGTGATTGCTTCCGGACAGTCGGATAAAAAATGGATAGATTTTACAGTTTAATTTGAGAAATAGTATGAAAACAATAAAAGGTCCGGGAATTTTTCTTGCGCAATTCTTAGGCGATACTCATCCCTTCAATGGCTTGGAGTCCATTTGCCGATGGGCAGCAGATTTAGGCTATGCCGGCGTTCAGCTACCAAGTTGGGACAAGCGAATCATTGATCTTCAGAAAGCGGCAGAAAGCAAAACTTACGCTGATGAGATAAAGGGAATCGTAAATGAAAGCGGTTTAGCGATTACGGAATTATCGACACATTTGCAGGGACAATTAGTGGCTGTAAACCCCGCCTATGATAAATTGTTCGACGGCTTTGCACCCGAAGCTTATCATAACTCGCCAAAGGCCCGGACCGAATGGGCCGTTCAGCAACTCAAGTTTGCCGCAAAAGCATCACAGAACCTTGGCTTAAATGCACATGCAACCTTTAGCGGTTCCCTGTTGTGGCACACCGTATACCCCTGGCCTCAGCGCCCGGCCGGATTAATTGATACGGGCTTTACTGAGCTCGCAAACCGTTGGTTGCCCATATTAAACGCGTTTGATGAAGCCGGTGTAGATGTATGTTATGAAATCCACCCCGGAGAAGATTTGCACGACGGCATCAGCTATGAAATGTTCCTCGAAAAAGTAAATAACCATCCCAGAGCATGCTTGCTCTATGATCCATCGCATTTTGTACTACAGCGCCTTGATTACCTTGCCTACATCGACCATTATCATGAGCGGATTAAAATGTTCCATGTGAAGGACGCGGAATTTAACCCTTCAGGAAAACAAGGAGTTTACGGTGGATACCAAAGCTGGGTAAACCGGGCAGGACGCTTCCGCTCGCTGGGCGACGGGCAGGTAGATTTTAAATCGATCTTCAGTAAACTGAGTGCCAACGATTTTGATGGCTGGGCAGTGATGGAATGGGAATGCGCAATAAAGCATCCGGAAGACGGAGCAAAAGAAGGTTCAGTGTTTATAAAAGATCATATTATCCGGGTTACTGAAAAAGCATTCGATGATTTTGCAGGTTCGGGAACCAACGATGAACTTAACCGGAATTTGCTGGGTATTTGAGAAGATTGTGTATTTCTGATCAACGCAATTTCTTAGAACAGCGGACCTCAAAAATAAGATGCCTTCTGATAAACCAGAAGGCATCTTAGTATAAATGGGTTAATACCTCACCCTGAAAGACATCCCGTAGGTACGGGGATTCCCAAGGTGAGCAGCTCCAAAGTTGTAGGCGTAATCTATGTATCTCTCATCCGCTAAATTACTTCCCCATACAAATACATCGAAGCGTTGGGTCGAAACACCGGCTCTGCCATTTAACAGACTGTAAGCGCTTTGCTGAAGTTGATTTTCGAGATCGAAATATTGTTTTCCGGTATACCGCCACTCCCCACGCACAACAAGCTTCAGATTCTTGCTTTCACTTAACTGGTATCCATATTGTACTGCCAGCATGGAGGTAATATCCGGAGTGAACATTTGTTTGTTATTGGCAAAGTTAGCAGATGTGCCATTTGACGGAAGGTTTAATCGCTTATACTTTGCATCCGTATATCCGAAATTGTAATCAAGCTCTAATCCCTGCAAAGGATTTAATCCCAACTCTAATTCTGCACCCTTACTGATTAGCTTGCCGGCGTTCTGAGTTACGGTTATAGCATCCGGAAGTATCAGTGTCGGAACCTGAGCATTGTTTACTATAGTGTAGAATAAAGCAAGATTAACGCGTGCCTTATTTCCGAAAAACATATTTTTTGAACCGATTTCAAAGCTGTTACTGAATTCCGGCTCATAAGATCTCAGCGGCGCTTCATCCGGATTAGATGATAACTGGCTGATTCCTCCTGCCCGGAAACCCCTGCTATAGGTTCCATACAGGTTACTTTGGGCTGTAAGATGATACTGTATCCCCGCTTTTGGACTAAACGCATTAAATCGGGCAGTTGCCGAAGTATCCGAACGCGTCTCCATCAATTCTGCTCCGTCTGGTTGAAATTCGCCCTTAATACTTTGCTTCTTGTGCTCAAAGTCATACCGCAAGCCTGCAATAAGATCAAGTTTGGGCGTCAGCGAATAAGTTCCCTGCGCAAAAAAGGCAATCCCGTAACTGTTAGTTTTATTAGTATTGATACTGGTGAAATTATTAAACGGCGCGCCTACTAAAGTGCCGTCATCACCAATATAGATCCCTTGTTTTACAGGATTATCCTGGTAAAAAAGGTAAGTTCCACCTACCCATTTAAAGGCAGATGCCGACGATGCAGAAGAACTAAACCGGAATTCCTGCGTCAAAGCCTTTACATTATTCCAATCTCTGCCATAATTGTTTACGATAGAATAACCATCAATGGGTGAAAAATCTGCATCGACAGGTTGCTTGTAATACCGGTAATTAGTTTGGTAAGCACTTTGCGATGTAAAATTGAATCCTGAACCAGCATAATTCAGAGATAAAGAGGTGTTAAAAATATTGTCGACCAGAGGGCCAATATTGTTTTGATTTAACGTAAACGGAGTATTTAAAGCATTCTCAATACTTGAGACCAGCGGAAAAGCTCCGTTATTTCGATTTTCGTTGTGTTTTACGTTGAGGCTAAGAGACAGCTTGGAACTGGCCAGAAACTTTAGGTAATAATTACCCATTGTACTATGCTGGTTGTCGAAAGATGAATTAGTAAACTCGTTTGTATAAAATCCTTCCTGTTTGGTATATAAACCAGATGCTCCGAAAAACAAGCGGTCTTTTACTAAAGGCGTTCGGAATCCGAGGTTGTACCTTTGCTGGTTAAAATTCCCAGAATTAACTTCTGCAAATCCACTCGTATTATTACATGGCTGTTTAGTGATGATATTAATCACTCCGCCCATCGCATTTCGGCCATAGAGTGTGCCACTGGGGCCACGCAATACTTCTATTCGCTCCACATCCTGCAACTGGGCTATATAAGTATCAAGGTTGAACTGGTTCAC
The DNA here is from genome assembly GCA_946887045.1 of uncultured Sphingobacteriaceae bacterium. The sequence goes on along the minus strand of CAMPKC010000035.1, from coordinate 38,595 downwards.
CCCGTCTACGTAGGTAGCAACAGCTGGATCGTAGGACGAACTCACTATGCCGCGTATGGAAGTAACGTTCCTGTTATCTCCAGGATTGGCTGAGTAAAGGTTGGGAACAATACCGCTGATCTGTTTAATATTCCATAATCTATACTCTTCAGCCTGCCGGGCAGAAATCGCGGAGATGCTTAAAGGTAAGTTCTGCGAGCTTTCCTCACGTTTCTCTGCAGTAACTATCACTTCTTCCAAAGCATGTCCCTGCTGTTTAAGCTCAAAATTCAGCTCCATTTGCTGATTGCTCAGATTTATTTCGCGCGTAAGCGTGGCATAGTTTAAAGCCCTAACTCCAATGGTATACTTACCTGTGGGAACATTTCGCAAAACATATTTCCCATCGTTATCCGCTACTCCGATGAAATTGCTGTTAAGCAGATGTATCGTAGCTCCAGGAATAGCAACTCCATTTTTTGTACTAACCCGCCCACTTATCTGCGCGGTGTTTTGTGCATATAGTTGTGAGCCCAGCAAAAAAGAACATAGAACTACCAACAACGTTATTTTCTTCATTTTATACGTTACTTAAGCGATAAGATATATAGGGCCATTTTCTTTGCATCGGAAGAAGATACTGTAGGATGAGGAGGCATTGGAACTTCGCCCCATACTCCTGCGCCACCATTAACAATTTTATCTGCGAGTTTAGAAAAGTTCTCTTCGGTGTCGGGATATTTTCCAGCCACCTCTTCATAAGCCGGTCCAACAAGTTTGACATCTGTCTTGTGGCACGCAAAGCAATCTGATTTTTCCATAAGCGCTTTTCCCTCTGAGATAGCAGAAGTGGAGGTTGCTGGTTTTGTCTTCACTTTTTCGACTGGTTTTGGACTTGATTTCTCCGTGGTAGCAAGCGCCTGCTCTGTTGGAGACGCCAGTGTTGCAGTATCAGTAATGACCGCTGTTGTATCTGAGACTGCCTCTGCTGTATCAGACATTATTTGTTCAGATGCTGATTCTGTCTTCTGTGAGTCCGGTCCTCCGCAACCGGCTAGTGATAACGACAGAGAGATTCCAATCAGGAAGGCAGGGGAAAAAATATTTCTTTTCATTTAAAGTGTGTATGTGGTTTAATTAGTTATTTATGTAAGAGAGACGAGGCGGCTAAACGCCTAAAAATAGAAAATACATTTCAACAATTTCATCAGTTTGCCTTGGGTTCAACTATTATTTTAAACTATTTGATCTTCATGTTTGTCGACTCGATCTGTTTCCGCTGTTTTTAAACCAGAGCATGTTCGCAAGAAAAGCAAAAACACAGATCAACAATCCGCCGAACTCGCGGGTTTCCTCAATCCAGGGCTTAGTGGCTTTCATGCTTTGTACGATATTTTCCGAGTTATGTACAGTTATCCAGCTCAATACTCCATTCCGATCGAAAAATAGATACATGGCGTAAGATAAGCAAACAGCTAACCCCAAAATGTAGTACTTCGGAGAATACACTTTTCGCAGCGCAAAAAAGCATATAACAGCGGCATACAGATAAATTGGAACCCAGATGTAGGGATCTGGATCATTGTATTGCAAAGCTGCTGACAAAATGAATATTAAAATCAAAATGATATTCAATACTTTCATTTCTAATTATTATATCCTCTATGAATTGAAAAATACTCTTGCTTTGAACTCCGGTTAAAATGTAAAATCGGGGAGTTTAATTATTTCGCCGCCCCTCATTGCCGACTCATGGGCCAGAATACCCACACAGGTGATATTAGCGGATTGTTTCGCATTGGGATAGGGCTCTCTGCCTTCAACCAGCGCAGTAAGAAATTCGTTGGCCAAGTGAGGATGTGAGCCACCATGACCAGAACCCTGAATAAAAGAAAGGTGCTGATGCTCATCAGAATCGTACACGCCTGCTGTTGTAAAATGCTGAATCTCCTGTGGAAGCAAATGTGCATAATCTGGTATTTTAACTTTTTCAGGCGATTCACCGGTATGGATCACACTATCTTCATGTTCAATTAATGTCCATTCGAAGGATTTTTTGGAACCGTATACATCAAAGCTCTCCCGATATTGCCGGGCTGTGTTAAATAAAGACCGGGTAACCTCTGCAGCTAAATCCGAGTTACGGAATTTGATATGACATGTTTCTATTGCGAAAGGTGAGCCATATTTACTGATCAAGTTTTCATCAATTCTACCCGAACCCAGGCACGAAACATATTCTGCCTGTGCATTTGGGAGAGCCAGAACCGGCCCAACGCAATGCGTGGCATAATACATAGGAGGCAATCCTTCCCAGTACCCCGGCCAGCCCGCCATTTCCTGCTGATGGGAGGCACGTAAAAACTGAATTTTGCCTAATTCTCCTTTTTCGTATAATTCCTTCACAAACAGAAATTCGCGGCTGTATATTACAGTTTCCATCATCATATACGTCAGCCCGGTTTCCTGTACTACCTCCACTATCTGACGGCACTCTTCTACCGTGGTCGCCATTGGTACCGTACAGGCTACATGTTTTCCAGCCCTTAAAGCTGCTATAGACTGCTCGGCATGATTTTGTATAGGGGTATTGATGTGAACTGCATCAACATCAGGATCCTTAAGCAATTCCTCGTAGCTTGTATATCTTTTTTCGATGCCAAAAGCATTGCCGATTTCTTCCAGCTTTTCAGGATTTCGCTGACATATAGCATACATATTGGCGTAAGGATGCTTTTGATAAATAGGGATAAACTCCGCTCCAAATCCAAGTCCGATAATGGCAATGTTAATCTTTTTTTGACTCATACTATTCTTCTAGATTTATTGGTTTTTCGATATTTAATTGTTCCACTGCTTTAAAAACTGAAGTCCTTCCCTTGCAAACCCATCCTGGCTTGGCACAAGCGGACGCCATATACATACAGCCCCTGCAAGCTCCTTTATATCCGGAGTAAAACTTTCAATAGAAATTACCCCCTCATAGTTGATGGCCTCCAGCGCTCTTTTGTAAGCGTCCCAGCGGGTTTGACCTGTACCGGGAGTTCCCCTGTAATTTTCTGAAACCTGCAAATGGATAAGATCGCTTCCGGCAAGCCGAATGGCTCTTTCGATATCCGGTTCTTCAATATTCATATGGAAGCCGTCCAGCATAATTTTAGCAGCCGGATGGTTGATGTCTTTGACTAACTTAACCACATCTTCAGCAGTATTGATAAGATCCGTTTCGAAACGATTTAGCGGTTCAAGCGCAATTTTAAGTCCCCGGCTATCGGCCATATGACACACCTTAGTAAGGTTCAATACGGCTCGCTCCCACTCGATTTTCTTTTGTTCGGGTGATACCAACCTGGCTTTTCCTACGGCAGAATACATGGGTCCGGCTAAGAAGCCTGCACCTAATTCATAGCATATCTCCAGACAAGATTCGATGTAGTTAAAGCTGGTTTGATGAAAAGCAGGATCATCATGCGTCAGATCGCGACTGGTACCGAAAGCACCGCAGATAACCGGTTTTAAATCATATTGGGCCAGTGCTTCTTTAACTGCCCCGACATCAATCAAAGAAGGATCCTCAACGGGTATCTCTACCACATCGTAACCCATTTCTTTTATTTTCAGGAACAGGGAGACAGTATCCGTTTGAAACGGAGAGGTCCATAACCAGGTACTAACACCAAACTTGATATTTAAACTCATTTATAATAGTCTACTAAGTGGAAGCAACATTATTTTCTGTCAGCACGACTGGCTTATATCCTCCCTTTGATTTAAAATAAAACATCAATAAGATATAGCAGATAAACATTCCGATGGGAAATAAAGCCACTGTTTTGAGCGCTTCTTTTTTAGCCTCGTCCTGAATTGTAATAACGGATTTCTTTTCCTCTGCTGGTGCTTCCGATAGTTTAGCGATGTTGACCGATTGATAGTCGCCAAAGATGCTTGTCTTCTTTTCGGTAACATAGGTGCTGTGGAGCGCCGTATTGTTTGCGTTGTCATAGCTTATGAGACTTGTATCGATGGTTTTATCCTGAACAAAGCCCAATATTACTGCGCCAATGACTCCCGCTCCAATCATCCCCACGCCTCCGGTTATATTAAGCGTCAATGCCCCTCCTTTAGGAAAACGCTCTGCAACTACGCCCAACATCGTTGGCCAGAAGAATGTTTTCCCAAGTCCGAAAACGGTGGCCGCTACCAGGATCATCACACCCGCCGAAGCCGACAAAAGAAAGAGTCCGATGGCTGCAACAATAGAGCACGCAGCGAGTAATCCTAGAGGAGTGACCCTATGAATAATTTTCCCTGCCAATAACCGCAGTACCACCATGATGGCAGACGTATAAACCAGGATCCAACCCGGCTGAATTCCGATTTTGGCCATTTCGGGGGCCATTAGATCTGATATCCAGCTATCTGTACCGAGCTCTGTAGTTGCGAGAGGCAGCATAATCAACAGCATTATTATGAACAGTGGCTGTCCAAAGCTTTTCACATAAAACCCAAAGGCAGCTACGATCACTGCAGTTATTAGAATGTTCGTAGTAGTAGTCCATCCAAATACCGCTCCGATTTGGAAGATAATAAGAGCCACTATAATCAGTGCTCCACCGATACCTACTTCTTTCAACATCTCAAGGTATGAAACTCCCGCCTTCACCCTCTCGTTAACCGGGAAGCGGTGAGGCAGCATCATAATTGCATAGGCAACAGCAGGAAGCAGAACCAGGATAATCTTCAGCTTCCATCCCACCTCGGGGCCCATGAGCAGAGCTATTATCCCACCCAGCACCAAACCTGCCGGCCAGCCTGCATGCAGGAAATTCAACCATTTCGTTTTCGCTTTAGGGAACATACTCGCCACTGCGGGATTGGTGACTGCTTCAACTGTACCATTACCCAGAGCCATAATAAAAGTACCCACATAGAGCATGGTATAACCGTCTGCAAAAAAGGTGATCACAGCTGATGAAACATGACAGATAAAAGCAAAAATCATCGAATTTTTATATCCAACTTTATCTATGATCAGACTAAACAATACGATACTGATTGCGAAGGGCCAAAGGCCAACTCCGGCAATTTCTCCTACCTGTGTTTTAGTGAGGTTGAACTCGGCCTCCCATTGTGGTAAGGTAAGTGCACGCAGGATAAAGCTGAATGACGTGGTTACAATCGCCATGAAGCAGGCTAAAAACAGCATCCTGTTGGGTGCCTCATGAGTTTGGTTAGTGTTGACGTTCATATTTTGGGTTTTAGGTTAGTTTGGGATCATTTATTTTACAACTTTCATCATTCCGTTCATTATTCTCCAATGGCCGGGGAAAGTACATAGATATGGATAGTTACCTGGTGTTGAAGGAGCGGTGAACTGCAGAGTAGTTGCTTCTTCCGGATTCAGTAATTTCGTGGCAAATAAAACCTCAGGCATTTTTGGAACATACTGCTTCTCTGCGCCATTCGGATCTCTGGCAAGAACATCAGCAGCTTCTCCGACTTTATTCATCGTTCCGGGCTTCGCTATCACCAGGTTGTGTTGCATGAAATCAGGATTCTCGAGATTAATAATTACGGTTTGTCCGGCTTTCACGGTGAAACTCGTCTTGTCAAATTTCATCACATGCTCTACAACCTTCATATTAATCACAACGGTATTGGCGCTTGAACCTGTGTTACCAGAAGAAGAACCAGCGACTTGTGTTCCCTCCGAAGGCTTCTTCAGTTCAAGTGATGCATTTACAAAGTTGCCTGTGAAAGCTGTCGGATTTTCGTAGCTGCTCACCTTATCTGCTCCATTATCCTGCCCCACTCTGATGCCTTCTATTGGCTGTGCAGTGAATAAAGCAGGCGCTTTCGCCCGGGCTACCTGTTTTCCATCAATTTCCAAGGTTACGGTTCCACCTTTCGATAACCTTGCTGTAAAGTCAAATTTTTCAGGGACTATATTGCTGGATGAAGCCAGGTATGCTTTGCCGTTCTGATTAACTGTCATATGGAGCTTACCGTCTTTCACATACAGCGCATAGCCGTTTTCCTTCCCTCCTTGTGCTACAATAACACCTCCTAAATCTCTCTCCTGCTTTGAAACCGATCCCCTAATTACGATTTCTTTCCCCGCTATTTCGGGAGGGAACTGAATCTGACTCCTTCTTTCCAGCCGGTATACCTCTTCATTAATGCCTTTTGTCACCGCCAGACTTAGTTCCGATGGTTTGGCAGCTGTTTTCGCAGCGGCTAAGAATCCCTCCTGGTGAACCAGTGCCGCAGCGTAAAGTGCCTGTGGAATATATCTATCCTTCACATTTAACGAATCAGCAGATGCCTCGTACAGCATATGGCCAAAATGAACAGATGCAGGTTGTTCAGCTATTCTCAACAAAGCCGCTAAACGGACACGCTGATCCGTATCTTTTAACAAAGCTGCTTTATGAAGCGACTCCATAATCTTACTTTTCGGAAGAACCTGGATGGCTGCTTTTCTTACACCCGCAGCCGGATGCGTCAGGGCCGCTGTTGCCGCCTGCAATGCTTCAGTATTCGAGCCCTCTAAAGCCCCCAGGCCATGAAGTGTCCACAAGGCATGGACTACCGGACTGTTCAATCCTATCTCATCAACATTACGGTTCTTTATTATTTGCAAAAGCCCGGGAATTGCCGCCGAATTCTTAGACTCAACCAACAATCGCTGAGCTGTCATTCTCCAAAACATATTATCATTTTGTAATGCTGCCAGTAATCCCTCAGTATCGTCCTTAGATAGTTTAACCGGTGTGTAGGGTTTCGCATTTTTATATTTCACTCTATAAATCCGGCCTCTTTCCTTATCGCGCAAAGGATTGATATAGGCATTTCCCTTTCCGTTTTCAAAGCCTCTGGGTGTTGGGTTATGTTGAATAATGAAATCATACCAATCGGCCACCCAAACTGCTCCATCCGGACCTACTTCTGCATGCACGGGGCTCATCCATTCATCAGAACTGGCCATCAGGTTCCATCCGTCTTTTTCAATGAATCCGGCGCCGCTCTTTTCTATAATCGCATTATGAAGCATCCTGCCTGTAGGCTCGGCAACAAAGGCAATCCTGTTCCAGTAATTTTTCGGAAAGTTCCTTGCAGTATAAAAGTTATGACCGGCAGCTGCGGTAAACCCACCTTGCACATCTACCTGCCTCAGGTTCGGAAAAACCACGTGGATATCATAATGGCCATCAAGCTTTTGCACCGGCTGAACAGTAGTTGATGGTAAAGTTCTTCTCATAAACTTAGCCGGCATCGAATAATATGCGCTGTGAGTATTATTTGCAGTAGATACAAATACGTCATTCTCTTCGGTGAAGCCAAGGCCCCAGGTATTGTTACTGGTACGTGCCAAGAATTCGAAATTCTTTCCATCCGGACTAAAATGATATACACCCTGGCCAAATTTGTGACTTTGTCCGTCTATTGTTCCTTCAAATCCGGCATAGCCCACTACTCCCCATATTTTGTTATCGAATCCGTATTTTAAGTTTGACGGCCCGGCGTGAGTATCGTTTTGTCCCCAACCGCTGATAATATTCTGACGGACATCTGCTTTGTCATCACCATTAGTATCTTTCAGGAATACCATATGCGGTGCCTGCGACACGATAACTCCTCCGTTAGAGAAGGTCATGCTGGTAGGAATATTGAGATTATCTGCAAATACGGTAAACTTGTCGGCTTTGCCGTCACCATCAGTATCTTCTAAAATCTTTATCCTGTCGTCTCCGGCGCCATCCTGATTTCTTACATCATTCGGATAGTCTACGGTTTCTATCACCCATAAACGCCCTTTTTCATCCCATGCCATGGCTATAGGATTGGTGACATTGGGTTCAGAAGCAAAAAGCTCCAGTTCGAAATCTACCGGAACCTGTATCCGCTTTTGCGATTCGGCTGGCGTAAACGCATGCTGAAACATAGGAGCCGGATTACGTCTCTCATAATTCGGCACATTGGCATCCGAGTAAACGCCCGGGGCTATTGCAAGCTTAGAGATCTGGCGCTGAACCTTGTCGCCGATTGCCCAAAGAACGCCATTACGCACAAGTTTTAAGAACTCAGGCTGGTTCCACGTACTATCGTTATGTCCGCTGGCGGTATAGAACACCCTGCCGTTCCCTTCGTTACGCACCCAGGTCCAGGGCTCGCGGGTACTGCCTTCTACGCGCTCCTGCAATACCGTCATATCAGAGTTAACATTACTGTGAACATAGGTTTCATCCCAGGAAGTAAAAGGAGCAATACCCTGCATAACAGGATGATTTTGGTTTACCGTTACCGGTGAAAAAACTCCGGTTCGGTGAGATTTGAATTTGCCACCTACTGCCTGGATATACCAGGCTGAGTTACCAAAACAGGCAGAAGCAGAATGAATAGGAATTAAGCCTTTCCCTCCCTGTACAAAGTCTTTTAAAGCTTTCTCTTTGGCCGGAGAAATAGTATTGTAATTCGCATAGATGATCAGACCGTCGTATTTCTTCAGGTTTTCATCAGTCAGATCGTTTGTGTCGGCAGTATACGTCATATTAATGCCTTTATCGAACAAAGGAGTCATTAACATTGGCGCATACTTGCCCGAATTATGATGAGTACTTGAATGTCCCAGAAATAACACTTCTGCTCTGCGCGGAGTCTCGGCAACTACGCCTTTATTTGATGTGGTGATCTTGTCTGAACAGTTGTAGAATATTATACTACAAATAAACAGGGAAAAAATTACTTTTTTCATTCGTTAGCTCGGTTTACAATTTGGAAACACAAATAACTGCTTTTTATAATATTATTTCTTCTAAATTATATCTAGTTCTGACTGTATTTTATCAATAGTGGTAATTTTTCTTTTACTTTAGGGATATGAGTACAATAATTCAGAAGTCGGCTGTGCCCGATTCTAAAGTATTTGTTGTAAAACGGCTTGAAGAACGGCATTTTGATCCTACACTCCACCTGCATCCGGAATACCAGTTGTTCCTTGTGTTAGAAGGTATGGGCACCAGGATAATCGGTGATACTATTAAACCTTTTAAAGCAGGCGACTTGGTGTTTACAGGTCCTAATCTTCCTCACCTTTGGAAAAATGATGAAAGTTATTTCAGTAAAAGTAATCAGGCAAAGACCTCGGGGATAGTCATTTACTTTCCGGAAAACTTCCTGGGCGACATTATTAATTTAAAAGTGGAGCTCGAAAACATCCGCGAATTATTTAATAAAGCAACTAGAGGTTTAGAGATACAGGGAAAAACTAACCGTTTGGTTGGCAGGATGATGGAGGAGTTGCTTCGAACAGAGGGAGTAGACAGCATTATTCTTCTGTTAAAGATTTTAAATACCATCGCAAGTTCGGCAGATGGCCACCCCATAACTCATGTTAATTATGTTCCGATAAATAACAAGGCCGAAACCGACAGAATGAATAAGGTTTACCACTATGTAATGAAGAACTTCAGACAAAAAGTGAGCCTTGAAGATGTTTCTGATTTATTGAATATGACTCCCACTTCTTTTAGCAGATACTTTAAATTACGTGTGAACAGACCCTTTTCCCAGTTCTTAAAAGAGGTCAGGATTGGATATGCTCTAAAACATCTTAAAGAAAATAAAATAGGTGTTAATCAGGTGAGCTATGAATCGGGGTATAGTACGTTATCGAACTTCAACAAGCACTTCAAGCAAATAACCGGGACGACGCCACTTAATTATCGAAAAAATTATTTAAAAATCAGGGGAGGCAAATTTCAGCAATTGTAGGTAGGCATTGCGACTATATGAACCTTACGAGTGTAGATGTTGAGTTTATCTCTACATTTAAGGGTAAAAAGACCCGTCTGACAACGGTTTTTTTACCCTTAATTCGCTGGGCAGTAGTTCGCCTCCTGCCCATGGTGTTGATCGGAAGACGTGTCTATATGTCTGAGTAGTCGGTCGGATGTAAAAAGAAGGTCTCGATTTTGGAGACGTTATTTTTGAACGAAGGATCAGCGGCAAGCTTCTTCCATTTTGGATCGGAACTAAATGCCTTCCAATGCTCGTCCCGGGATGTCTTATCTTCGAATGAAGTCATATACATCAAATTTGGCATCTTGCTTCCTAAGATTACTTCCCCGTAAAATACAGCGTTGAACCCAAGCTCGTTGAATATGGCAACTTCGCCACCCTCATTAAACATTTGTACCTTGTTTTTAAAAACTCTTTCAGTGGCAGCTTCGTAACTGCGCAGCTCATATACTCTTTTTTCAGGTGCATTCTTAAAAGGTGGAATTTGTAAATTGGGCATATGACTGAATGCATTAAGAAGGATCGTCTCTATTCGTTTATACGGGGCCTTGTTGTGAGCAGCGTCTAAGTACGGTTTTCCATTTCGATTATATACTAGGTCTTTCTCCAGTTTGCCTGGTATTTCAATGTACTGTTTAATAGATTTGTATGGAACCAAGACGTAAATTCGCCGGCTCTGGGTTGTATCGTTTGGCTTAAAAACACCTACCGTTTTTATTCCCTGACGGTGTATTGCAGGTAGAAAAGCACTTTTTAGATAGTTATCCACAGTAATTTCCTGCTCATTATTGTCGAGATGATAAATTTTGATCTCGTAAAAAGAGCGTTTTTCAGACTGGGCAAAAAGATTTTGCGATGATTCTGCTCCGATTAATAATAATACGGCGATCAGGAACTTTAGCTTCATGGTTTAACAGTTTAAGAGATTGGAGTAATATTATATATTTAACAAATACAAGTAATCTTTTGAATTGAATAGGCATTTAACCAACTACAAACCGGGTGCTTCGTCTTGTCGTAGACACAATGTATTCAGCATATAGGCTCGCTATTACCGTATATTTCCAGATAATAAAAATTCAGATTGCCAATTTCACATGCATCTCGACACTACAGTTAGTTTTTTATTGATTTTTTTATTTTCGGACACTTATTTATTTGGAAAATAACAAATTATACGTTTTCACAACACCTTTATAATCAAACTTAACTGTCGCAGTACCAGATGCTGATGTCGCTTGAGTAACCGCCACTTTTACAGCAGGACTACTTGCAGAAGCAGATACAACAGGTATTCCAGTTGTACCGGAAGGAATGGTATAATTTGCTTCATAAATATCGTAGCCCACTATCCCGTTTTCATTAGTCGATCTTACAGGATTTTCCGGCAGATTTATTGCATTTCCGTTAACTTCAATCTTTACAGTCGGCACAACCGGAGCAACGAGTTCCTTTTTCTTCGAACTGAATCCGAGACCCATTAAATCGAAAAGGGCTTCCGATTCTCCTCCTTCAGCCACTAAATAAATGGCGTGTTTTTTATCAAGATTATCTACAAATTTGGCTACATCCACTGTGAATTTTGTGGATTCCTGCTTAGTATTAGCCGGAACATTGATTTCGCCGATTTTTTTTCCTTTCCATGTTTCATTATCCCAGGGTCCGTCTAACCAAACATTAACTTTAAAGGATTTCGATGTTTTCGGAATAAGGAACAGATTAAATGCTGTCTTATTCTTTTTCCTGGTTCCTTTGAAAGCATTTAAACCGTTTCTATCTCGCTTAAGACCTCCGAACCCGAAATACTTGTATCCTATGATGTGGCCGTTTTTCACTTTCGTAATCGGCATGTGGTTGTCCCATATATCCCACGAATCTTGCTGGATACCATTGTCGGAAAGATAAGAGGCATAACCGGCAGAATAATATTGATAAGGATCTAATCCATACATATGGAAGCCTTCCGAGGTAACTTCGGCTCCCTTATATTCTTTTCCCTGGTTGTCTTTTGCAGTCCATTGCTTATTCTCCGAATACGGATCGTAAGCTCTGATATAAACCATTCCGCCTTGTGATACGGATTTTTCATCCCAGGTAACACTAATTGGCGCTACCACTGCCTGGCGTGCGAAACCGAACCCTCTGGGAGGTCTGTGATAAAACACATACCACTGACCATTGATCTCCTGGATACTGCCATGCGTATTGTGCCCGGCATTGGTTGTTTGTATTGCAGATCCGTCCTTGTTTAGTACAGGGGCACGAGAATCGACCAAAACGCCGCCACTCTTCCAGGGGCCCAATGGCGAATCGCCAACAACATAACGCAGGGTGGAGTTAGAGCTGCTTACGCCATACTCCGGACCGGAGTAACCGCTGTAAATTGATACATATTTATTTCCGACCTTACGAATAGAGGAGGCTTCAAAAAAATTGAATGTACCCAAATCTTCACCCGGATAAATTTGCGGAAATTCAGTCCCTTTCGGATCGCGGATTACTCCATACCTGGAACTGGCAGGTAGAAAGCGTTCAATGATTTTCGTTCCCGGTCTGATTGAATACATGGTATTCTGATCCAGCTGTGCCGCTAGTGACCGTTGAAATCCCCAATATCCGTATGCCCTGAAACCAATCTCGTAGTCGGGATCTTTAGGGTCGGTAATGTTCTCAATATACACAGCCGGGTCGAATCCCAATACACTTCCTGATACTGTACGTTTTCCGTCCTCGGTAAGATTTACCGGGGTGAAAGGACCATCCGGCCGGCTTCCTTTTACCACCATAGCCTCCCTGTTCGGGCCGCGGCTGTGCGGGTAGAGATAGTATTCTTTTTTTCCGTTCCTTCTTTTCACCTCAACAAGATCGGGTGCATACATTACGTCCCATTTCCCGTCTACAGCATAAGTAAAAATAGCACCTTCATCACGCCAGCTGGCAAGGTCTTCTACAGGAGCCGACCACATTCGGATATCCGGCCCGCAATAGCTTGTAAGCCGCAAATCATGCGACCCAATGATATATGCCCGGTATTTCCCCGGTTTATCAGGATCTTCGAAAACACGCGGTTCTCCGTCAGGCAAATGCTCCCACAGTGGAAGATATGGGTTTCCTATGGAGTGATGGACGAATCGATTCCCCTGTTTCTTTTCTGGCCCGGTATTACTTTGCCCTTTTGCCGCTGGTACTGAAAACAGAAACGCAGCTATACATAATAAAAGTAAGCTTTGACGTTTCATGTCAAATTTAGATCTCATACTAAACATTCTATTTATATTTTCTTCCTTAAGTTTTATTTATCAGGTTTACCTCGAAGATAACCGAGAGTGAGCCTGACCTCGTTCAATCATTGCTCTCTTCACTTTCTTGCACTTTGGGGCGCTCCCAGGTAAGCGGGTTTCAAACCACCTGTATTTATCAGAATTTTTTGCAGCACAATTCCAGGCTCTAGCACCCGGAAACGCAGCGTATGCTTACCGGGCTGGTCAATTTTATGTTTTGTTGACGATCTGATGATATGTTCGGCCTGCCACCTACCCAGTTCACCGCGATAGTGTCCGTTAAAGTTGACGATCTGGGGATTCTTACCATCGAAGGACACTTCGTAACGCAAGCCCTTATTATCATTGAAATTTAACGTAGGGGCAAGAAATAGTTGCAGTTCGAAAGTTCCTGTCGATTTAAACTCAACATCATATTCCAGGTAAACCTCCTCGTTTTTAGTGGGATAAGCATTCTGTGGGAAAGTAGTGACGCCGGATTTGGTTTTGCCAAAGTCAGGAATAACTTCCCAATGTATTTTGCCGGCGTTATGAACACGTGCAAAATTTTCGGCTTCGATAGCCACGTAGCCCTGATCCTCGACGAATACTTTTGCCGAACTCTCCGTTTCTTTAATATAAGTCACTTTCGGCATAATATTATTTCGGGGCTCGTTCCAGCGGCTGTACCCAATACGTATCTGATCCATTATATGATCCCATTTTCCACTGGCGATTTTATGGTGGTATTCATCCTGCAGAACCGAATCCCGCTCGAAGCATTCCTTTACCTTGTCGGCGAAATTATTGGCAAGTGGATCATTTTTTTCAGCCAGTTGTCTGTTCTTCGCATGGGCGAAATACATCTCGTACAGATTACAACAGGCATTAATCGGATATAAAACCAATTGATAGTATGCATCACGGTAATTCTGAGGTAAGCGATTATATAAACGTAATGCATCCAGGGCCAATGTCCTGTAATCATTTACCACCGTTTCAAATTCATCGTAATTTTCCAGACTATAGGTTCTGCTGTCCAGCATTTCGGGTGTTACACGACGGTTGTATTTGGTATACAGGTTAATCATACGTGCAATCTCAGCAGCATGCTGATTTCCGAATTGTTGCTCCGACCAGTTTTCCGTATGTTTCAAAAGATTCTTTGAATTGAATTGCGCGGGATTCCATGCCATATCCAAAAAGAAATTGATGGGATATTCCATAGGTTTAAGATCGCCTACATTTACCACCCATAATCGATTTGCTCCGTGTTCATAAGTAAGGTTCATTTGCTCCCACACACGTTGTATTGGATTTATGTTTATCCATTTTGAATTACGCGGCGCTCCTACGTAATCAAAATGATAGTACATTCCGTAGCCCCCCTTGTGAAGAGGTTTAGACAAGTCCGGGAGCTTCCGCACATTCCCCCAGTTATCATCGCAAAAAAGCAAAATAACATCATCCGGCACGCGCATTCCCTTGTCGTAATAATCCTGCACCTCTTTGTACAAAGCCCACACTTGCGGCGTTTTATTGGCTGGCTTACCGGTTACTTTTTCAATAATACTGCGCTGATCTTTTACAATTTTTTCCAGCAACTCGATGTTCGTTCCCTCTCCCATTGCTTCGTCACCATCGCCACGCATCGCCAGAGTAACCACCTTTTCCCAGTTTTTGCTTCGCTCAATACCGGCCTGCCAGAACTGTTGAAGCACATTGGCATTTTTTGAATAATCCCAAACATTCGGCAAGTTGTTCTTTTTGATATACCGGTGCCAGTCTGATTGCGCCATTGCCATAGGCTCGTGGTGCGAAGTTCCCATTACAATGCCCATCTCGTTGGCCAGAGGGCCGCTTGCAGGATCGTCATCGTAAAAAGCACTTCCCCACATCGCCGGCCATATATAATTGGCTTTCAAACGTAGCAGAAGTTCAAAAACCTTTTCATAAAACTTACTATTGAACCCGCCGAACGTCTTCGTTGCCCAGCCACTTAAGGCCGGAGCTTCGTCGTTAAGGAAAATACCGCGATATTCAACCACAGGCTCACCGTCTGTGTAGGCTCCTTTAATGAAATATAAATTTTCTTTATGCTCTACCGGTACATCAGCCCAATAATGCCATGGCGAAACACCTATCTGTTTGGACAACTCGTAAATACCATAAATCGTTCCGCGCTTATCACTTCCGGCAATTACTAATGCTTCTTTTACACCCGGGAACGGATTTTTTATATTCTGCAGGATATAAGTCTCCCTTTTATTCTTTAGGATCTTTCCATCAATTTTCTTTTGTCTGATCAGATCATCAATAATTGATTTTGTTCCTGCAGTGCCGATGATAATCAAGGGTGTATTTCGACCCTGAACCTGACTGCTTAGAAGAGCGGCTGTACCTGTCACTTTTTGAAAGTCTGATTGCAGGTTTCGAATGGCGCGCATAATGCCGGAGTCTACCCCTTCATTATAATACAATGTGAGGTTAGTGCCAGACTGCTTCAGCAACAAGGCATTGTCGCTTTGTTGTGTTGTTATAAATGGCTCGGCGGCAATCAGGGGTGATGATATAAGGCAGCATACAAGTGCTATAAACAATCTTGAGAAGGCTTTCATTCTTTTTTGCATTTTATAAGAGGGCATGAATTGTCCGCAGCTATTGATAAAATAAAATTTTTATAGCCGTGCGTGTGAACCTCATCCTTTAGTTAGTCAGACACAAAAATGGCTTTCATTGCACTGGTTTAAGGGTACTCATGAATTGATTGCTGGTACAAATGTTTAAATACAGCTTTGAATAACTTTGGAATGTTGTTCAGACGGCGAATACAAAACTTAACCGACCTTTTTGATTTTGTTGCAGACTACCACAGATGGCTTCGCCAAAAACACCTGCTGGCATCCGAGATATAAACAAACACATCTCTGAACATCAGTATATGTTTCCTGCACATAATTACTGCTCATTGTAAAAAGAAACCGTTTCTTTTGCTTTAAACTAAAGGATCTGACCAATAGCCATTCCTGATTGTAGTTTTCCGGCCAGAAGTCTGAGAGTACATGGACCTCTATTGTGCAGAGATGAACTAAAAGTTTATCCTGGAAGACTAGTAAGATGAATTTAAGAAATATTATGTCGGTAGCTATCGCGTTATTGACTTCTACCGGTTCAATGGCGCAGAACCCTATAATACAAACCATGTACACTGCCGATCCTGCTCCTGTTATATTTAGGGATACTTTATTCCTGTATACTGGCCGCGATGAAGACGAAGCTCCTGCCAAAAGCTATCTGATGCGCGAATATCGACTCTTTACTACCACTGATATGGTTAACTGGACGGATCGTGGAGCGCCCCTCAAAACCAGTCAGATCTCCTGGTCGGTAAATGATGCCAGTGCGGCACAGCTGGTTGAGAGAAACGGAAAATATTACTGGTATTTCTCTACCCTGAATAAAAATGTCCCGGGTGTTTCGGTAGGTGTGGCTGTCGCCGATTCTCCATACGGCCCGTTTAAGGATGCGCTGGCGAAAGCTCTGATAACAAATGATATGACCAAATACGCATCCCACTCATGGGATGATCTCGATCCGAGTGTTTTTATCGACGACGACGGACAGGCTTATCTTTTTTGGGGAAACGGCGCCTGCTACTGGGCCAAGCTTAATCCGGATATGATTTCGATTAACGGAGACATCCATTCTCTGGATATTAAAGATAAAAATGCTTTCTTCGGAAAGTTCACAGAAGCCCCCTGGGTCTACAAGAGGAATAAGCTCTATTATCTGGTGTATGCGGCCGAGTTTCCTGAAAATATCAGTTACTCAACCGCCAGCAAAATTACCGGGCCATGGAAATCACGCGGCGTGTTGATGCCTACAGAAAAAGGCAGCAATACCAATCATCCCGGTATTATTGATTATAAAGGCAATTCTTATTTCTTCTACCATAACGACGCACTTCCGGGTGGGCATAGTTACGACCGCTCTGTTGCGGTAGAACAGTTTAAATACAATCCAGACGGAACAATTCCACAACTGCGTATGTCACAATCCGGTATTGTAAAGTCAGTCGGGAATTTAAATCCGTATAAAAGAACTGAAGCAGAAACCATTGCTTTTTCAAAAGGCATTAAAGCGCTGGAAAACAAAGAAAGAGGAGTTATCATCACTTCTATTCTCAACGGCGATTATATCAAAGTTCGGAGCGTCGACTTTGGAAATGCAGGGGCTTCCTCATTCAAAGCAAGTGCTTCAAGCCGCTACGATGGCGGAACTATAGAAGTTCGCATCGACAGCTTAGATGGAACGTTGGCCGGATCCCTCAAAATTCCTTACACCGGCGAATGGGAGAACTGGAAGGAGTTTTCGGCAAAACTTGAAAAGGTGACAGGAATTCATGATGTATATTTTATTTTCAAAGGAAAAGAACCGCAGTCGCTGTTCAATTTAGATTACTGGCAGTTTGATTGACGATGAGAGTATAAAAATATTAACCATTTAAAAATAGATTAGACAAATGAAACCACTTCGCAATCAAGTTCTGCTTACTCTCTTGAGCATTTTTACTCTTCCCTTTTTCGTAGCGGCAGAAGATATAAAAGTTGGGGGCACATCCCGAAGTATAATTAGCTATGCGCCAAAAGCGCTTCCAAAAAACAGGCCATTGATTATCTCCATGCACGGATTCAATCAGGATGCGCGCTATCAACAGGAAAAAACCCAGTGGGAACCTATTGCGGATACAGCCAAGTTTGTTGTAGTTTATCCCGACGGGTTGAATAAGCGTTGGGATATTACAGGAACGACCGACCTCGACTTTATCTCGACAATAATTGACACCATGTACCAGCGACATGGTATCGACCGTGGTCGCGTGTACCTTTCAGGCTTTTCGATGGGTGGGATGATGACCTATTATGCGGCCACAAAAATGGCGAACAAAATCGCAGCCTTTGCACCTGTTTCCGGATATCCGCTTCGAAATCCTAATTACAACAGCTCCAGACCGGTTCCAATTATCCACGTGCATGGTGATGCCGATGATGTAGTTACCTATCCTAACCTGCCTAATTACCTTAATGGCTGGGTATCAAAAATCCAGGCTCCCGCCACTCCAAAAATCACAAAGCCTTATCCGGCTGATAAACAAAACTCGGTTGCGACCATGCAATCATGGAAAGGTGCCAAAGGGATTGAAATAGCTCTTATCACCTTGGCCGGCAAGGGACACTGGCATTCGATGGATACTGCAAATGGTGTAAATACGAGCATTGAAATCTGGAATTTCGCAAAGAGGTTTTCGCTTAGCAAGTAAATTGGTAATAGATATCTTCTACCTCAAAACAGAAAGCGATATGACCAGCAGGGCAGGCTATTCCCATATTTTCGTAATTTAGCGAGACCAATTAAAAATCTCGTTTTAACAACACCTATTTAGAGGTGCATTGCAATTATAAACCTCTACAATTACAACAATACTTTACCTGCATGAAAAAATTGACCTTCCTGTTTTCAATGACTATCATTTTTACTGCTCAGGTGCTTGCGCAGAAGGGCATTACATCTAAAATTAAGCCAAGGGAGCGCATTTCCATCAACGATGGCTGGAAGTTTTACAAGTATAGCGCCACAGCGAAACCTGATAGCCTGATTTACGATGTTCGCCCGGAAGTAAATGAAAACATTGATACCCGGGCGGCAGATGCACGTCCTACGGAAGCTGTAAAAATTAAAGCCAGCCAGGCAGTGCTGAAGCCATGGATTTTACCAACCGGAAATTCTTTCATAAAAAACCCTTCAAAACACTATAAACGGCCGAAAGGAAATCCCGGAAGTAATTTCCCCTTCGTTCAACATAGCTTCGACGACAGTTCGTGGGAAGTTCTGAGCCTGCCGCATGACTGGGCAATAAAGGGCCCGTTTTACGAAGGATGGGGCACCGAAATAGGCGGAGGAATGGGCAGGTTACCCGTTCATGGAGTAGCGTGGTACAGGAAGAAGCTGGATATTCCGATGTCGGATGCCGACAAAAACATCTTCTTAGAACTGGAAGGTGCTATGTCTTATGCGATGGTTTGGCTGAACGGTAAATTGGTTGGTGGTTGGCCCTACGGCTACACCTCTTTTCAGCTTGATCTAACACCCTACATCATCCCTGGGAAAGCCAATCAGCTGGCCATCCGCATCGACAATCCTTTCAGTTCTTCACGCTGGTACCCCGGAGGCGGGATTTACAGGAACGTTTGGCTAATTAAAACTAATCCAATTCATGTGGGACAATGGGGAACATCAATTTCTACCCGTAACGTGTCTAAATCCTCGGCAACAGTCGATCTGAAAGTTACTATTGATAATGACGCTGTTGCATCTGAGACTTTAAACCTTTCCACAGAGATTTTCGCACTCGATGCGGATGGCTTAAAAGTGGGCAAATCTGTAGCAACCATAAAACATCCAAGTACTGAGGTTAAATCAAAATCAAGCGCAGTTATATCGGGCTCTGCAAGCATTTTAAATCCCAGATTATGGGGACCATTGCCAAATCAAATGCCCCATCGCTATGTTGCAGTTACAAGCGTATTCTTAAAAAACCAGGCTGTGGATCGCTACGAAACCGTATTCGGCATTCGCGATCTGCGTTTTGATGCTTCCAAAGGATTGTTTGTTAACAACGAACATGTTTACCTGAAAGGTGTAAATCAGCATCACGATCTTGGTGCCCTGGGGGCGGCTTTTAATGTGCGGGCGGCAGAACGCCAGTTGGAAATGCTGCGGAAAATGGGTTGTAATGCTATTCGTCTTGCCCATAATCCACCCGCACCACAGCTGCTCGATTTAACAGATCGCATGGGCTTTCTCGTTATAAACGAAATCTATGATGGATGGGAATTAAAAAAAACGCCGCTCGACTTTCACCTCGTCTTCCCCGATTGGCAGGAACAGGATCTGCGGGCGCTGATCCGCAGAGACCGACATCATCCCTCGGTTATTATGTGGAGCTTTGGTAACGAAGTAGGCGAACAATACACAGGCGAACAGGGAGCTGTTGTTGCTGAGCGACTGAACAGCATTACGAAAGATGAAGATCCAACACGCCCTACCACTGTTTCAATGAATTATGCTAAACCGCACATGCCTTTACCTGCGGTGGTAGATATCATCAGCTTAAATTACCAGGGCGAAGGTATACGTAATGCTCCCGCCTACAGCGGATTGAAAGGCATTAACACTCCTCCCCTTTTTCCCGCTTTCCACGAAAAATTTCCTGATAAAATGATTATTAGCAGCGAAAATGCGGCAGCCATAAGCAGCCGCGGCGAATATCTGTTCCCCGTAACCCGGGAAATCAGTTCTCCTGTAAAAGACGGGATGGGCGGAGACGCCAAAAAGCTACAGGTAAGTGCCTATGAATTGTATTCTGTAGATTTTGGTTCTTCGGCAGACAAAGTTTTCGCCAGTATGGCTAAACACCCATTTGTGGCAGGCGGATTTGTTTGGAGCGGCTGGGACTACCTTGGCGAACCTACGCCCTATTATCTTGCCCGCAGTTCGTACTTCGGAATAATTGACCTTGCAGGCTTCAAAAAAGACCGCTTTTATTTGTATCAGTCGCAATGGCGGCCAGAACTACCGATGGCGCATATCTTACCGCATTGGAACTGGCCCGACCGATCCGGAGAAATAACCCCTGTACACGTGTTCACCTCTGGTGATGAAGCTGAGCTCTTCCTCAACGGACAATCCCTGGGACGAAAAAAAATGGGACAATATGAATATCGCCTGCGTTGGGATTCGGTAAGGTATTCGCCTGGAGAAATTAAAGTTGTGACTTATAAGCAAGGAAAAAAATGGGCCGTAGACGCAGTAAAAACTACAGGAGAGGCCTCTAAACTTGAACTCTCGGCCGATCACTCAAGAATCCGATCGAACGGAAGCGACCTGTCCTTTGTTACCCTTCGTGTAACAGATAAAAATGGATTGATGGTACCGCAAGCGAAAAACGACATTGAATTCTCCATAGACGGGCCCGGAGAAATTGTGGCTACAGACAATGGGGACGCTGCTAACCTAGTGTCTTTCGCATCAACCAAGCGTGAAGCGTTTAACGGACTTTGCCTGGTAATTGTACGCGGAAAAGGCGGAAAGCCCGGTACTATCAAACTAAAAGCAAAATCAAGTGGTTTAGAAAGTGCAACTATTTCAATAAAAACTATAAATCAAACTTTTAGATAAGAAATAGGCTGCTCATATCTTGAGCAGCCTACTTGTTTAATAATATTAAGCCGTTACCCGCTCCACTTGCAGCGAAGACGAATAAGCTTTTCCTTATGGCTGTATATCGTTTGCAGAAGTTGCATACAGACCGATCAAACTTCCTGTAAAGCCGCCTGCTATATTAGTCGAAAGAATATCTCCCGATACGGTACCTCCAAGATTTTTAAAATTCTGTTTGTCGACCGAATAATTAAACTTATAGTTATCTCCATCTGCTTCTACTTGTAATTGAACAGGTTTGCCGACATCTATTTTCTCACTGGCAATATTAGTGGTGTTACCCTTTTCTGTTCTAGCCAACACTATATAATGATCCTTTCCCTTTTTAGTTAGCCCAAAAACATAATTGAACTTTTCGCTCTGATAGCAAACGATTCCTGCAAGGTCCTTCTCTGATTGCGGTGTATATTTTAAAGTCGTCCCTGCATTGAAGGTATTATGCTGCTGCCTGTGAAACAGCGTAGATGTGGGCACACTGGCTTTGATGTTCTGGTTAAAAGGTAAAATTGCTAAGCCGTTTTTTGTAGTGGTAACAAAGTCTTCACGCGGCCCTCTTATCCCAATCCACCTGTAATCCAGGCTTTTCGATCTAAAGTTATCTGTAAAGGTGAAATTTCCATTCGGGAAGAATCCATTCTGGCCCGTTTGGTTTTTCACACCTTCAGGAGTTTTCAATTTAGGTTTTAATGGCACAAGCCCACTTTCAAAAACCGGGAACTTTCCGCTCCAGTCTACCGGCAGAATGAAGGTTTCACGACCTGTATTCACCCGGCTTTTCTCGTTTGGCCGAACAGCCAGAAATACACCATAATATTTACCATCAGGGCCTTCTACCAAATCCGCATGCCCGGCCCAATCCACCTTGTTAGCTCTGTTTACAGGGAAATAACGTTGAGTAAGGATAGGATTGCTATTAGCAGGAATAAAGGGTCCTTTTGGATTATCGCTCACAAAAATAACTTCGCTGTGCCAGTCCCCGGTGCCGCCTTCGGCGCACATTAGATAATAAAGACCATTCTTTTTGTAAAGATGAGGAGCTTCAATCCAAATCGGCTTTTGAGTAATATCGGTTCCACCGTCTACCACAATTTTGTCTGTGCCAGGAATTATCTTATCATTTTGAACGTCATACTCCCATACTTTTATAACCCGATGGCCATTGTAAAGCTCTTTTCCCCTTGGCGGAGCATCATTATGGAATACGTACGCTTTACCATCATCGTCGAAGAAAAGCGATGGATCAATGCCATCAAACGCAAGTTTTATAGCATCACCCCAGCCTTTAGCCGGATCCTTTGTTTTTACCACCATATTACCCATACCTCCGGCAAACTGGGTTGTGATCATATAGAAAGTGTCGTTGTTCTTATTATACTTGATATCTGGTGCGTAAATACCGGCAGAAATCCCCGAATTTTGCACTTTCAGCTGCGAAGGCCTTTCCAGTACGTGTCCTAATTGCTTCCAATTTACCAGATCGTTCGAATGAAAAATAGGAACTCCCGGAACCATTGCAAATGAGGAGCTTACAAGATAATAATCATTCCCTTTACGGGTGATACTTGGGTCGGGATAACATCCCTGTAATACGGGCGTGTAAAATTCATCGGGCTGCAGCGGATTTTCCCTGTAGATACGATCGTTTCCCCGATAGGAAAATTGACTGAAAAGAGGCGCCTTCGAAGAAACTTTAGTACGTTCCTGTGAAGATACTTCTGACAAAAACAAGATGGAGAGCAATGGAATTATAATCCGCGCTGATGAGAATAGTTTGGTTTTGTTCATTCGTATTGTTTATAATATATAAAATATATCTCCTTAAAACAGCACCGGAATAAGGTTAAACACATGGCAACACAAGGCAGTAAATTGCAGGTGTTATCTATGGTTTAATAAGGTTACCGGGCTGTATTGGAAACCGTGTAAAGGTAAAGGGGAGATGAAAGAGCCAAATGCTTCGAATGTTTAAACTGACTGCACGAATGTTCAGTAAATCGTTTTAACATCATTTTGACGGGTGACAAATGCAGGTTTGAGAAAAAAGAAGGGGTCTGGATAGAGAAATTCAAAAATATCAGGGACCCGCTGTGCCGTGACCCTATTTTCACAGCAGGTATCATATCGGGTGCCCTCAGGCGATCCAATCTCGACCCGGAAGACACTTCTAAAGCAAACTCCCTTGATAAGTCTGTTAAAATATTCATCCACCCGGGGGCACACTCAGTAAAGTTGCAGAAGGATAATTATAAGGATATCCCGCGCCTCCAGGGTATGAAATCATCTTGCTCTAACAAAACAGCTTTAGGCTGAAGTTCGCCGCTGGCAACTTTTATAATATAGTCAAGAATTTTGCACCCGGCCTCTTCAATTGTCTCTTCCCCGTTTATAATAGTACCACAATCGATATCAATTATATCAGGCATATTTAAAAATGTCTTGGTATTTGTAGACAATTTAATTACCGGTGCTACAGGATTTCCGGTAGGAGTTCCGAGGCCGGTAGTAAATAAAACAATGTTGGCACCCGAGGCAACTTCTGCTGTAGTACTCTCCACATCATTACCCGGAGTACATAATAACGATAAACCGGGCTTTCTTACTTTTTCCGGATAATCTAATACATCCACGATGGGAGAAGTACCGCCTTTTTTTGCGGCTCCTGCAGATTTAATAGCATCAGTAATTAAACCATCCTTAATATTGCCCGGCGATGGATTTGCAAAGAAACCAGAACCATCCGACTCTGCCTTGGCATTATAACTATGCATCAGATTCATAAAACGGTTAGCTAATTGCTCATCAATGCATCTGTCACTTAAGTTTTGTTCCACTCCACACAGTTCCGGGAATTCCGAGAGAATAACAGAGCCTCCTAAAGTGACAATCATATCAGAAACATGTCCGATGGCAGGATTTGCAGATATTCCGGAAAAGCCATCAGAGGCTCCACACTCCAAACCCACACAAAGTTTTGACAAAGGAGCCGGCTGTCTCGCTTGCTTATTCACTTCCATAAGACCAGCAAAGGTTTGCTTTAAAGCGTTTTTAAGCATGTTAGCCTCAGTTCCCATTTTTTGCTGTTCCAGTAAAACCAGCGGCTTTTTAAAGTCGGGATCACGTTTTGCAATTTCAGCCTGAAGTATACTTATCTGTGAATGCTGGCATCCCAAACTCAAAACAGTTGCTCCGGCCACGTTAGAGTGCGTAATATAACCGGCGAGCAATCCGCATAAAGCATCCGAATCCA
Organism: uncultured Sphingobacteriaceae bacterium; assembly: GCA_946887045.1. The sequence goes on along the minus strand of CAMPKC010000035.1, from coordinate 14,028 downwards.
TGCGTGTACTTCCGCATCCCATGTCGTGGGTTAATAACTTCACCCCATCAACGTTTTCAAACAATTTATTTTTGTACACCTGCGCTACAGACGAACTATCAAGTTCTATATTCAGTATATCTTCAACAGATTTACCGGTGTTATAAAGGCTTATTAATTCGTCTACTTCGTTTTCATAGTTCTTAGCTCGCTTGTAACCCAATCTATTCACCAAAGCATCTGTGAGAACAGTTACATTTCGATTCTCACAAAACACCATCGGGATTATGATCCAATAATTAGCAGTACCAACAGATCCATCTGAACGATGATAACCTAGAAATTCTTTATTAAGGTAAGACGATACGTCAGGTTTAACCCACTCAAGTTTGCGCTCGCCAAGAACAAAATCACTTGAAGCATGAATAACATTATCCAGCGTTATTGATGCGCCTTGAGGGATATCTTTTGAAGCCTCTCCTACCAAAACGCCATACATGTATATTTCCTGACCTTTTTTAAACGCCTCAAGGGCAAACTTATGCTTTGCAGCAATATCGTCGATTAAATAGAAAGATGTATTTCCTGCAACAATCTCAGTTCCCTGAGATAAATCCTGCAATGCAACAAGCACATTATCGGCCGGATCGATTTGCAAATAGTTTCTATTTTTTTTCTCTGCTAACATGGCATCTTTCATAAACTCTGACCATCATGATATTATCACACAAAGAAAGAACTCATTTGGATAGAAAAATCGATGGTCTTTACAAAATATTCAGCTATATTGGCAGGATAAACACGAAATCCCCCTAATTACCGAATACATAGTTGAATGAAACCACAATTACTTAAAGTTTCTACAGCCCCTGCACATTCTTTTAACATCAGACAAGATTTTGTTCCATACATTAATAACAAGTGGCACTACCACCCGGAAGTTGAGTTAATCCATTTCAAAAAAGGTACAGGCACCCAGTTTATCGGAGATAGTATAAAACGATTTAAACATGGCGACGTGATATTGGTGGGAGCTCATTTACCTCATTACTGGCGATTCGATGAAATTTATTTTGATGAAAAGCAAGATAGTACCGCCGATATTAGGGTGGCGCATTTCTGTGATAACTTTTGGGGTGAAAAATTTCTGTGCTTACCAGAAAATAAACCACTCAAAAACATACTCGAGAAAGCTAAAAGAGGTATAAAAATTACAGGCAGGACAAAAAAAGAAGTTGCCTTATTAATGGAAGAAATGCTTAGCCATACCGGGCCCAAGCGAATTATTTTTTTAATTGAAGCATTATTAGCTATTGCAGAATCCGAACATATACATTCTTTATCATCGCTTGGTTTTCAGTATAATTATAACGAAGAAGAAAACGACAGGATAAATGCTATATATGAATATTCTCTGGTGAATTTTAAGCGAAAGATCCAGTTAGAAGAAATAGCTTCTATTGCCAGGATAAGTCCAAATTCCTTTTGCCGTTATTTTAAGTCACGGACAAGAAAAACCTATTCTCAGTTTATTATTGAATTAAAAGTTGGCCAGGCCTGTAAGTTAGTGATCGAAAACAAGCTCAGTATCAAACAGATTTGCTATGAAAGTGGCTTCAATAATTTTGCAAGCTTTCACAAATATTTCAAAATAATTACAGGGAAAAGCCCTCTCAACTATCAGAAGGAATTTATAAAACCCACCATTTAAAAAGACAACGCTGCTCACCGGCATTTTTCGTCGCTTTCGAGTAGCCTCAATTTCTTATCATACATCAAGAATAAACCGGGTTTATAACCCGAATTTTGATTTTATAAAACGACCTCATATTGTGAGGTCTTAAATTAAAATAAAAAATTATGTCAATTATCTGGAAAATCGACCCAATGCACAGTGAAGTGCAGTTTAAAGTGAAACATTTAATGATCACCACGGTGACAGGCCATTTTCAAACCTTCGATCTGGAAGTGGAAACGGAAAATGACGATTTTAACACCGCCTCTAGAATTGAATTCACAGCGGATGTCAATTCTATAAATACTAACAATGAGCAACGAGACGCACATTTAAAATCAGCTGACTTTTTCAATGCAGAAGAACATGCGCAATTGAAATTTGTCGGTAAAAAATATAGCAGCAATGGTGACGACGCTAAATTACAGGGCGATCTTACCATTCGGGGAACAACTAAACCTTTGACTTTGGATGTAGATTTCGGAGGTATTGTAGTCGATCCTTATGGACAAACCAAAGCCGGCTTTACGGTTTCCGGAAAAATCAGCCGAAAAGAATTCGGTTTAGTATGGGGTGCTGTTACCGAAGCAGGTACTGTAGTAGTTGGAGATGATATCAAGATTCACGCCGAAATTCAACTGATAAAGGCTTAGTGATCCCTTAAACAGACCAACCAATAGACTAAGATCTCCATCAATGCTGTCCGTTAAACGGGCAGCATTTCATTTTTCATGCTGAATGTAATTTCAACAAGGGTTTCCAAACATCTTTTTATATTTGACGATGTTTCAGGAAGTAGACCAGCATATAAGCCGTTGTGCTCCAATTAGTGCTACTGAGTTAGAGGCTTTCCATTCCAGGCTTAAACACAAAACGTTTAAAAAGAAAACCTTGCTATTGCGGCAAGGTGAGATATGCAAGTTCGAAGCGTACATTATAAAAGGTTGCGTAAAGAAGTATTACATTGATCAGAACGGCGATGAGGTTATTCTGCAGTTTGCTGTAGAAGACTGGTGGATCAGTGATATCGGCAGCTTTTCTGAACAGAAACCCTCGAATCTGTTTATCGAAACCCTCGAAGACACCGAGGTTCTGATGATCGATTTTGAAAGCAAGCAACAGCTTTTCCTGGAAATCCCTAAACTGGAGCGTGTATTTAGAATTATGATGCAAAGAGCTTACTCAGTTTTAGAGAATCGCTTTTATGCAACCGTGGCGCACCCTGCGGAATCGCGTTATCTCGATTTTTTAAGTAAATATCCCACTATCCCTCAAAGGGTTCCGCAACAGCAGATTGCATCCTATCTTGGAATTACGCCCGAGTCATTAAGTCGTATTAAATCCAATCTTTTCAAGAAGAAATAAGTTCTTATCATACATCAAGGGATCAGACTTTTGACCGCTGTAAATTTGTTCTAACAATTACAGCAAACAAATACTCAACAAGATGGAAGATAGAATATTAGGACTTCACCATATCACAGCGATAGCTGGAGAAGCAAAACGCAATTACAACTTTTATACCAATGTATTGGGACTACGTTTGGTTAAAAAAACCGTAAACTTTGATGATCCCTATACCTACCACTTTTATTATGGTGATAAAGTGGGCACCCCAGGTTCAATACTTACATTCTTTCCGTGGGAAGGAATGCAAAGCGGACGAAGGGGAACCAGACAAGTTACTGAAATAGGTTACTCCGTTCCCGAAAACAGTCTGGATTTTTGGTTACAACGTTTCGAGGCAAACAACATACTATACAATAAAGTATCTGAAAAATTCGGAGAGCAATACCTCACTTTCCTTGATCCTGACGGATTGAAATTTGAACTGACTACTTCAAAAAACCCTGACAATCGCTTACCCTGGGAAACCAAAGAGATTTCTGCAGAGCATGCTCTTAAAGGCTTTCACAATGTCACTATTACTACTAATAAACTACAGCCAACAGCGGATGTATTAACCAATATTTTTGGTTATAAATTACTGGAAACACATGTTAACCGCTACCGTTTTGTGACCGATGCAGTAGATACCGCCAATATAGTGGATGTAGTGGAAGTACCCGGAGAAACTATCGGGCATGTGGCCGCCGGATCGGTTCACCATGTAGCGTTCAGAGTGAAAGACGATAAGGTATTAATGACCTTCAGAGACAAGGTACAAGCAGCCGGATTACAGATCACTGAAAAGATAGACCGCAATTATTTCTACTCCCTGTATTTCCGTGAACCGGGCGGAGTATTGTTCGAAATAGCAACCGATAACCCTGGATTTGCGATTGATGAATCGGTAGAAGACTTAGGTTCGGGCTTGAAATTACCGGCTCAATATGAAAGTCACAGAGAAGATATAAGCAAACGTTTAGCAGTATTAGATTAACAACATGTACAGCCATAGCAAACAAATCAGAGAGAGCGGACTTCCGCTTAGCGAAGCCAAAAAAGCGATTATTATGCTCCATGGCAGAGGTACCAGTGCGGAAAGTATTATCAGCCTCGCTGCCGAGCTTAACTTAAAAGACGCAGCCATTCTGGCGCCGCAGGCTACTAACAATAGCTGGTATCCATATAGCTTTTTAGCGCAGGTAGAACAAAATCAGCCTGCCTTAGATTCAGCGTTGCAGTTGATTGATGACCTGGTGAAAGAAATACAGATGGCTGGTGTTCCTCTCCGGAAAATATATTTTCTCGGATTCTCGCAAGGAGCTTGTTTAGCTCTTGAATACGTAGCTCGACATGCGGAGGCATATGGTGGAGTTATCGCCTTTACAGGCGGCCTGATCGGAGCAAAGCTTGATCTTTCCAATTACTCCGGCGACTTTGCTCATACTCCAATTTTCATCAGCACGGGCAATCCAGACCCGCATGTGCCTTTGGAAAGAGTTCAGGAAAGTGTGGCAATTCTTGAGAAATTGAACGCCGAAGTTAGTTTAAAAGTTTATAACGGGCGGCCACACACTATTCAGTTCCAGGAAATTGATCTGGCAAATAAGTTAGTACTTGTATAATAAAGAGTTAGGATGAAATACGACGAGATTGCATTAATTGATAACAAAGAACAGCATAATTTTGAACTATGGGTAGACGGACGGCGTTCGTTTATCGACTATAAAAGTCATGGCAATAGGGTATATCTTCTGCACACAGAAGTTCCAAAGGAACTGGAGGGCAACGGAATCGCCGCCGCCTTAGTTGAAAAGACGCTCCGATACCTGGAAGAGAACCAGTTAAAGCTTGTTCCGCTTTGTGTGTATGTACAGAGCTTTCTTAAAAGACATCCAGAATGGAATCGTTTAGTTATAGAAAGGGCAAAGTAATTATGGAGGAGTTTATGATCACCAAAGTATATTCTGATATTAACGGAGATTCACAATTTGAAGAAATTAGAGTACCCCTAAACCCGGCCGGAACTATTGGATATTTATCTGAAAAGTATGAAGTAGAAAGCCTTGTATTTCGCAAGGTGCTACCTGCCTACGATTACGACTTTCATACCGCTCCTGCCAGACAATTTATTATTCTGCTCGACGGTAAAATCGAGATTGAAACATCATTAGGAGAGAAACGTGTTTTTACCGGAGGCGATGTTCTGCAGATGGAAGATACAACGGGTAAAGGGCATAAAACCAGAAACCTTGAAATGATCGAAAGGAAGTCAGTGTTTATTTCCTTTAAATAGATTAGGCTGCCCATTATGAGCAGCCCGATCTATTAATGTGTAGCTTTTTCAAATGAGACAACCCTGTGAAGAGGACGCCCCATTTGTTGTCATTTGCTAAATAATGAAACTTCAGCGAAAGACCTAATCTCTTGCATACAACAAGGTACCGAACCCAAGTTGATCATACCCTCCACTATTGCCTCCGTAATCTCCACCGCCACCTTCAGGAAACGTAGATTGGACGCCCAAACCGGTAAATTTTGCAGTAAGGTTCTTAACCTTTGTATAATGGTAGAAAGGAGCTGACCACATCGGGCGAGCGGTTCCCCTTCCCGCCTCACTAATTTGGGTATGAGTTTCTGTTCGACAATCGTGAGACCACCTTCTTATGTATTCCTGAAAAGGCACATTTAGTCGGGCTACATTATATTTAGCAGAATACTCACAGGCCTTTAAAAAGCGGTTATCGTCAAATCCGTAAAAATCATCTCCCTGTGTCCAAGCTAACTGGCAAATCGTGCCCAGCAAAGCGATGACTAAAGTAGAATGTCCCTGATCACGACCACTTTCCTGAAGTTGAGCCAAGCCCGAATTCTCGCCTTCAAAAACGTAATTAATGGCTTTAAACCAATTTCCATTCCCCCTCCCTCTTTGCAAATAATTAACAGCGTAGTTATACATCGATCTATTGTCGGTCAGAATGCCAATAGCCATTACAGAGGCTAGGTTCGCCAAATCCCAGTTAGCCCAATAGTGTGAATCGCAGGTGCCCCAATGAGTTGTTAAGAAAGCCATATTGAGGCTATAAAAAACCTTTAGCATCCACTGCTTATACGCCACAAAGTCCTGTTGCGTCCAACCTTCATAATCTCTTAAAAGTTCCGCAGCAACCGCAAACTGATAACCATATATCCCTCCTGCTAAAGCGGTATTGGAATCTCCACTTATTTTTTCGCAGGTTGAAGCCCATGCATTTAGAATATTAACCGCAGCTTGAGCATATTGGCTCTCTCCACTTATTTTCCACCTCAAGGCGAGTTGATAGGCCGCCGCAGCGTCATTAAATGCTCTGGAATAATTATCAGGATCAGGTTCTTCTGCGCTTCGCCCCCCACGCACTAGCTTAACTACCGGAGCAGCAACGTAAGAGGTCTGTGCATGAGAATTGGCGATTAACTTGTTCCAACCTGAAACCCATGGCTCGGCATTGGCAGCAATTTTAGCTTTAATGCGGATAAAATCTTCAGCTGTATGAAGGCCTCCGGAATGTACCATTGGTGTGTTAAGTGGCAGGGTGTCAATATATTTTATGTTGCTTGCCGGGGCAGTTACAACTGCTTCGGGGTTGGCAATACCCTTCTTCGAACAAGATGCAGACAAAAAGCTGCAGCAAACAATCAGACCAAGATAAATACCTGGATATTTCATGATACTTTAAGATTATAGTTTTGGTTCATTTTAGATGTTTGCCTTTATCAGACTCTTACGTCAATGGCGCAACAAAAACTCCACTCCTAACATACTTGCAACAGAATATAAGAGGAGCTCTTTACAAGAACCCCTCTATTCTGATTACCCACTTAGTTTTTAACTAATTTTATCCATTTCACAATAAAATAACTACCTGTGGCACTTCCGACCATATTTCCTAAAAACCCTATAGAAACAGTTTGCGTAGTTGGAAGCGTAAACTGAACACTTTTTGTTTCGGTAATACTTGGTTTGGTAGTACCTACTACTGTATTATTTGTAAGAGCAACGGATGCTATTGCCGTAGAAAGATTAGCAAGGACGGGTAAACCTGCTCCACCTGCGGCAACTACACCATAAACAGAAGAGTTCGTTTGAATTTCCGAATAATCGTTAAATGAAAAAGTATAAGTTCCAGCTGGAAGTGTGGTTACCTGATACACCATTCCATTTGTAACTGGAGTATTTCCCCAGGTTTCCCAATTAATAAATCCGGTAACACCATTCCAAGCTTCGGCAGCATAGCCACCATAGGCTCCCTTATTTAAGCCAGCTGCGTTTGTAATCCATGGAGCTGCAAGAGTTCCCCATCTTTTGCCATCATACTTATCCCGGGCAAAGCCTGGACCATAGTTTCCTAAAAAGTAAGGAGTAACATCACCCGGCGCTGAAGGATTTATAATAGCAGGTGTCGCCGATAAGGTTAATCCGCCCATGCTAAGGGTAACGAAGCCCGAACTAAAATCAGTTGGGGCTATCATTTTAATGGTATTGTCCGTCAAAGAGAGGATGGTAGCTTCCGTGCCTTTGAAACGTATTGAAAGTTTTGACGCATCAGTACCGAAACGAATACCCTTAATGGTTATAGTATCAATCCCCGGTAATGCAAGGTTTGCGCCAATTTTATTACTCGAAGCTATTGAGGAAATTACCGGTGCAGGAACAACAGTATAAGTAGCAATAGAATCCAGGGTATGTGTCCAAACTTTTAAAGTAACTTTTCCGGTAACGGCTCCTCCTGGCACTTTTACTACAATTTGGTTATCAACACAGGAAATTACCGAATCGGCCTTTATACCACCAAAAAACACTTTTACGGCGCCAGTTACAGTGCCAAAGTTTGATCCGGTAATTGTAGCATAAGTATTCGGATAACCACTTGTTGGGGTCATACCTGTTACCGCAGGCACAGGATAGATAAACTCCCTGAACTCGGCGCTTTTTTCACAGGCAGAACAGAGGATTGCCAAGATAGCAAACAGCCCAATTTTTTTAAATATCTGTCTCATTTTCTATTTTTTTAATTTTTTGATATTCTATAACACATACTGATAATCCTTCTCTCTAATAACCCGGATTTTGAAGCAACTTATTATTAAGTTGAATTTGATTAGTAGGTATCGGATATAGATAATGCTTGTCTGTAACGGAGTGATTCAGAGAACTTGAAACAATTACGCTATTCAAAGAGCCGTCAGGGGTTGCTGCCGCTTCTTCACCCCATAAATACGAGCCCGCTTTGTAAGCAGTTGTAGGCGCTCCAGTTGCATCTTTGAAAGGTGTAGTGTAACTCGGATCACCAACAACTCTTCCTAGACGGGAGGGATTTAATGACGCTTCTAAAATTCCCCATCTTTTTAAATCATCAAAGCGTTTACCTTCGCGATATAGTTCAACAGCTCTTTCTCTTCTAATTTCCTCTTTCATATCCAGTCCGTTAGCTGTAGCAAGAGCATTGGTAAGATGAGCTACCCCTCCGCGATCTCTTAATTTGTTGATAGAAATATCGAGCTGCGCGTCGGTAATAGCACCATTCAACTCAACCAATGCCTCGGCATACATAAGATATACGTCGGCAAGCCGGATGATAGGCCAGTTAGCGGATTCTGTCCTGTCGGTTCTCCGCGTACCAAAGCCATAAACTGCATATTTACTGTTTCCATAACCACTAGCACCCAGGCTACCATACTCCAATGTGACAGAGGCCGGAGGAGTGCCATCGCCATATAGGTAATTCAATAAACGACGGTCTCTATTCTGAAACTCGGAAGTAAATGTGTGGTATCCTTGAAAGAGCGGCGATTTCGCGGGAGGTAAACCATCGGTACAAACTGCCAGATCTACATACTTACGACTTGGGTAAAGCTGCCATGATGTCCAGCTGATGTTTAAATTCGACTGTCTATATGTAAAATCATAAGTTCTGTAAAGAATAAACTCCTTGTTCGAGGTTTTATCATACCCACCGGGGTTTGACCCGGCATCTTCCAGGTTAAACAGATACCAGGAGCTGGCATTCTTCATTTTGGGATCCGAATTCTTGTTCCATATTTCATATCCTCCATTATCGATCACATCCTTACATTGAGCTACTGCATCGGCAAGGTATTTATTTACATTAGCAGCATCATATCCGGCACTTCCAGCTCCAACACTGATACCATCGCCGTCAGTTTCTTTACCAACATACTTTTCCCAGGTAGCCTCATACAATTCTACTTGCGCTTTAAACGCTTTAGCAGCCCACTTACTCACTCTTCCCTTATCTGATGCAGTTATGTTCTGCTCTACGGGCAACTTTGCTATCGCATTATCTAAATCACTTAGGATCAAGTTAACAACTTCATATCTGCTACTTCTCTGCGCAAATAGCTCAGGCGAATTAACATCCAGAACAGAGGTCACAATAGGTACTCCTCCAAAGGTCTTTAACAGATCAAAATATTTATAAGCCCTAAAGAAATAGGCCTCGCCAACATATTGATCTATATCTCCGCCGGAATACGCAGCGGCTTTAGAAAGTAAAATATTACAACTACGTATGCCGGAATAATCCCAGTTGGTGCTTCCAACCGCTATGGTTCCGGTGCCAATGTCGGTACCGCTTCCATTACCGTTAGCGGATAAATCGGATCCATTGTCCATATTTCCAAAACTCCATCCCTGAAGCTGGTTGTAGAAACCAGCACTATAAGCCTTAAAGTCAGCGGATTTACTAAAGTATACTGCATCTGTAAATTGCGCGTTTGGCTCAAGATCGATGAAGTCTTTCTGACAAGCGGCTACACTAAGGCAAATCCCGCTCATCATTATATATTTAAATGCTCTATTCATTTCTTTAATCATTTCAGGTTTTAAAATCCAACGTTTAATCCAAACGAGAAGGTCCTTGCAAAAGGATAACCGCTGTTTATGGATGCTTCGCCCATCTCAGGGTCAAATCCGTCTTTAACAGTTGTCGACTCCCACAAATCATTTCCAGAGAAATAAACTCTTAGCTTTGACATATGAATTCTGTCAGAGAATTGCTTTGGTATAGTATATCCAAGAACCAGGCTCTTCAATCGTATATAACGATTGTTCTGCAGCATAAAATCATTATTCGCATAATTCCAACCAGCTCTTCTATTGTTAACAGTCAAACGAGGAAACAAAGCATCAGTATTAGTTTCGGTCCATGTTTGACCTAAAAAGGCAGGATTCTGATTTGTCCATATTGCACCAAAAGGATAGGACATATAACCATTGCGCATAATATTTTGCTCCAAATGTCCCTGAAAGAAAGTATTTAGATCAAATCCCTTCCATGAGCCACCTAAATTAATACCGAACACGTAGTGAGCCGTTCCGTCGCCTGCATATACAAGAGAACTCTTTTCGTTACCCAGACTTGTAATATTACTCGTACCAGCCACATCGACTTTTTTAGTATCGCCCGGACGCAATGCTACGGATTGGTTATTCTGCTGAAGATTAGCCAAATCAGTACTGGTTCCGTACGCAGCGTAATAAGCATCTACCTCTGCCTGGTCTTTAAAATATCCGTCGGTTTTGTAAACGAACCAGGATTGCCAAGGATAACCGTTAACGATACCATTTCTTCCGGCCCCATAATTGTCGGCACCTTCTACACCGGAAACCAGCGTTCTTGTGTCGCCAATGTTAAAACCTACATTGTATGCAAAGTCGCGTTTTCTATCCTTCCATCCTACTACGGCTTCCCAACCTTTAGTGTTAAATTTCCCGCTATTGGTTTTAGGTGCATTTCCACCCAATACCGAAGGATAGCTTACATTGATCAACATCCCGATATTATCTTTCTCAAAAATATCGAAGCTAGTAGTCAGGCGGCTGTTAAGAAAATTGAGATCGATCCCCAAGTTCTTTTGCTTAACTTTTTCCCAGGTCCTGGTAAAACTTATTAAACCATTATTATTCAAGCCGCTCGACGATTGAGGTGCGGCAGGCGAGCCTAAAACTACGGTACCAATATTGACCGTCGAAAGATAGTCGAACGCTCCTAAACCTGAAGCTTCATTACCGGTAATACCATAAGTTGCCCTCAACTTTCCGAAGTTAACAACAGATGATAAATTCTTAAAAAACCCTTCATTACTGAATACCCATCCAGCTTGTACTGATCCAAAGTTTTTAAATTTAAATCCTGAAGCAAAACGAGAGTTACCATCTCTCCTGCCCACCAATTCAAATAAATATTTCTCCGCGTAATTGTAGTTAAACCTCGACAGGTAAGAATACCTGCCATTTAAAGATTTTGAACCTCCATTTCCAGGTATTGCTGCACTCGCTACACTGATATCATAAACCCCCAGATCTTCAAAGCCTACCCGACTAGCGGAAACTTCCTGAGAATTATTTTTCTCGGCATTGAGGCCGGCTACGGCTGAGAAAGTATGCTGGTTAAAGGATTTCTCGTAACGTAACAAAGCTGAATAGTATTGATAAAGCTGCTGGTAAGCTTCAGCGGAATACGTGTTATTTGTGCCACCTGTATTCAATCCAATGCCCCCTTTCACACCGTACCAGTTATATAATTGCACCGGCACCACATATCTCTCCCGGTTGAACCTTTCATTCTGTAAGGATGCTAAGCCCTCTACCGATAAATCTTTCAATATCTGATAGGTAGCTTTCAAATCAACTCGTCCGGTCATAGAATTTTTATCGTTTCGACCACCATCAGAAGTCATTGCTGCAGCGTTTCTTATAGCCCCGCCATCTATTCCATTAAAGGTGGCAAACCATTGCCCGAAGGGGTTCTTAGCCGGATAGAATGGCATATCATAGGCATAAAGCGTATTATCTAAACCAACAGATGGCTCACTGGTGTTTGCATTGATTATGCTAACTCCTGATTCTACTTTCAATTTGTCTGTAAGCTTGTAATCGAAATTAAAACGGGCATTATATTGCTTTTGGCCATCGTAGGCCGTAGCTAAATTCCCTTTGTTATTTGCATAACCGAAAGACATTCTATATCCTGATTTATCAGTACTATTTGAAATACTCAAATTATGTTGATAGGAATATCTGGTAGCGAACATCTCGGCTAAACGATTGGAATTGAAGATGTAAAAATCGGTACCGAATAATGGATAAGCCCCTTCAACACCTTGCTGCATCTTTTCCAGATTCTCCTTATTACCCCATACCCAATAATTTGGAGTCGTTTCCTCTTTGTTTGCTTCTAACCATATGGTGGCATACTCCTGCATCGTAGGTGAATAACTGGTAATCCCATTGGTATTAAAGCGAAAATTGCCGCTGTAATCTACTCTAACTTTACCTTTCCCTCTTTTGGTTGTAACTAAAACCACACCGTTAGAAGCCCTGGACCCGTAAATAGCCGCAGCTCCATCTTTCAAAACAGAGACACTTTCAATATCGTCTGGATTCATATTCTGAAAAGAATAATAGTTCACGATGGGTACCCCATCCACGATAATCAGCGGCTCACTTCCATTAACCGACGAATTACCACGAATCCTGAAAGATATACCTTCATTACCCGGGCGAGGAGAAGAACGGGTAACCACCAATCCAGGTGTCTGCCCTTGAAGGGCAAGGCCAACGTTAGTAATAGCTCTGTCTTCGAAAACCTTACTATCAACAGTTTCGACCGCACCGGTGACAGTTGCTTTCTTTTGTGTACCATAACCCACAACAACAACTTCATTTAATTGCATGTCGCCCGGTGATAGCCTGATATTCATCACCGAACTGGTGTTTACCTGTACCTCCAGGCTTTTGTAACCAAGAAAAGAAACAGTTAATATTTCCGATCCGGTTGGAACTGCCAGAGAAAATTCTCCATTAACATCAGTTGTTGTCCCCTGCTTGCCATTTTTCACTTTAACTGTTGCCCCGATAACAGCTTCGTTAGTTGTAGCATCTACAACCTTTCCTTTTACAGTACCTTGTTGTGAATACGATTGAAACGAAACACTTAATCCAAGAAACAATAGTAAAAGCAGTTTAAATTTTGCGTCTAAATAATTGTTCATGCTTTTTGATTATTTAATTGGTTTTCTATTCGCTGCCCTGGGCAGTATGACCTTTTTATATTATTATGACACCAATAATGGCATGCAGATACTCACTAAAATTTATTTTTTCCTTAACAAATGGACTTTACTAAACCGATTTAATAATTTACATTAATCGGTTTAGCAAAAAACAGACTCGTCATGTTGTTTCCGCAACGATGAGCGATCCTCATTAGCATCGTTTCGACAATTCTCCCGCTTATTTGAAACTTTCATTTAGCATAATTAAGTCATCATAGTTTACGCTATTAATAAAGAGTGAGGGGAACTAGAATTTATTTCTAAAAAACAACGGTGTCTTCCCAAACCAACCATTTCCTATTACAAAAGCAGAAGCGTGCAATACGAAAATTGCCTCTTAAAACTTCCAATGCTTTTATTAACACAAAAAGGCCTTGCGGCCTCCTTGTGTTAGAACTAATAAGTCTTGTTAGATAGATTACTCTTTAATAATCTTTTCACTGGCTATCTGAGTTCCGTTGATAATCTGAACCACATAAGTGCCTGGCTGCAGAGCAGAAACCGAAATAGTTTGAAGTGTTTGTGTTAAGCGGTGTGAAAGAACCTCCACTCCTCCTAAATTGAAGACTCGTACTGTAGCTCCTTTTTCTAATGTGCTTACCTGAATATTCAGGATATCTGCTACAGGATTCGGATAAAGCATCACCTTGAATGTTGCCGGCTTTTCTAAGTTCGGGCTTACAGGAATGGATGAAATAGTCCCCGTATTACAAGACCCAAGTTTATCGCCATGATCTAAGTGTGACTGCACCGCAGATGAAGCAACACAAATGGTCTGACCATTATGACATACCATCACCTTATCGTTATTA
>CAMPKC010000034.1 GCA_946887045.1 uncultured Sphingobacteriaceae bacterium | reverse complement strand
TCTTAATTGTAGAGTTTTTTTCCCAATTAAAATAATTAACTATATCTTTAGCAAAAAAGGGGCTCTATTTTATGAAACGAATCTTAATAGTTGATGATGAGATCAATATAGGTTTATTACTGTCGAAATTTTTGATGCGTAATGGCTTTGAGGTATCAACTTCTACCAGCGGTAGCGTAGCTATGGAACTGTTGGCAAAAGATAACTATAATCTGGTTTTGTGCGACTTTAGACTTGAAGATACGGACGGCAGGGAGATGCTTAAAAAAATAAAAGCATCGTATCCGGCAACCGGTGTAATAATTATCACCGGGTATTCGGACATTAAATTGGCAGTTGAGCTTATTAAAATGGGTGCTTATGATTATATCACGAAACCTTTGTACCCCGATGAAATTTTAAATACTATAAACAAAGCTATTGAAACTCAGGAGGTTTTATCTAAAAGTTTACCTGAGAGTCAGTCGGCCAGTGCAGTAACGAAGGAGAAAGTTGTTGCAGGTAATTTGCCGGACGAGTTTATATCCGGTGATAGTGCTGCTTCAAAAGATTTGCTGCGCCAGATCGAGATAATCGCTCCCACTAACTATAGTGTTATATTAACAGGAGAAAGCGGAACAGGAAAAGAATCGGTGGCAAAAGCCATCCATATGAAAAGTAACCGCAGCGATAAGCCATTCATCGCAATGGATTGCGGATCCTTGACTAAAGAACTGGCTGGAAGCGAGTTTTTTGGTCATGAGAAAGGTTCTTTCACGGGAGCTTTGTATACAAAAATAGGTCACTTTGAAATGGCTAATGGCGGCACCCTACTTTTAGACGAGGTTGGTAATCTTTCTTACGAAATCCAGGCGGCTTTATTAAGAACCGTTCAGGAGAGAAAGGTCAAACGAATTGGCAGCACCAAAGAGATTGATCTCGATGTGAGGATTATTGTAGCAACTAATGAAAACCTAACAGATGCTATCCAAAAGGGACGTTTCAGGGAGGATTTATTTCATCGGTTCAACGAATTCAGTATTCATCTTCCACCTTTAAGGCAACGCGAAAGAGATATCTTGTTATTTGCTCAAAGCTTTTTAGATATGGCAAATGCGGAATTGAATCGTCACGTAGAGGGGTTTTCAGAAGAAGTTATCGATTGTTTATTAACCTATAACTGGCCGGGAAATGTTCGGGAACTGAAAAATGTAATCAGACGAGCGACACTTCTAACAGAATCTAATCTTATTCCGTTAAAGGCTCTTCCTCTGGAAATCTCTACTTTTGCAAAAGTATCCGCAATTGAAAACGCTGTCGGAAATTTGCAGACCAAAGAAAATAACAGAGATCTTAAAAACGCAGCACATGAAGCTGAGTATGAAACAATTATAAAGGTTTTAAAGGAGGTAAATTTCAATAAAACCAAAGCGGCAAAGATTCTCAATATCGACAGAAAAACTTTATATAATAAAATGAAGGCAATCAATCTTGAATAAATAGGAGTATTTATCGTGATAAGCCGCTTGCTGTTTGATAGAAACTTTAAAAACAAATTCAATTTGCCGCCGCCATTTATCTGGTCGGTTTTAAGTATTTGTATCATCCCGGTAATCTTTGTAATCCCTCACTTATATCAAAAAAACACTGAACCTGCTTTTTCGGCCGGATTGTGGTCAGCACAATACCTTCTATTTAATGTCTGGCTCATATTTGGAATTTCGGCAGCTGTAATCACCTGCGCACTAACACTTGTAGATTTCGTTGTAAAAAAGGATATTTCTACTCCCATAGTTGGCGGTACATTAATTTGTGTTGCCTTGTACGAAACATTCTTCCTCTTTTCCGATAACAATTTCATACAATTCTCATCGATTTCTGCTGATGATACGTATTTAAAATGGTTTGTAAGCCGCTTACTCCATGCGTTGCTCCTGACTGGAAGTATTTGGTATTACATTTCGATCGCCAAAAAAAATATACGCAGTCTTGAACAGAAAAAAAGATCATTGATTGGCTTGCTTTTTGTTTTTATGATTTGCTTGGTTCTTGCAATCTTTTTAACGGTTCAACTTGGGCAGGCGGATATTTTAACGAATCCCGATAAGTTTATCACCCATCCATTTGAATTTGTTATTCTTTCTATTTACCTGGCGCAGGCGTTTTGGTTCCTTCCTTATTTTCTGATAAGATTTCCGTCGCTCTTTACGCGATTGATGGTATTAAGTATCATCCCGGCGGCGTTTGCCCAGCTTTTTATGGCAATACACCATCAGCCATATGACAATTTTTTTAATGCCGCATATTTCTTAAGGTTTATCAATTATGTGATACCTCTGCTCGGTATCAGCATGAACTATATTGATACGAGCCGAAAGGAAAAAAATATCATTAACAGGCTCGATAACGAAATAAGAGAACGGGTTCTGATTCAGAAAAATCTTGAACGACGCGAAGAATTGCTGGCAAACGCGGAAAAGATTGCCCGTTTAGGAAGCTGGGAATTTGATGTGGTAGCGGGTACTGTGAAATGGTCTGATGAGGCTTACAATATTTGGGGATACGATCCTGCCAGAGTAACCCCATCGCTTGCCCTTCAAGAACAGATTATTGCGCCGCAATACAAGGATATTGTTAAAAAGGAATTGACCTCGGCAATAAGGAATTGCAGTTCGTATACTGTTGAATACCAGATTCAGCACCCAGGCGGCGAGTCAAAATACCTGCTGGCCCAGGGCAATTACGTCGCTCATGAAAAAAAGCTCATTAGTACACTCCTTGATATCACGAATCTCCACGAAGCGTCGCAGAAGTTAACTCAAAGTGAAGCGCTGTTGCGCGAAGCCGAAGCGATCTCGCATAATGGAAGTTGGGAGTGGTTTATTGATAAAAATAATTTTTTCTGGTCTGATGAATTGTATCGTATTCACGGCTTGGTGCCCTTACAAAATAATATCGAACTTGATTATTACCTGTCGATTATTCATCCTGAGGACAGCAGGAGTTTTATGAACGTTCTCGAAGCATCCAAGCAATCTCATGCGCCGTTTTCTTTAGAATATCGGGTTATCCGCCCAAACGGCGAGGTGCGGCATTTGTTATTAAACGGAAAGTATAAGGTAGATCAGGTGGGAAACGTGTGTCAGGTTGTAGGAAATACGCAAGACATTACAGAATTAAAAAATACAACCCTGCAGCTTGATAAGAGCGAGAGCATTTATAGAACCATCGCAAAAAATGTTCCGGACAGCGCAGTATTTCTATTTGGCAGGAATATGGAGTTACTGCTACTTGAAGGACCTGCCATTTCTAAAATAGATCCGGAAGGTGTATTTGCCAAGGGAACGAGTTTAGAAGGTATGTTTGTTGATGACTATAAGCGTGCATTAGAATTTTTTCAATCTGCGCTTGAAGGGAATGACAATCGTTATGATAAAATCATCAATAATAATACTTTTAAAATAACTTATAGCCCGGTATACAGCTCGTCGTCGAAAGAAATTTTTGGTGTTATGATTGTTATGCATGACATTACTGATATAAAAAAGGCGCATCAAAAACTTGAGAGTAAAGTAGCAGAACTCAACAGGTCGAATAGTGAGCTGGAGCAGTTCGCTTATGTAGCTTCGCATGATTTACAAGAGCCACTAAGGAAGATCAGGGCTTTTGGCGACAGACTTCAAAGTAAATATAGCCTGCAACTTCCCGCGGACGGTATTGATTATATAAACCGGATGCAAAATGCTTCGGAGAGAATGCAGGTTTTGATCGATGACCTGTTAACTTTTTCACGAATTAGCAGACCAAATGAGGAGTTTAAAGCGATAAATGTTAAAGAACTTATACGAGGAGTTCTTCTGGATCTGGAGTTAGCTATTGAAAAGAAGAATGCTAAAACGGAGATTGTGGGGGAGCAGATCTTTAAGGCTATTCCTTCTCAGATACGCCAATTGTTTCAGAACCTGATCAGCAATTCTCTGAAATTTTCAAAGGCTAATATTGTTCCGGAAGTATCAATTGTTATTGAGCGGGTTAAAGGACTTGATTTTTCTTCAGCTTCTCTTCCACTACAAAGTGACAGGGAATACTGCAGGATAGAATTAAGCGATAACGGAATTGGCTTTCACAATGAGTATGCGGCGAAGATCTTTACGTTATTTCAACGTCTCCATACCCGAAACGAATATGAGGGCACCGGAATTGGATTAGCCGTGTGCAAGAAAATTGTGGAAAACCATGCTGGATACATAGAGGCAAGAGGTAGCGAAGGGGAAGGTGCTACATTTAATATTTTTATACCATTTGATATTGATTGATGAGAAAGACTAAACTGATATTGATAGCAGAAGACGATGCCGATGACCGCTTGATGATCAATGAGGCATTTATGGAAAATAATATGCCGGCAGGAATTGTTTTTTTTGAAAACGGGGCAGAATTGCTTGACTACCTATACAGTTTTGACGAAAACTCGGAAAGAACACTTCCTGATCTGATTCTTTTGGATTTAAATATGCCAAAAATGGATGGGAAAACAGTGTTGTCAAAGCTCAAACTTCACAAGTTATATAAAGAGATCCCTGTTATTATTCTGACGACTTCACGTTCAAAAGAAGAGGAAACGAGTGTGCTCGGAATGGGAGCTTCGGGTTTTTATACCAAGCCGTCATCCTTTACAGAATTGGTAAATATTACAGCTTCAATAGCATCAAGATGGATTTCAACTAATTAATTCAAGATGGATACTGTTAACATACTTTTAGTTGATGATGATGAAGATGATTTCATCCTCACAAAAGATATCTTAAGAGAAAACGGGGGCAGGCAAAATTACAATTTAACTTGGTGCAATAACTTTTCTGAAGCAATAAATGCTATGCTGAAGAGTCATTATGATATTTACCTCGTGGACTACCGGCTGGGTAGGGATTCGGGAATGGACCTGTTAAATGAAGCGATTAAATCGAATTGTACTGAACCCATTATAATGCTTACGGGTAAGGGCGATTTTATGATAGACGAGGAAGCGATGAGGTTGGGAGCCGCCGATTATCTTGTAAAAGACACTTTAGATGGCCAGGTTTTAGAACGTTCGATTCGGTATGCGATAGCTCAGAACCGCGTACTCCAGAGACTCAAAACGAGCGAAAATAAGTTCCGCATTATTTTTGAACGTTCAAAAGACCCTATGCTTATTACCAATGCAGCCGGGAAAATTATTGAAGCAAATCCATCGGCCACGAAGTTTTTCGAAACAACTTTGACCGAACTGCTGAAAATGAATGCTGCGGGTTTGTATAAATATAAGGAAGAACGGTTAGCTTATATAACTGCCATGAATGCTGAAGGGTCAGTTTCCGATTTGGAAGTTGAAATGTTAACAATCAGTGGAAAGAGTAAATTTTGCAGCATCTCTTCCTTTGTTCAATTATCGCAAAAGGCTGATGAAGAACTGTTTTATTCTATTATTCACGATCTTACATACAGGTTAAATCAGGAAAGGGATTTGTCGATAGGCGATACATTTGCTGTTACCGAGCTAATGGCCAAACGCTTTTCTAACGAAATTCGAAATCCTTTATCAAATGTGAACCTGGCAATTGATGAGCTTTCAAATTCACTTTTAGATGAAGACAACCTTAATTTAGTTGATATTATTAAAAGCAATTGTGCAAAAATTAACTCTGTTACAACCGAGCTCATAAAGAGTACCGAACCTTTATCGTTAAAGCTGACGCAGGTTGATTTATCTGAATTATTATCGAGATTACTGGAAGACGCAGAACGGGGTCTGGATCTAAGAATAGAAAATCCCCTTAAGGGCACACCTTTACCGATCTGGGCAGATAACGATAGCCTTATATCTGCTTTTAAAAACATTTTGAAAAACTCTGCGGAAGCGATTACTGAAGAGGAAAAAGTGGTTTCTATTTCAATTGAGAAGCGTATTACGGAGTTAAAGATTGATATCAAAGATAACGGCACAGGAATTCACCCCAGAAACGTTAATCGCATATTCGAGCCATTTTTTACTACAAAAGCTAAGGCTGCCGGGTTAGGATTAACTCACGCTAAACGAATTTTAAACGCCCATCATGGAAAGGTTCAGGTAAGTAGCCAACCAGGAAATGGTACTATTATTAGCATAATTCTACCAACGTTTGGCTAATGAGCTCTTCTGCGGTTTGTAACATTTCATAGATATAAATGTTAAGCCTTTGATGAACATCAGCACTCACGCATGCTTAACCTTACAATTCATATAAATGGCTTTCTTTAACTATAAGCAACGTAATAATATTGTCTTAATAATCTTAATTATACTTGGT
The DNA here is from genome assembly GCA_946887045.1 of uncultured Sphingobacteriaceae bacterium. The sequence goes on along the minus strand of CAMPKC010000034.1, from coordinate 43,856 downwards.
TGCGGCATTCTGTATTCACTTCGGTATATAGCCGGCACATTGCTCAGTACCATAGTAATGTATACTATATTCAGACCAGTGTATCTTCAAATTATTGAGAAATGGAAATTGAAGAAAGCCGCCGCCAGTATTATTGTTATTATCGGCTCTTTTTTAATAATCATTCTTCCGATAATTACCCTCTTTTTAATGGTGATGAATAAAATTAGCGAGTTTCGCCAGGATCCGTTAAGAGTTCAGTACATCATTAAAAAATTAGATGCTTTTTTTCTAAAGACCTTTAGTCAGCCTAATCTTGTAGAAAGCACAATTGACAAAGCGGGCGGACACGCAAGTGAGTTGTTCCCGTCAATATTGGGTGGTGCAGGATCTTTGCTTTTAGGGATCTCTGTAATGTATTTCCTGCTTTATTTTATGTTCAGGCATTATCAGAAATTTGAAGCAGGATTAATTCGTTATTCGCCATTTCGAGAGCAAAATGCACTCAAATTTGCTGATGAATTAAAAAACACAACCTATTCCAATGTCTTAGGTCAGGGCCTCATCGCGGTGGTTCAGGGCGCATTAGTATCGCTGGGCTTTTTTATATTTGGAATTCCTGATGCTCTGTTTTGGGGTGTGATATCAACTTTTTTATCGTTTCTTCCTCTTGTGGGAGCCGCTCTGGTTTTTATTCCGGCGGGGATATTAGAACTTGCAAACGGAAATGAAACCGCAGGTTGGGGAATTTTAATATGGGGATTCGTACTTGTAACTAATATTGATAATGTAATCCGATTTTTAATAGCCAAACGGGTGGGTAATATTCATCCGATCATAACCATAATTGGGGTTGTTGTAGGTATACCTGCTTTCGGCATAATGGGCCTGGTTTATGGTCCTTTATTGCTATCTTACTTCATTCTTACAGTAAGGATATACGAAACCAGTAAGCTGGCAACGGAGCGACTTGAACAAATTCGTTCGGCGGAAGAAGAATAAATTTATTGAAACAGTTTCTATTCTTCTTTTGTATTAATTACAATCGCATTAAGTTTAAAAAAAATACACTTTTAAATAATCCTTAACACCATGAACGACAACACAAAAGTTTTAGCCGCATTATTAGCTGGATTAGCTGCCGGAGCAGCACTAGGAATTCTTTTTGCACCAGAAAGAGGTTCAGAAACCAGAGATAAATTAAACGATGCTTTGAAAAATCTAGGCGATTCCATCAAAGATCGTGCTGCAGAAGAAATTGACAATCTTGCTAACTTTAAAGAAAGCGTTGTTGATAAAATCAAAACTCAGTTTAACAAAGAAGGGTTTGATTCATCAGTTCAGGAAAAAGCACCTGTAAGTGAACAACTGTAATTCGGCTCCGGGTTTTACACTAGGAACTATTCTAATTTAATAATATGCCAGAAACTCAGACTAAAGAGCAAAAAGTGTCTCCTGATTTGTTGACCTTGATTAAGGAATATATATCCACCAGAGTAGAGCTTACCAGATTGACTGTAATAGAGAGACTTACCGTTGTGACAGCTAACCTGATTACTGATTCCTTTGTATTGATAATGGGGATTTTGACCTTCCTGTTCGCATCTTTAACACTTGCGTTGTACTTGGGGGAAGAGTTCGGTTCTTACGCCCTGGGATTCGGCATAGTAGCTTTGATATATCTTACTTTAGCCCTTGTAATGTATTTTATAAAAGATAGACTGGTTGAAAAATACCTGCACGATTTTATGGTGAAGCGGATATTTAATAAAAAGAAATAATGGAGAAGTCGTTTAGCAGTTTGGCAGAACTACGGGCTGAAATTGACTTTTTGAAAGTTAAGCAGTTTCAGGATGAGGAAGCTCTGAAAGAGAAGTTTAGTAGTCCTTCAGCTATATTTAGCAGTATTACCGGCCTTTTAAAAACGGATACCGGTAGGAAATCTTTTATGCAGGATTTAATGCAGCAAGATTTCATTACAAATATATCGAGGGTATTGCTGCCTATTTTCTTAAATGGGGTATTGTTTAAAAAATCGGGATTTATAACCAAGACGCTCATCACTTTCTTGTCGCAAAAAGCTGCGAAACAAGTAAATTCAGATAAGATTTCCGGCTTATTCGATAAGTTGAAAGGTATGTTCCAAAGTACAAATGGAAAGTTGCGGAAATCGCCTGCCATCAGGGATTACGGGATTCCGCCAGATAGTGAGACATATTGAAAATGAGAAAGCCGGTTTTTTAGCCGGCTTTTTTATTATCCTCTATCCAAAGCGTTTCTAGTAATAACAGCAATCTGTTGTTCCTCAATCTCAAAACTCGCTTTTTCTAATAATTAGGCATGGTAGCTCCGCATGAAATGGAGCTTTCAGAAGACGTTCGTTATTCTCGTCCACTTTCAACTTCCCCTCTTTGGATTTTTAAAATATGCCAAGCAGCTAAAGCTGGATATTTAAAGGCGATTTTAAACTCATCTCTGAAAGAAATACTACCTTAGCAAACCTTATAATTTTATCACTAATTACATCATGAGAAAACTTTTATTAACTACATCTTTTTTACTATTAAGCTTTATCCTTTTCGCACAAAGTCAATTCAAAATAAAGGTTGGCGCTAATTCAGCAAATGTTGAAAGTACAGGCGAAACAGTAGACGCTGGTATGGTTCCGGCATCTATTACCTCTTTTAACTTTGGTGGATTGGCAGAATTTAAGTTAAATACAACATACTATTTTCAACCAGGAATATTTTTCACTAAAAAAGGATATAAGTTTGATTACTCCGCGAGCGAAAGCGATTATAGTGTGTCATTAAAGTCAAAAGTTAATGTATCATATATCGAAATCCCCTTAAATATTATTGGAAAATTTGATGCCGCTCCGGGGAAGTTTATACTTGGTGCCGGTCCTTATATAGCCTATGCTTTATCCGGAAAGAGCAAAGGTAATTTCAAGTACGACGGGCCGGGAACCAGTGAAGACATATCTCAGCCAACTGATGGTAAGGTTGAATTTGGTGACGGTGTAGATGAAATGAAAAAAGTCGACTTTGGAATTAATATGTTAGCCGGTTATGAATTCTTAAATGGACGATTTTTTAGTTTGGGATATGGTTTAGGATTGAACAATCTAAGCAATGATCAGGAAGAGACCATTAAGAACCGAGTAATTAGTTTATCGATTGGATTTACGCTCCGTTAAAATAAAATAATAAAAGCCGGATTTAACCGGCTTTTGTTATTTCTTCGTGGGAAAGAAAGTCCTCGTAAGCTAACCTAATTCCCTCCTCGAGCTGCACTTTATGTCTCCACCCTGCAGCATGGAGTTTCGAAACATCCATTAATTTTCTCGGTGTTCCATCTGGTTTTGAAGAATCGAACTCTAATTCTCCTTCGAAGCCGATTATACGTTTAATAAGTAGTGCCAAATCTTTAATTGAAATATCTTCTCCCGTACCAATGTTAACCAGGTTAGGCTCATTATAGGTTTCCATCAGGTAAAAGCAGGCATCTGCTAAATCATCAGCAAATAAAAATTCCCTGAAGGGACTTCCCGTACCCCAAATCACAACTTTGTTTTTTCCCTCCAGCTTCGCTTCGTGAAATTTGCGAATTAATGCAGGTAAAACATGTGAATTTTGTGGGTGATAATTATCATTATAGCCATATAAATTGGTGGGCATTACTGATATAAAGTTGCAGCCATATTGCGCACGATAAGCATCGCACATTTTAATGCCGGCAATTTTAGCAATAGCATAAGGCTCATTAGTTTCCTCAAGCAACCCTGTAAGCAAATACTCTTCTTTTAATGGTTGTGGGGCAAACTTTGGATAAATACAGCTTGAACCCAGAAACATCAGTTTTTTAACTCCATTTAAATACGAATTATGGATGACGTTATTCTGGATCATCAGGTTTTCATATAAAAAATCTGCCCTGTATGTGTTATTTGCCACTATACCGCCAACCTTAGCCGCAGCAAGAAACACATAATCAGGTTTTTCGATCGAGAAAAAATCTGTAACTGCTTGTTGATTACGCAAATCGAGCTCTTTTGAACTTCGGGTTATAACATTGGTAAAGCCTTCTTCCTCAAGTTTTCTGTGAATCGCAGAGCCTACCATTCCCCGGTGACCTGCGATATAAATTTTAGCGTTTTTTTCCACGTATGTTTTGCTGTTGCGGCAAAGATAAAACTTTATTTTTGCGGCGTATTTTAATTATGGGTAAAGATAAATTAAGACGGTTTGCCGAGATAGCAACCTTTGCAAATGTTAAACAACTTGATGAAGGAAAAGTTCTGAAAGGAACCTGGGCTTTTTCGCAATTTCATAATAATAATCCTGTTATTTTGGAATTAGCTTGTGGAAAAGGCGAATATACTGTTAATCTTGCTAAGCTATTTCCTGATAAAAACTTCATCGGTATAGATTATAAAGGCAATCGGATTTGGCGTGGAGCAAAAACTGCCATTGAAGAAGGTATTCAAAACGTTGCTTTTCTAAGAATTCAGATAGAAAATCTTTTGGATTATTTTGCGGAAAATGAAATATCCGAAATCTGGATAACCTTTCCAGATCCGCAACCCCAGGATAGCCGCGAGAAGAAACGGCTTACTTTTCCTAAGTTTTTAGAGAAGTATAAGTCGATTCTAGTTCAGGATGGAGTTGTTCACCTGAAAACAGATAATGACCAGCTGCATGCCTATACTTTCGATAAGATAAATGAACTTGGTTTAAAACTAAAAGTCAGCACCGAAGACTTATATAAATCAGCATTTGCTAATGAGATACTTTCGATTAAAACATATTATGAAAAAAAGTATCTTGCTAAGGATAAGAATATAAACTACCTGCAATTTGCATTTGACTAAAAGCGATACATTTTTTGACCGTGTATATGAGGTCGCAAGGCGTATTCCCGTCGGGCGCGTTACTTCATACGGAGCCATTGCCGAATATCTTGGAACCAAAGGTTCTTCCAGAATGGTTGGTTATGCAATGAATGCTTCGGGCGCAGCAAAACCTCCGGTTCCTGCCCATAGGGTGGTAAACAGATTCGGAATGTTGAGTGGTAAGGGGCATTTTCCTACCCCAAATCTGATGGAGGAAATGTTAAGAGGCGAAGGTGTTGAGGTAGAGGACAATGTAGTTAAAGGTTTTCAAAAGATCTTCTGGGATCCCAATAAAGAATTATAAGAACGAATGTCTAATAACGTTAATCCCGATTTGATTCGTTGCGGCTGGTGCGGCACCGATCCACTTTATGTTAAATACCACGACGAAGAATGGGGCAAGGAAGTGCATGACGACAAAGTACTTTTTGAATTTCTTATTCTCGAATCCGCACAAGCCGGACTAAGCTGGATAACTATTTTAAAAAGACGCGAAGGTTATCGTAAAGCTTTCGCTGATTTCGACGTGAAAAAAGTTGCCGGCTTTACCGGGGATGACGTAGAACGATTGATGCAGGATTCCGGCATTATCCGGAATCGACTTAAAATTCTTGCAGCAATAAGCAATGCCCGACACTTTATGGAGGTTCAGAAAGAGTTTGGATCATTCGACAAGTATATGTACTCGTTCTTGCCTGAAGGCAAACCTATTATAAACAATCCAGTCGATATGAAAGATTTGGTCGCTAAAACAGAGATTTCTGACTCGATTTCTAAAGACATGAAGAAACGCGGCTTCAAGTTTTTCGGTACCACAATTTGCTACGCACATATGCAGGCTACCGGCATGGTGAACGACCATATTAGAGATTGTTCTTTTCGTTAAGGAGCAATATCTTGCTACCTTTGAAACGAGAGAGGTGTAAATTATCGTTTTGACTACAGCGAACGTTTGTCATTCCACTAAAGGAGAGTATTTATGAAAAAAAATCTCTGCGTTGGAATGACAAAACTTTCAAATACAAAAAGTGCAGTTCAAACATAAATTCATCTCAATCAGTGTAATCTTATACATCAGTGTAATCACAAATGCAAAAAAAACTCTTTCTTCTTGATGGTATGGCCCTGATGTACCGGGCTCATTTCGCATTAAGTAAAAACCCCCGTTTTACATCAAACGGAATAAATACATCGGCCGTAATGGGCTTTACCAATACATTACTCGAAGTTTTGAAGAAAGAAAATCCGAGTCATTTGGCCGTGGTTTTTGATACTGAGGCACCAACCGAGCGCCATACTGATTTTGCAGAATACAAAGCACATAGGCAGGCTATGCCCGAAGACCTATCGGCCGCTATGCCCTATGTTGTGAAACTGATCGAGGGATTTAATATTCCGGTAATTACCTCGGACGGTTACGAAGCAGATGACATTATTGGTACCCTTGCAAAAAAAGCCGAACAAGTTGGGTTTACGGTTTACTGTATGACCCCTGATAAGGATTTTGCGCAATTGGTTTCCGAAAACATCTTCATTTACAAGCCATCAAGGATGGGTAATGATATGGAGATTTTGGGTGTTCCTGAAGTACTTACCAAGTGGGAAATTGAAAGGGTTGATCAGGTAATTGATATTTTAGGATTGTGGGGCGATGCCGTTGACAATATCCCGGGCATCCCAGGGATAGGCGAAAAAACCTCAAAGCTTCTCATAAAGCAATATGGGTCTATCGAGAACCTGATAGCTAATAGTCATGAGCTAAAGGGTAAGATGAAGGAGAATGTGGAGAATTTCGCCGAGCAAGGTTTAGTTTCCAAAAAGCTTGCTACTATTTTGCTGAACGCCCCTGTGGAGCTGGATGAGGAATCGCTTCGCGTAAATCCACCAAGCCGTGAAAAATTAGAGCCTCTTTTTGTGGAACTTGAATTCAGGACTATTGGCAGAAGGGTATTTGGGGAGGAGTTTACTGTGACTGAGTTTCGTCAGGTGAGTCAGGGTCAACAATATGATTTATTCGGGACAGCCCAGCCAGAGAAAGTTGTAATTAAAACCGAGACTATAATTGAGCCAGCGCCAGCATCTAAAAATATAGACAACACCCCTCACGAATATCATTTGGCGGATACGGCAGAGAAGCGTGCTGAGTTGATTTCAATGCTGCAATCGCAGAGTTTTTTTTGTTTCGATACAGAAACTACCTGCCTGGATGCCAATATCTGTGAACTGGTTGGACTTTCTTTTTCGGTTAAACCAGGCAGCGGATGGTATGTTCCTATTTGTGAAGATCAAACCGAAGCATGTGGAATTGTTTTGGAGTTTAAAGATTTGTTTGAAAATGCCTCCATTAAGAAAGTTGGTCAGAATCTTAAGTATGACATCCTTGTTTTAAACTGGTATAATATTACAGTACAGGGCGAATTGTTTGATACCATGCTCGCGCATTATCTGATAGATCCGGATACCCGGCATAATATGGATATCCTGTCTGAAAACTATTTGGGTTATGTTCCGGTTTCGATCACCTCATTAATTGGGACCAAAGGAAAAAACCAAGGAAATATGCGGGATGTGGAGATTGAAAAAGTTAAAGAATATGCCGCAGAAGATGCCGACATCACATTACAATTGTCGCAGGTTTTTGAACCGCTTTTAGAAAAAGTTGGAGCAAGCAAATTAGCGGGCGATATAGAAAATCCGCTTGTTTATGTTTTGGCGGCGATGGAACGCGAAGGTGTTAAAATTGACCAGCAAGCTTTGGGAGATTACTCCTTACAGATTGAAGCTGATGTTAAAGTGCTCGAAAAAACTATTTACGAGAAAGCTGGGGTTCGTTTCAATATTGCATCGCCAAAACAGCTAGGAGAAGTATTATTCGAAAAGTTGCAACTTGATCCTAAAGCTAAAAAAACAAAAACAGGCCAGTATCAAACAGGGGAGGATATTCTTACGGCTCTTGCCAATAAAAGCGATATTGTCAAAGATATTCTGGATTTCCGGCAACTGCAGAAACTTAAATCCACGTATGTGGATGCCCTGCCTTTGTTAATAAATCCTAAAACTCAAAGAGTTCATACCTCCTACAATCAGGCGGTAGCGGCAACAGGGCGTCTGAGCTCAAATAATCCAAATCTTCAGAATATCCCGATCAAAACGGAACGGGGTAGGGAAGTCAGACGAGCTTTTATCCCGAGGAATGAAGAATTTATCATTATTTCTGCAGATTATTCACAAATAGAACTTCGCCTGATTGCTGAAATAAGCAAAGATGAGAATATGATGGACGCCTTTATGCAAGGGCTGGATATTCACACCGCCACTGCTTCAAAAGTTTACGGTGTTGCTTTAGAAGATGTTGATTCCACTCAAAGGCGAAACGCAAAGGCCGTTAACTTCGGAATTATTTACGGTCAATCGGCATTTGGCTTGTCGCAAAGTCTTGGAATTCCAAGAAAGGAAGCTGCCGACATTATTGAAGAATATTTCAGACAGTATTCCGGAATCAAACAATATATGAGTGATACGATGAATTTTGCCCGTGAAAATGGATATGTACAAACCTTGATGGGCCGGCGACGGTATATGCGGGATATTAATTCAGCTAATGCAACAGTTAGAGGCTTTGCAGAACGGAACGCCATAAATGCTCCAATTCAAGGCTCCGCAGCGGATATGATAAAAATTGCGATGATCAACATCTACCGTGATATGCAGGAACAGAAGCTTATTTCAAAAATGACTATGCAGGTTCATGATGAACTTGTTTTTGATGTCCATAATTCTGAGGTGGAGAAAGTAAAAACCATTATTCAGGATAGGATGAAAAATGCCTTTAAAACAACCGTGCCGATATTGGTCGAAATAGGTCAGGGCAATAACTGGCTGGAAGCTCATTAATTAAAAAACAAAAAACCCGTCACAAAATGATGGGTTTCTTGTTTTACAGAAAAAAATTTCCTTAAATTTCAAAATCCAATTTAAATAATTAAAAAATGAATGTAATCCACCTAAGTGCAGAATGTTATCCGATTGCCAAAGTTGGCGGATTGGGCGATGTGGTGGGAGCGCTTCCGAAATATCAGCAACTCGCAGGCTTAACAGCCATAGTAGTTTTGCCGTATTACGATCGGAAATTTGTAAGGGAAAATGATTTTGAAGTGATTTTCGAGTCAACGCTCACTATGGGGACCTTTACAGGTCCATTCCAGGTTTTGAGAGAGACAACTGATAAACTGGGCTTTGCTTTACATCTTATTAAAATACCCGGACTGTTAGACCGAACAGAAATTTATTGTTATCCCGATGAAACCGAACAATTTGTTTCGTTCCAGTTAGCCTTTCTGGAATGGTTGTTAGACTTCGAGGTGTTACCTGATGTAATTCACTCTCACGATCATCATGCCGGATTGATACCTTTTTTGTTATATCATGCACCACGATATAAATCTCTTGCCCACATACCTACAGTATTAACAATTCATAATGCTCAATATCAGGGCTGGATTGGCTGGGAGAAATTGAATCTATTACCAGATATAGAGTTTTGGGAAGGAAAATTATTAGAGTGGGGAGACTGTATTAATCCATTGGCTTCTGCTGTTAAGTGTTGCTGGAAATACACAACGGTGTCGCCTAGTTATTTGGAGGAATTAATGGTTAACTCGAACGGTTTAGAGCCCCTCTTCATTGCTGAGAAATCTAAAGGAGTTGGAATAATTAATGGAATCGACACGGATATCTGGAATGCGGAAACGGATCCTATGATATCCGCAAATTATACCGCCGAAACTGTATCTGCCGGTAAGCTTGAAAATAAGAAGCTTGTATGCCAGGAATTCTTTTTGGATGATAAGAAACCTTTGGTCGCCTTTATAGGTCGCTTAGTCGGCGAAAAGGGTGCTGACCTGCTTCCCGAGGCTATTGCTAACATTCTTACCAAGTATAAAGGAAAAGTAAGTATTCTTGTTTTGGGTTCTGGAGAAACTGAAGTCGAGGAAGAATTAGTTAATTTAACTTCTGTCTTTAAAGAGGATTACAACGTGTTTATAGGCTATCATGAAGCGCTTTCACATAGAATTTATGCGGGGGCAGACTTCTTAATCATGCCTTCGCGTGTTGAACCATGCGGATTAAATCAATTATATTCCTTACGTTACGGAACTGTTCCGATTGTTAGAAGCACAGGGGGGTTGAAAGATACGGTAATCGATATTTCGGAAGAGAATGGATATGGGATTTGTTTTGAAGATGCCGATGTTGAAAGTATAGTAACTGCTGTATCAAGATCTATTGAACTCTATAAAAACACCTCTCAGATGAATTTGTTACGTAATAGAATGATGGGCCTAAATTATTCCTGGCATCAATCCGCAGCACAGTACATAAACCTTTATAAAAAGCTTAAATCTTAAATTATGATGTCAAAAGTCCTTGCAGTTATTCTTGGAGGAGGTTCGGGAACCCGCTTGCAACCTCTTACTGCCACCCGTTCAAAACCTGCTGTTCCGATTGCTGGTAAATATCGATTAGTTGATATTCCAATTTCTAACTGCCTGAATTCTGGCATAGACCGTATTTTCGTGCTTACGCAGTTTAATTCGGCTTCCTTAAATAAGCACATTAAAAACACGTATCACTTCAATGTGTTTAGCACGGCTTTCGTAGATATTCTGGCAGCTGAGCAGACTCCAAGTAATTCCGGATGGTTTCAGGGAACTGCTGATGCTGTACGCCAGTCAATGCACCACATGTCGCCTTTTGACTTCGATTATGTGCTGATTCTGTCAGGAGATCAATTATATCAAATTGACTTCAATCACATGATTAAAAGTCATATTGAACGCAATGCCGAAGTTTCAGTAGCCACAATACCTGTAACGGCGAAAGATGTTCCCGGATTTGGTATAATGAAAATTGATAAGGATGATGTGATCACATCTTTCATTGAGAAGCCGCAATCCGATTTTGAGGAGTGGAGATCAGAGGTTGGTCCGGAAATGGAAGCGCAGGGAAGAATCTATCAGGCATCGATGGGTATTTATATCTTTAACAGGGATGTTCTCTACGACACTTTAACGAACGACCCTCATACTGATTTCGGTAAAGAGATCATCCCCGAGGCATTATCTAAAAACCGCGTAGTGAGCTACCAATACGACGGATACTGGACTGATATCGGTACCATTCCTTCGTTCTTTGAAGCCAATATTGGATTAACAGACGATATTCCTGAGTTTAATTTATTTGATAAGAAGACTATTTTTTCAAGACCCCGTATGCTTCCGCCGTCAAAGGTTCAGGGAACAACGCTTGAAAGAACCGTAATTGCTGATGGATGTATTATTCATGCAAGCCGTATCGAGCGGTCTGTTATCGGTATCCGTACCCGCATCGGACGCGGAACTACTATAGAATATTGTTATATAATGGGCAGTGATTATTACCAAAGTCTGGAGCAATTACAGGAGGCGAAAAATACTCAGACTCCAATAATTGGCGTCGGAGAACGCTGCTATATTAAAAATGCCATTTTGGACAAGAATTGCCGGGTTGGAAATGATGTCAGAATAAACGGCGGCCCACATTTAAAAGATGGGGATTACGGGAAATACACTGTTAATGAAGGTATAGTTGTAGTAAAAAAAGGTGCATTTATTGATAATGGCACTGTGATTTAGACGGTGCCTTAATTGATTTGCTTTCTTTCAGGACGAAACGAAGGCATTAAAAAAAGGCTAGAGCCATAAACTCTAGCCTTTTAATTTTATTTGAAAGTTTCGGCCTTCTTGCTAATTAAAATATCGCCTCAGCAATTCTCTTGGTTGGCCCGGGATTACTCATTGTATAAAAGTGTAATACAGGTGCTCCAAATTTCATCAGCTCTTTACATTGCTCAATCATAAACTCAATTCCTACTTCCTTAACATCTTTTTCAGACGAACAGCTGGTTATGGCCTTTGTCAAATCTTCTGGTAAGTCAAGGTGGAAGATTTTTGGAAGACTAACTAATTGTTTTGATGAAGTTATAGGCTTCAGTCCCGGTATGATAGGAACGTTAATTCCATTCTCACGGCAGAGGTTTACGAAGTCGAAATATTTTTGATTATCGAAAAACATTTGGGTAACAATGAAATCGGCACCCATATCGATTTTCATTTTAAGATAATCGAAATCGGTTTTCATATTTGGGGCTTCAAAATGTTTCTCAGGATACGCCGCTACCCCGATACAGAAATCCGATTTGTTCGCTTCATTATGATCGTGAAGATATTTTCCCCGGTTGAGATTTACCACTTGATCTAGTAAATCCGTCGCAAACGTGTGTCCTCCCGGGGTCGGAATAAATCCTGAATCCCCCTTACGGGCATCGCCTCTTAAAACCAGTACATTGTCAATCCCAAGAAATTGAAGATCAATCAAGGCGTTTTCTGTTTCTTCTTTGGTAAAACCACCGCAAATTAGATGAGGTACAGCATCAACTTTGTACCGGTTGATAATCGCCGCACAAATTGCAACGGTACCCGGACGCTTACGATAAGATACTTGCTCCAGAAGGCCGTTGGGATGTTGTTTATAAATGAAATCCTCGCGATGGTAGGTTACATCAATAAAAGGCGGCTTGAATTCCATTAAAGGATCAATCGCATCGTAAATATTTTGAATGCGTTGCCCTTTTACAGGAGGAAGAAGTTCAAAGGAAAAAAGAGTCTTCCCGTTGGAGTTTTTTATGTGTTCGGTGATTTTCATTGTGTGTCAAGTATCAAGTACAAAGTATTAAGTATTAAGACTTTTTTGTAAGCCGGATATCATGCGTTGAACTTCAATTATTTGTGATTGTAAAGGTGTGAAATTTGCCTCGTTAATATAGTTGAACTCTCTAGCTAATATAAGTTGAGTTTCTAACTCAAATGATGAGCCAAGGCTGATATTCAAATATTGATAAAACTCTTTATTTGATTTCCTTCCACATCCTTCCGCAATATTTGAAGGGATTGAAATAGAACTTCGCATCATTTGAGATATCAATGTGAATTTCTCTTCTGAAGGAAATAGCCGGGTTGCAATAAATACTTCTTTAGAAATTGACATTGCAAGCTGCCAGACTTTTAACTCTTTGAAATTATGCATTCAATCTTGGTACTCTATACTCAATACTACCTACTTGATACTCCAACCCAGAACAATTAATATCCCAAATTCGGGCTTAACCATCTTTCTACCACTTCCAGATCCATGTTTTTGCGTTTTGCGTAATCTACTACCTGATCTTTGGAGATTTTACCTAAACCGAAGTAGCGGGAATCTGGGTGAGCGAAATAAAAGCCGCTTACAGCTGCGGTAGGATACATAGCAAAACTTTCGGTAAGTTTTATGCCGGTTGTGTTTTCGGCATCTAATATTCTAAAGAGAGTTTCCTTTTCGGTATGGTCCGGACAAGCGGGATATCCTGGCGCCGGACGGATACCAACATATTTTTCTTTTATAAGTTCTTCATTGCTTAAGCTCTCATCTTTAGCGTATGCCCAATATTCCTTCCGAACAAGTTCGTGCATTCTTTCGGCGAAAGCTTCGGCCAAACGATCTGCCAGGGCTTTAACCATGATGCTGTTGTAATCATCATGATCGCTTTCATATTGAGCAACTAATTCGTCGCATCCGATACCTGTGGTAACGGCAAAGCCACCGAAGTAATCCTGAATGCCTGTGTCTTTAGGTGCAACAAAATCTGACAAGGCATAATACGGTTCACCTGCAGCCTTCTCAACTTGCTGACGCAGCGTGTGAATAGTAACTTGTTTTGGGTTTTGGGTTGTGGGTTGCGAGCTTCCTTCAACATTCAACTTATCACCTTCAACTTGAAGTACAATATCATCACCAACGGAATTTGCCGGCCAGAAACCAATCACTCCTTTTGCTGTAAGTAATTTTTCGTCGATAATTTTCTTCAACAGTTCCTGAGCGTCATTGAAGAGCTTTTTGGCTTCATCACCTACAAACTTATCTTCAAAAATGCGCGGATAACTACCTCTCAACTCCCAGGTATGGAAGAAAGGCGTCCAGTCAATGTAAGGAACCAGCTCTTCCAGAGGATAGTTGTCAAAAACCTTAGTTCCTAAAAACGCCGGCTTTGGTGGAATAGAGCCGTTTAAGTTGATTTGAAACTTATTCTGGCGAGCTTCCTCAATCGATTTGAATTGTTTGTCCGAACGTTTATTCAAATGAGCTTCACGCGCTTTATCATATTCGCCGCGAATCTGGTTGATGTATTCGTCGCGGTTGTCATCACTCATTAATGTGCTGCAGACCGTCACACTTCTGGAAGCATCCAATACATGAACTGTTGGTCCGGAATAGCTAGGCGCAATTTTTACTGCAGCGTGTATCCGCGATGTAGTTGCCCCGCCAATAATCAAAGGAATTTTAAACTCCTGACGTTCCATTTCTTTTGCGAAATGCACCATTTCATCTAACGACGGCGTGATTAGTCCGCTAAGGCCGATAATATCAACATTATGCTTTTTAGCCTCTTCTATAATCTTCTGCGCCGGAACCATCACTCCCAGGTCAATCACCTCGAAGTTGTTGCATGCAAGTACTACACCTACAATGTTCTTCCCAATATCGTGCACATCGCCTTTAACTGTTGCAAGCAAAACTTTTCCGGCATTTTTACGCTGATTGCTGTTAACATTTGTGCGTTTTTCTTCTTCGATAAAAGGCAAGAGATAAGCTACGGCTTTTTTCATTACCCGGGCGGATTTCACCACCTGTGGTAAAAACATTTTACCCTGTCCAAACAGATCGCCAACAATGCCCATTCCATCCATTAGCGGACCTTCAATAACTTCAAGAGGTTTATCGTATTTCTGACGAGCTTCTTCAACATCATCATCCAGATAGTCGATGATACCTTTTACAAGCGAATGTGAAAGTCGGCTTTCGACGCTTTCTTTACGCCATTCTTCATCCTTAACTACAACTTTACCTTTAGTTTTAATGGTATCTGCGAACTCAACCAAACGTTCTGTTGCATCCGGACGACGGTTTAAGAGAACATCTTCCACAAGTTCTAACAGATCTTTAGGGATTTCCTCATAAACCTCCAGCATACCTGCATTCACAATACCCATATCCAAACCTGCTTTAATTGCATGGTACAGGAAGGCGGAGTGCATCGCTTCGCGGACAGTGTTATTTCCCCGGAAAGAGAATGATATATTACTTACGCCACCACTTACTTTCGCTAAAGGCAGATTTTCCTTAATCCAGCGGGTTGCGTTAATGAAATCGACTGCATAGTTATTATGCTCCTCTAATCCCGTTGCAACGGTTAAAATATTAGGATCGAAAATGATATCCTGCGGAAGGAATTCAACTTCATTAACCAAAATATCATACGATTTTTTACAGATCTCAATTCTGCGTTCGAATGAATCGGCCTGACCATCTTCGTCGAATGCCATTACCACTACAGCCGCACCGTATTGTTTTATTTTGCGGGCATATTCTTTAAACTTTTCTTCGCCTTCTTTAAGCGATATTGAGTTTACAACGCCCTTTCCCTGCAGGCATTTCAATCCGGTTTCGATCACGCTCCATTTAGATGAGTCGACCATGATGGGAAGTTTTGCAATGTCAGGTTCGGAAGCAATGAGATTTAGGAACTTAGTCATCGCTGCTTCAGAGTCAAGCATCCCTTCATCCATGTTCACATCGATGATCTGGGCGCCACCTTCAACCTGCTGACGTGCTACTGTAAGTGCTCCTTCGAAATCTCCACCCAGTATCAGTTTAGAGAATTTAGGAGATCCGGTAACGTTAGTACGCTCGCCGATATTAACAAAATTGGTTTCCGGAGTTAATGTAACCGGCTCTAATCCACTTAAACGCAGATAAGGCTTCGGCTGTACAGGAACTCTTGGCGGATATTTTGCTGCCTTTTCGGCGATGCATTTAATGTGTTCTGGAGTTGTTCCGCAGCATCCTCCCACTATGTTTACAAATCCGTTTTGAATAAAATCTTCCACCAAATGAGCCGTTTCATGGGGCACTTCGTCGTAAGCTCCGAATTCATTCGGCAAGCCGGCATTCGGATACGCGGAAATATAGCAAGCTGCTTTTTCGGATAGCTCTTCAATGTGCGGCCGCATGTCTTTAGCTCCCAACGCACAATTTAAGCCGATGCTTAAAAGATTTGCGTGTGACAAAGAGTTTAAGAAGGCCTCAACCGTCTGACCCGAAAGCGTACGACCGCTGGCATCTGTAATGGTGCCCGAAATCATGATTTCAATCTTACGACCGATCTCATTCTCGTAGTTTTTTGCAGCGAAAAGTGCAGCTTTAGTTATCAGCGTGTCGGTTATCGTTTCGAATAAAAGCACATCCGCCCCACCGTCAATCAGGCCCTTGATCTGCTCATAATACGCATCAACCAATTCATCAAAAGTTACTGCGCGATATCCCGGGTCGTTAACATCCGGCGACATAGAAGCCATTTTGGTAGTCGGTCCAAGGGCGCCGGCAACAAAACGCGGTTTATCCGGGTTTTTAAGAGTGAATTCAGTTGCAACTTCTTTGGCAATGCGTGCGCCTTCATAGCTCATTTCGTACGAAAGATCTTCCATCTGGTAATCTGCCATCGAAATACGCTGCGTACTGAATGTATTGGTTTCAATTATATCGGCACCTGCACTTAAATATTCTGCATGGATAGCCTTAATTACATCCGGACGGGTAATATTTAACAGGTCGTTATTTCCCCGTACATCGCAGGGATGGTCCTTGAAACGCTCGCCGCGAAAATCCTCTTCCGTTAACTGGTAGCGCTGGATCATTGTGCCCATTGCACCGTCTATAACTAAAATACGTTTCTTTAATTCTTCTCTAATGCTCATTGTTATTTAGATATGAGAGTTGAGATGTGAGATGTGAGAATAGATCCGACGCATAAAGTCTCATATTCCATACCACCTATCATATCAAATCTCTCTTTACATTGTTTTTTAGATGTGAGATATTAGATGTAAGAATGGATCAGACACATTAGTCTCATATCTCAAATCTATCGTCTCAAATCTTCCTTGCAAGCTTATTTTTGAAAAGTCGGTATCCGGCTTTGACATTCACTTATCTTTCTTCATCCCTAAGTATGGAATCAGTTAGAATTTAGCACCTTGTAAGCACAGGTTGCTAAGACTTCGCAGGGTCTAATCCCTCCGTCTTTCTGAATAAGCGTTGCAAAAGTGCAAGAAAATTTGATAAAATGCAAATAATAAAAGGGATACAGGTACGAACGAGTAAGTTCTCCTGTATCCCTTTTAAGAGAATTTTAAATGAATCTTTATCTTCTGCTTCCGAACAGACGTAAAAGCATTAGGAATATATTTATAAAGTCGAGGTATAAAGACAAGGCACCCATTATTACCATTTTGTTAGCAGATGCATCGCCATATTCAATTCCTGCTCCAATGCGTTTTAAGCGTTGGACGTCATAAGCTGTAAGTCCGACAAAAACTGCTACTCCAATAAAGCTGATGATGTAGTCTAATTGCGAGCTTCCTAAGAAGATATTTACCACGCTGGCAATTATAATTCCGAAGAGGAACATCATTAAGATTGAACCAAATTTGGTAAGATCGATGTTTGTGGTATAGCCCGCAACTGCCATTAGTCCGAATAAAGCTGAAGCAGAAAGAAAAGCGCCAACAACGGAGCCCGCCGTATAAATCATTAAATTGAAACTTATACTAATCCCCATGACGGTAGCGAAGAGTAAATAAAGGAAAACCACTACAGGGAATGATAATCTATTCATTCCGAATGATAAGATCAGTACGAAGGCCAAAGGCGCAAATCTGGCAACTGTTCCGAGGGTTGTTATATTTCCTGTTTCAAAGTCTACCAGCCAGCTTAATAAATAAGTATCGGTCGAAAAAAAATACGTTGATGCCGCAGATATACCAAGAGCTACAAACATCCAAATAAAAACGTTTGGTAAAAAGTTGCGCGATGTGATTCCTGTTCCCGTTTGAATGACAGGACTTTGGTTTAAGGTAAAGTTGTTTTGATCTGACATTATGATAAGTATTTTCATAAATGTATGCTTTGTATTGTATAAAAACAAAAACATACATTTTCAGAGTTCTTCTGTCTGCGACAAAAGGCCCTGAAAATGGCGCGAAATACTAACTCAGTCGTTTAACCAATTGCTCTTCTACTTTTTTAAAAAACTGCAAAGGTTTGAGACTTCTCCATGAGATATTATCCAGTTCTCCACCAAAATTGATATAGTAATCAATATTGCTGCTTTTAAATTCATCAATTACATGCTCTCTGAAGTTTATACCAGCGATCCAGCCATCTTCTACATCCTGAAACCATTCCTCGTAATATAAGTCGTCGGAAGAATGAAAGTTCAGAACGTTCTCACCTACCAGGATAAATTTGTTAATTCCCTGATCGACCATCAATTCAAGAATTTCTCGCTTTAGCAACATTATATCATTATAAATGGCATCATTCCATTCGCCGATGAATTCAATAATGGCATAATGCCTGTCGTAATCAACAAAAAGTGCTTTAAGGTATAAAGTCTGGGAGCCAAACGAATCCCACTGAGGATGGATGTAATAGTTGTAAATCTTTTTATCAAATTCAAACTCACTATACTCTGTTTCATAAAACGGCGATCGTTCGTCCTCTGCCGCTATGTAATCATCCCGCCACCGATAAAAAGGTTCTATTTCGTGCATAATTCAAATGTGCGGATTTGCAAATTTTTTAAATGTGCAAATGCCTTTGCATACGTGTTATTAATTATTTAGAAGCATAATGCTTTAGGTGCTTTGTCGAAATCTGCGCCATTGCTGATTCCTTCATTCGCATATCTATTGATCTGCACTTCTATTTATTCTTGTATTTCTCTACCGCTTCTCTCACGTTTCCATATTCATCCAGAAGCTTTTCTGCTGTTTCTTCATCCGATCCGGTTGCTTCCATGACCATATCTACGGCTCTTTTAACTAATTTATTGTTACTTAACTGCATGTCGAACATTTTATTTCCCTTAACCCGTCCTAATTGAATCATTACCGTTGTGCTGATCATATTTAGTACGAGTTTTTGCGCCGTTCCTGATTTCATCCGGGTAGAGCCGGTAACGAATTCAGGGCCAACTACAACCTCTATCGGGTATTGGGCTTCTGCTGCCAATGGGCTGCCTTCGTTGCAAACTATGCATCCGGTTATAATTCCCGCATCGTTAGCACTCTTCAGACCTCCGATAACGTAGGGGGTGGTTCCGGAAGCAGCAATTCCAACCAATACATCTTTGTCATCTATTGTAAATTTAAGCAGATCTTCCCATGCTTGCTTGGTGTCATCTTCAGCAAATTCCACAGCTTTACGGATGGCCGAATCGCCGCCGGCAATAATACCCACAACCCAGTCGTGAGGGACCCCGAAGGTGGGCGGGCATTCTGATGCGTCTACGATTCCAAGTCTGCCGCTGGTTCCCGCTCCAATGTAAAACAGTCGCCCTCCTTGCTTCATTTTTGAAACAATTACGTTTACCAGGGCTTCGATTTGGGGAATTGCTTTTTCGACGGCTAAAGGAACTGTTTTATCCTGCTGATTAATTCCCACCAATAATTCATTGACCGATTTTTTTTCCAGATCAGTATATAATGAGTCTTGTTCTGTCGTTCTAATCATAAGTTAAAGGTCGGAATATATTCAGAAAAGGCGCCTTAAAAAAAGCTTTTTTGTGACAATTTTAAATCAATTTATATCAACCTCAATTACTACTTTTAGAACGCTCTTATCTCATGCAATCATCCACTAAAAGTAACTTATTTGTAGCTTCCTGTTATGCGGGAATACTGGCTCTCGGCATGCTCGTTGGCCCTAAATTCGGACATGAAAATCACAAGTCTAAAAGTGCAGCTTTCACTCCATTTTTATCTCCTGAAAAATCAGAAAAAGTAGAGCAGATCCTGGAAATCATTAAGGAAAATTATGTTGATCCTGTAAAGGTTGATACGCTTCAAAATCTTGCTATTGGTCAGATTTTATCGCATTTAGACCCTCACTCGCTTTATTTGCCTCCTGTAAAGGCCAGAGATCAATCTCAAAGTCTGGAAGGAAATTATAGTGGAATCGGGATAGAATATTTGCTGGTCAATGACACAATCCTGGTTACTTCGGTAAAAGAAGGTCCGGCCCGAAAAGCAGGGATTAAAGCGGGAGATAAGATTCTGAGTATTGGAAATAAGAACGTGGCGGGCACCAAGACCACGTCGACTGAGATAGTATCACTTATTAAAGGTCGGACCGGGACAATCGTTAAATTGGGTGTAAAAAAGCGGAATTCTGTTTCAGTAAATTCTGTTTCCGTTAAACGGGATAAAATTACCGTGAGCAGCATTGATGCGGCTTATATGCTTTCGCCAACGGTGGCTTATGTGCGGGTTAGTAAGTTTGGTGCACACACCGACGAGGATTTCTCGGCTGTGGTAAGCCGACTTCTGCAGAGCAATATGAAAAGCATGATATTGGACTTGCGGAACAACGGCGGGGGATACCTTAGCGCAGCTACTGCGCTGGCGGATGAGTTTTTGCCGGATAAGCAATTAATAGTTTATACGAAGGGAGCGCACGAACCCCGGACAGATTATTTCGCGACCCGTAACGGGAAATTTGAACAGGGGAAATTAATTGTGCTGGTTGATGAAACTACCGCTTCTGCAAGTGAAGTTTTGGCGGGCGCAATCCAGGATCTGGATAGAGGAGTGGTTGTTGGCCGACGTTCATTTGGTAAAGGACTGGTGCAAGAGCAGTTTAGTTTTGGTGATGGATCAGCGCTTAATCTGACAATTGCCCGCTATTACACACCTCTTGGCCGCTCCATTCAAAGACCGTATAAAATGAGTTCGGACGCTTATTTCGCGGAAGCTTCGACCCGCCTTCAAAAGAAGGAAGTAAATGCCGACGGAACCTTGAAAGATAGCGTATTCGATAAAAGCCATACCTATAAAACAGCATCAGGCCATGTATTATATGGAGGCGGCGGAATAATGCCGGACATCTATATTCCTGTTGACACGTCTGCCTACAATGCATTTTTCTACGCTTTGCGGGCCAGAGGGATTTTAACGGAATTCTTATTCAGTCAGGTGGTCAACAACTATCGCCCGACGTCTCTAGCGCAAGTAATAAGCGATTTTAATCTAAGCGAAGAGCAATATGAACAGCTGGTTTCTTTTGCGATAAAGAATGGAGTGAAAGTATCTCCAAAAGCTGCTGCTATTGCTAGAAAAGCTGTAGATAAAGAAATTAAAGCTTCACTGGCAAGATTTTATTTTGATGATGAAGCTTATTATAAAGTTGTAAATGCTAGTGATACAGCGGTATTAAGGTCGCTCCATGAATTGAAACAGCCTTAATTAGCGGGTATCAGAACCTTTCGGCATAGAATCCACAGGCATGTTGTCGATAGTACTGTCTGTATTCATAGACGTATCAGCATTTAGTTGATTCTGAATCAGAGAATCGGCTGCTCGGGCTGCATTGATTGAGTCTTGAGATTCTGAATTATCCCGGGAATCTCCGCATGATACCAATGCGATACTCAAAAAAAAGAATGCCTTTAAAAAGAGTTTGTTCATACTTTAAACGTTAAGTCAAAATAAATAAATGGCAAACAATTAAAGTCAGTTTCTATGAAAATTGCCAATAATTAAGAACACTATTGGCAATTTCGTTTTAAAACATAACCTTATTTTTGCCTGAAATATATTTGAATAGGAACACCGCTAAAGTCAAAATGTTCTCTCAACTTGTTTTCCAGGAAGCGTTTATAAGGATCTTTTATGTACTGGGGAAGGTTACAGAAGAACGCAAACATGGGCGACGAGCCATTTATTTGCGTAATATATTTGATCTTCACATATTTTCCCTTTAAAGCTGGTGGAGGATAATTTTCGATAATTGGAAGCATTACCTCATTCAGTTTCGATGTAGGAATCTTTTTGGTTTTATTTTCAAAAACCTTTGCAGCAGCTTCAACCGCTTTAAAAATTCGCTGTTTTTCGACTACAGAAGTGAAAACAATAGGTACATCAGAGAACGGTGCAAGACGTTGTCTGATTTCATCTTCAAATTTCAAGGTCGTTTTATTATTCTTCTCGATCAAATCCCATTTATTCACGAGAATGACTGCGCCTTTTTTATTTTTTTCGGCCAGGTGGAAAATGTTTATATCCTGAGATTCGATACCTTCAACCGCATCAATCATGAGCATAATAACATCAGCTTCTTCTAAAGCCTTGATGGTACGCATTACAGAATAGAATTCGATATTTTCTTTAACCTTGGTTTTTTTACGTAATCCGGCTGTGTCAATCAGCATAAATTCGTGACCAAATTGGTTGTAGTGAATGTGAATTGAATCACGTGTAGTGCCTGCGATAGGAGTAACAATGTTTCTATCCTTCCCGATAAGGGCATTGATCAACGATGATTTGCCTACGTTCGGTCTTCCAACAATGGCATATTTCGGAAGGGTTGAATCATCGGGCTGATCTTCTTCGAAGTGAGAGATTACTTCATCCAGAAGTTCTCCGGTTCCCGAACCAGTCATGGAAGAAATGGAAAAGATCTCTCCTAAGCCGAAGCTGTAGAAGGGATGAAGATCATCCAATAACTTGTTATTATCAACTTTATTAGCAACCACCAATACTGGTTTTTTGCTTCTGCGAAGAAGGTCTGCGATGCTGTCGTCCAGATCTGTTGGTCCGGTTGTGACATCAACCATAAACAGGATCACTGTTGCTTCCTCTATGGCTATTAAAACCTGTTCGCGGATTGCTGCTTCAAATACATCGGCCGAATTGGCTACGTATCCGCCTGTATCCACCACCGTAAAGTTCTTTCCCACCCATTCTGCCGATCCGTAATGACGGTCACGCGTAACGCCGCTCTGATCGTCTACAATTGCTTTGCGCGATTCCGTCAAGCGGTTATATAAAGTGGATTTCCCAACGTTGGGCCGTCCAACTATAGCTACTATGTTACTCATTCAATTTTTGATTTTTTGATTTACGAATTACGAATGCAATTCAAAATCAAGTATTTGGTAAATTCACATCGAATTACGAATGCAAAAATCGTAATTCTTAATTCGTAAATCGTAAATTTTTAGTCTTCGTATCCAAAGCTTTTCAGATAATTCTTCCTGTTGCGCCAGTCGGGTATCACCTTTACGAACATTTCGAGGAATACTTTTCTCTGAAGAAATTCTTCGATGTCTTTACGGGCATAGGTGCCAACTTTTTTTAGCATTGCGCCACCAGGACCAATTAGAATATTTTTCTGCGAATCACGTTCGACAATTATTTCGGCACTTATCCGGGTGATTTTTTCTTCCTCTTTAAAGGCCGTTATAATTATTTCAGTGCTGTACGGGATCTCTTTCTGATAGAGCTTGAATACTTTTTCCCTGATCATTTCCGATACAAAGAAACGCTCGTTTCTGTCGGTAAGTGCATCTTTCTCATAATATGCAGGATGCTCAGGTAATTTATCCAGGATGAAACTCATCACTGCGTCCACATTGTAATCGTGGAGGGCAGACGTGCCGAATATAACTTCCGGATTGAGTGTTTCTTTCCAGTGTTCAATTTTAGCTTCAACCTCTTCCTGGGTAGACGTGTCGATTTTATTAATGACCACGGCGATGGGCGAAGAAGTTTTCTTTAACTTTTCGATAATGTCGTTTTCATCAAAACGTTCATTTATATCTGTAACTAAAAGAATAATATCGGCATCGACGAGCGAATCGTTGACTGCTCCCATCATACTTTCCTGCAAACCATACTTTGGTTTTATCACTCCGGGCGTGTCAGAAAATACGATTTGATAATCGTCTTCATTTACAATTCCAATGATGCGATGACGGGTGGTCTGCGCTTTTGGTGTTATAATAGACATTTTCTCGCCGACAAGCGCATTCATCAGGGTAGATTTCCCTGCATTTGGCTTTCCAACAATACTCACAAATCCGGCTTTATGCGACATGAAAAATTATTTTAAAAAACATTTGGACTGCAAAGAAACGAAATATATCTTTGCAGTCCAATTCAGGGAGTAAGGAAATAAGTAATAAAGCCTAAAACCAAAGATTGCTAGAGTGCGGGGTGGAGCAGTTGGTAGCTCGTCGGGCTCATAACCCGAAGGTCATCAGTTCGAGTCTGGTCCCCGCTACCAAAAAGAGGTTGAAAGACACTTCTTTTTTTATGGCCCGTTCGTCTAGGGGTTAGGACGTTAGATTTTCATTCTAGAAACAGGGGTTCGATTCCCCTACGGGCTACTGGAAACAATAGCAAAAACACTTAAAAGCCTGCAAATCAAGAGATTGCAGGCTTTTTTGTTGGAATCAAATCGCCAAAATATGCATGTTTTCGCATAATTCTGGTGAACAATCCGGTGAACACTTTTTTTAGAAAATGGTGTTCACCAGAAACGCTATAAGATTCTGACAATCAACCTGTTCACCCATTGAACATCTTGTAGGCCGGGGCTGCAAAAGGTAACTTTGTTTCACCTTTTAAAAGCTATTTTTTATGCTCACCACGTTCAATGTGCTTTTTTATTTAAAAAAGCGGAGCCCAAATCAAAAGGGCCCAATCCCAATTTCATTAAGAATTGTTGTAAATGGCAAGCGGACAGAGGTGTCTGTGGGCCGCGAATGCGAGGCTTCCCGCTGGAACTCTCATGCGGGCAGGGCCACCGGAACCAAAGAAGAATTCCGTGCTTTGAATGCCTATCTCGACAGCGTGCAGGCAAAATTACATGTCGCTCATCACATGCTTCTGGAAACCGGAAAGGAAATTACTGCCGAAAGTTTGCGCGATCTGCTCACCAGAAAGAAGCCAAAATCAAAATTGTTGCTTAATATTTTTAAGGAACACAATGAAAATGTGGAAGCTCTTCTTGGAAATGGTTTTGAGCCTAACACCTTAAAAGGCTATCGTACCACTGTAAAACATTTGACGGCTTTCCTCGCATGGAAGTATAAAGCTGAAGATGTGCCGCTTGATAAACTCAATCATGCTTTTATCACCGACTTTGAATTTTATCTGAAAAGTCAGTGTAAGATTAGCGGTGTATCTGCTGTTAAGTACATTAAGAATTTCAAGAAGATTGTAAACAGTTCTCTGGCTCATGGCTGGCTGTCTGCTAATCCTTTCAGTAATTATAAGTCGACGGCAAGGGCAGGAGAGCGGGTTTATCTTACAAAAGAGGAACTGGACACCATGCATAAAAAGAAAATCAGCATGGAGCGCCTGGCTCAGGTGCGCGACATTTTTCTTTTTTGCTGCTACACAGGTCTGGCTTATGCTGATATTAAAAAGCTAAAGCGCTCGGAGATAGGAATAGGAGTGGATGGTGAAGCTTGGATATTCACTACCAGAAAGAAAACAGACACATCTTCAAGAATTCCTCTTTTAAGTAGTGCGCTGGAAATTCTCGACAAGTACAAGGAGCATCCGCAATGCGATAGTGATGGTACGCTGCTTCCGGTGCTCCAACGCCCTTTATAAATCCACAAACAGTGGAAAAACTTGGAAATATGTAAATGTTGTAGGCTGGGTAATGAAAATGGTAGAGTCAAACGGTGTACTCCTGGCTGCCAGCACACAAGGAATATTAAGATCGACCGATGATGGTGAAAACTGGGATCGTGTGATTAGCGAAGGGGGTGCTGGTATCGCTGTGGAACGTAGTGATGGAGGATTTGCTGCTATAGCCTACAACACAATAACCCAAACCAACAGAATACACATTTCATTGGATGGTGGAAAAAGCTGGAATGCCGTAGGTGAAGGACTTCAGCTTTCTTGTAGTAGTTCATTCATTAAACAAACAGGCTTACTTCAGCCTTCAATGCATATTTCATCAATAAAACAAGTGGGCGGATATTTAATATGTGGTCGCTCGGATGGTATATTCCGTTCATCTGACATGGGTAAAACATGGAAACTGTTACTTCCCTCTGTAGAAAATAGGGGCTTCAAGTTATCTGTTTCAGGCAACGTGATTTATGCCATACCCAATAAAGGATGTTGATTGAACAATCCTATCCATTTCACCGCGTAGGTGAAATGGAGTTATATTATTAGAGTTGAGGTTCTGAAAGTATGGTCTCATCCCGCATCCGAATACCGAGGTAGCGGCCCAACCCAATTCCAAGAAGCATTGCAGAAACAAAATGAACGGTATAATAAGTATCCCCACGGCTTCTGTCTGCATTTATGCCGACAGTAATCTCCATAAGCAAGCCAAAGAACATCGCTATTATAAGGTACCTGTTAATACTACTCTTTTTGTTATAAAATGCAATCAGAAAAGAAGCAGACATATATACTAAGCCGAAAACCATAGCACTTCCTAAAATGCTTTCAATATGAATAGCTCGTGTTGATGCAGCAAATATCTCGATAACCACCCCTAGTAACAGTAAGAACAGCATGGATGGGTTTTCAAACAACGTTCTTAAACTTAGGTTTTCTGTCCTGTTTATGCTAAAGATTAAACTTAACACACCGGCAATTATACTCATAATAGCCACATAAAAACTAAATTCAGAGAAACTGCTGTCAAACTCATAGACTGGATAGCGAAGGGCCATAGCTTGCTCCATTCTATTGAAAGTTCTTACGGGGATAGCACTGGTCAAAAGAGGTATAAATGACATGCAAACAATGCGAATTGGATTCGCTTCGACTTGTTTCTCAATAAAATATGAAATCTTCCGCTTATTCTTTACGATATACCAAACCAAAACACTAAATAGTAGATGAAAGGTGGTGACTACAAAAGTGCTCTTACCGGTCGTGCCAAAATTCTTATGGACAAGAAGGTAAAATGCGGCGATCGCAGTGAAAGCAAGTGATGGCACAGCATAAAAAAGGTTGAAGCCTATAAATAAATAAGCCCAAATCTTATTGGTTTTCACTGATGTGTTTACTTTACTGTACTCATCGGTAAGAACAGCTTCGTTTCCCAGCCTCTTACAAGCTATAGTAAAGGCCTCCTCTTCAGAGAGGCCGCGCTGTTTCAAAGCATCTGTTGCATCATACAGATGAGCAGTTAGTTCCGCAACATCAGAGCCAGTAAGACTTCCCTGATTTTGAATCAGGCTGATATAGTTGTTGATTGATTGCTCGAGATTGAAGTTGGAAGATCCCATAGTTTATGAATTAGGTCGTTTATGAAACTTAATTGTGAATACTGTTCCTCCAGTTCTTGTTTCCCTTTAGAGGTTAGGGTGTAATATCTACGTTCTCTTCCTGTGTCGGCTTTTTTCCAGACGCCTTCAATCCAATTCTTTGCTTCCATTTTTTTTAAAACAGGGTAAAGGGTTCCTTCCGCAACGTTTAATTCTCCCCCTGTTTTGTCTCGTAGTTCCTGAATAATTTGGTAGCCATAACTTTCCTGTCTTCTAAGTATCAGTAATACAATAGGAGCAAGAGAACCTGCCATCAAATCTTTATTTAGTTCTATCACAGAACAAACATACATAGAAGTTCTAAGTATTTAAAATTTTGATATAAAATAGAAGAAGCCGTCTTATTGGCCATTTGTGTTTTGTTTTTTTATTACAGCATATGATCTGCTGCAGCAGAGTTAGCCTGCGAAGAGAAAGCAGTAAACCGGCTTTCGGGGGCATAAATTCTCCTTCCTTCGTCAGTCCGATTTATTCCACGACCAGTTGACAGCTTTATCTTCTTCAGTAAGGGGTGGCTTAACAGTTCATGAGGCTGAGGTTTTATATGCTTGACTTGGTATGCGTCTTTTGCTCGTAAATTCATGATTAATCAGAGGAGTCAACGGTAGCTTTAGTATGTCGGGGAACACCTTACAAAAGCAAAAGACTCGCCCTGGTACGCAATCTTTTCAGACTTAAGCGTGGCGAGTACTGTTAATACAAAGGTAATCCCTTTTTATCTGAAAAAATTTTGAGATTAAATTTTTCTGCAATTAGTTCTCATATTATCCAGTACGTTATCAGGTCTAATTACTCTTGTATTTGCAATTCGCGAATCGCGAATTAAAACACGCGCTCTTAACAATATGTCAACGTATAACACTTAAGCCGCTATCACGTGCTAGTTGAGCAATCCTATCCATTTCACCGCGTAGGCACCAAAGAGCGCATAGGCCGGCATTGGGTCAAGGCCGGGAAAAGCCAATATTAAAAATAAACAACAGCTTTCCCGCTTGTATAGCCTTGAACCATTGGCGGCGTCGGTACCTTTGTCGTGGGTGGTGAAATGGAATTCCAGAACTAGAATATTTGTTCTGATATCGTACCAAACGCCCCTTCAAATTGTCGCTAATCACCTCTGGAACTGTTGTGCCTGACAGGTAAATTTGTATACACGAATTTGGATTGACATAAACTGAAATATATGAGAAAAGTAATTGCAGCAATCAATACAACACTTGACGGGGTTTGCGACCATACAGCAGGTATTCCCGATGAAGAAATACATCAGCATTACATTGAACTGTTAGATAACTCAGGTGTTGTTCTGTATGGAAGGATAACGTATCAACTTATGCAATTCTGGCAAACGCTGTTAAAAAATCCTTCCGGTGAAAAAACGATGGACGACTTCGCTAGGGCGATAGATAAAATTCCAAAAATAGTTTTTTCCCACACCTTGAAAAATGTAGAATGGGATAGTGCAACGTTAGCAAACCGGGCCCTTGAAGAAGAAGTTTTAGAACTCAAGCAGCAACCAGGTAAAGACATTTTAGTTGGCAGTCGGAGTTTGATTATACAGTTAATGAAACTTAATTTGATTGACGAATACCAACTTTGTATTCACCCTGTTGTTGCAGGAGGCGGTTTGCAATTGTTCGAAAAACTGAACGATAGAACTGTTCTTAAACTCCTAAAGACTAAGACCTTTAGCGGTGGTGCAGTAACGCTTTACTATGAACCGACAAACGAAAAATAACGAACACCTAACATAATATGAGCCCGATGCGGGTTAAACGCTGAATTGGGCATTTCTGCTCCTCAGAGGTGTTGCGGTTGGCGAACGGTTCGCTCCGAAACCTGCAAACACTTATACGTTACCGACGAGACCTACGAAGACACCTGGATAGAAAATCATTAGATAAAACCTAATAAAGAGAAATTATGACAAAAAGTAAATTACTTCAAATGCACAATATGGGTATCGTTGTAGAATCCCTCGACAACGCCATTTCTTTTTTTCAGGAGATAGGATTGAAACTTGAAGGAAGGGCGATGGTTGAAGGTGAATGGGCAGGACGAGTAACGGGACTTGGAAATCAATCCGTAGAGATTGCGATGATGGTTACCCCAGATGGACACAGCCGACTTGAACTTTCACGATTTCTAAGCCCAACTACAGTATCAGATCACAGGACTGCTCCTGTGAACTCACTTGGCTACCTACGGATCATGTTTACCGTTGACAATATTGACGAATTAGTATCCAGACTTTCCAAGCATGGTGCTGAACTTGTTGGCGAAGTAATGCAGTATGAGGACCTGTACCGGCTCTGCTACATTCGTGGCACGGAGGGTCTTCTTATCGGATTGGCCGAACAACTCGGCAACAAAACAGCAACAGACATCTTAGAAAACTCTTGATGGGATTTCGCTAAAGCTGTTTAATAAAATTTGGGGTTTAATAAAATCAAAGGTCTTTGCATCTGAAAAAAGGTAACTTATAATTGATAACTAATACCCAACAATCGTTCTGAATGTCAGATTTACACGCGGACTGAAAACCCTGGTTGTCGGTGGTAAGCGATGAAGCCAATGTGTTTGAGTGGAACCTTTCATGATCAATAGGCTGCCATGTTCCAGTTTAAGACCAATAGTTTCTTTGCTTTGTTTATGCTTGAACATAAATTTACGCTCGGCGCCAAAACTGAAAGAGCCGATCGCTCCGTTTTTCTTTAAATCCTTCTCGGCGTCACTATGCCATGCCATGCCTTCATTACCATTATGGTAAAGATTCAAAAGACAGGAATTGAATGTTTCTCCTGATGTCTGTTCCGCAATGTTCTTTAGTTCTAGTAGCTCTGGTATCCATGGCAAGGCAAGCTTTGTGGTATTCGAGTACGTATATTCAAAGGGTTTCTCGCCGTACCAGGCAACTTTACGTTTTGTAATGATTCTTTTTCCAAATATTACTGCTTCGTCATTCCGCCATTCAATAATATTAAGAAGCGTTTTCAGATAATAATCAGCGTCTTGAGCTGTTAACAACTTGCCATAATAATTTACTGTTCCGTCTTTGCGCAGCAAATTTCTCTTTCCGTCTATCGTATGATTAAACAGATCCATTCTTCCAGGTTTTGTATTTGTGAGGCATGCAGTTGCCGCAGGGGCGATAACCGTTCTCTATAGCCTCTATTTCAGAATAGAAAAAAATTCTGTTTTCCCGTTTCATTCTTTTTCCTGAATTACAGGATAATGTGCCATATATCTTGAGTTTGCGGTTTCCTCCAAAGTTGATTCCTTTTTGTTTAATACTACTTCTTAGGGCAGCATCAGTAATTTCATCATGGGCTACCATATCAGCTTAACGCGTCGTGGAAAATAATGCCTACGGTGTAACGCTCTCCACTATGAACTTCACTAACACCGTGTTTCATATTAACACGATAATAACCTTTTGTTCCTTTTAACGGCTTGAAATTGGTTGTAAAGATTAGCCCATCACCTTTCTTGGGTTTTAGCACAATGGCTTTAGACTGTGCTCTTGGAGTCTGTTGTGTGAGTACAAATTCGCCGCCGGTGTAATCCTCCTCGGGATGATTAAGAAACAGCACCATCTGAATGGGAAAATACACATCTCCATATAAATCCTGGTGCAAAGTATTGTATCCGCCTTTCCCATATTTCAATATCAGGACGGTCGCCCTTAACTGATTATTAGCAGAACATTCTTCTAAAAGCGTTTCGTGAGACGGCGGAAACTGCCGGTCGATATTCAGAACTCTAAACCAGGCATTGGCTATCGGCGCCAGATAAGGATAAATGGTAGCCCGTACCGTTTGAATGATACGGGTAAAGGGTATTCGAAATACTTGTACTCACCCAAGCCAAAACGATAACGCTCCATAACCACCGTCTTCCTGTATAAATTACTATTGTTGTAATTCTCCTTTAGCCCTTCGGATTGATCATTTGACAAGAGTCCAGGGATAATTGCATATCCGTTCTGGTGCATGGCTTCTGTAATCTGCGACCAATTTGCAGCCTTGATTTTCTGAATAAGATTTTCCACTGTAACAGGCTTATAGTTCAGCATTTATTCTGGCACCTTCCCAACCGATAATGGCCGTCTTGCGGGTATTGCCCCACATATATCCACCCAAAGTGCCGGAAGATTGTATTACCCGGTGACAGGGGATCAAAAAGGCGATAGGGTTGCTGCCAATGGCTGTTCCTACCGCTCTGGAAGCACCCGGAAAGCCAATCCTTTCCGCAATAGCTCCATAGCTTGATAGTCTCCCCATCGGGATTTTCAGCAGGCTTTCCCACACCTTTAGCTGAAAAGCTGTTCCTTTTAAATGAAGCTTGATTTGGGACAACTTACCCCAGTCATTCTGAAAGATGAATAAAGCGTTTTGCTGGTTAATATCTAATTTTCTTGCAAAAGCGGCATTGGGGAATTTCCGTATTAAGTGGTCGAATGCTTTTTCTTGGTCATCTTCAAAAGCCATATAACAAACTCCCTTCGTAGTTGATGCTACAATAAGGCTCCCAAATGGGCTTTCGGCAAAACTGTAATTAATGGCTAAACTTTTACCCCCGTTTTTGTATTCTGCCGGTGTCATTCCTTCGAACGTTACGAACATATCATGCAGGCGGCTCGTGCCAGAGAGCCCGGTTTCGAGAGCGACGTCGAATAAGCTGGCCTGGTTCTCCTTCAATAATTTTTTCGCATATTCTGTACTGATGTATTGCAGGAATTTTTTAGGCGTAGTACCTGCCCAGTCAGTAAACATTTTTTGAAAATGAAAAGGACTAAGATTAACATGTTCTGCAATCTGTTCAAGGCTGGGCTGCTCTTTGAAGTTTTCTTTAATATAGCTTATAGCCTCAGCTATACGGCTATAATTAATTTCTTCCTGTATTGTCATACGATAAATCTATGACACAAAGGTCGATTAAAACTTCGCGGGATGAAATCCGATTCTTGCGTTTCTTATAGAAATGTTCTTTAAGCTAATGTATGGCATTATCGCAAGATTCGGGTTCTTTAAAATTCTATACCGGCCCACTTTTGCCTAAAATAAATGATATGGAACTATTAAAGAACAAGACAGCTTTAATTACCGGTGGAACAACCGGAATTGGCCGTGCAACGGCAGAAGATTTCCTCAGGGAGGGCGCCAGAGTAATTATTACCGGACGAGACCAGCGAACTCTCGACGAGGCTGTTAACTCATTAGACCCTGGTGCATTTGGCATTGTATCAGACAATGGAAACATGGAAAACATTCTAAGGATCAGGGAAAAAGCCTCTGGCATTTTCCCTGGTATTGATATTCTATTTGCAAACGCAGGATATGGCAAATTTTCACCGATAGAAATGATGACCGAGGAGACATTTGATGAGTTGTTTAACGTACTTGTTAAAGGGACTTACTTCACCATTAAAGAATTACTTCCTATTATCAATAGCGGAGGATCCATTATTATGACCACCTCAATAGTTACAGCATACGGAAGTGCAAATTCATCCGTGTATGCCGCAGCTAAAGCGGCCGTTCAATCTTTGGTAAAGAACCTGGCTGCTGAATTAGTTAATAAGGATATTCGGGTCAATTCCATTAGTCCCGGCTATACTGAAACTGATATATTTAATAAAACCGGAATGAAAGTCGAACAAATTGCAAACGTAAAACAACACGTTTCAGGCATTCTGCCTTTTAAAAGATTTGCAACACCTTTAGAGATTGCTAAAGCTGTAACTTTTCTTGCATCGGATAATGCGTCTTATCTGCATGGCTCTGAAATTGTAGTCGACGGCGGGTATTCCGTGATACGATAGGCAACAATCTAAATTCTGTTAGAGATTATAAAAAAGGTTATAGCAGAACCTGCTGGTTAATGAGGGTCTATAAAAGCCCCTCATCAGCAAATGAAAAATACTCTTCTGAAGTAATTATCAGGTGATCTAACACGGACGAGGAAAAATATCTGCAACCGCGGTTCTTACTGTACCAGAATGGAAGCAGGATGCAATGGCGGAAGCTTTTTGGCTGGAATGGCTGAATGTGCTCCAACGCCCGTGATGTTTTGAAGGGTCTGTAAAAAGGGGTTCAATGGGGATTTTTAAAAATCCCTATTCGTGTCAGTGATCTTGTTCAGTTTTGAAGATATTTAACTCTGAGCCGATTCAAATATTTATTTGAATCTGAATATAAATTGCCCAGCTTCCTAAGTCTCAAAGTGTTAACACAAAACTAGTTCCAACGTTCTCAATAGTTTCGACCTGAATTGTTCCCTTATGCAAGGTTACGATTTGCTTGCACAAATTTAGTCCGATACCCGAACCGGATTTTTTAGTACTAAAGAATGGTATAAACATTTTATCTAGTACTTCAGGTGGGATCCCATGCCCATTATCTGCCACTTTGATCACACATTTTCTGTGAGCATCTGTTTCTGCTGACAATGGTAGTAAATAGGAACATGGTGTGTGACTACAATTTTTCTTAGATCAGGCTCTTTCTTATAAAGTTGGCCCTCAACAAATGCGAGGCTATCAGCATGCAGTTGATTGTATTGATCGGATGAAAAGAAATGACCGTCATACTTAATAACACGAAAGTCATTCATACTTCTTTCAATATTCCACTGGTGCTGCTGACTAATTTTGGACCATAGCGTGGAAAAAATCAAATGTATATCATTCAACGTCACCGACCAGTTGTTTACTAAGCTTACGTTGCTGCGAATCTTCTCACAAAAAGTACCGCTTTTGGCTGCAGCATCGAAATGATAATACTCATGGTTGCCAGGAATCCAATAAGTGTGCTGGAAATGGTCTGAAACATAATCAAAAAAGTCCTTGTGCTTATCAATTAAGATAAAAGGTAACAGATCACCGGCAAGCAGCAAGATCTCTCCCGTAGGTTTTAAAGGGATTGGCTTTTAAATATGCTTTATTCTCGGGAAATTCCAAATGCAGGTCTGAAGCATATTGTAATAGCATACGCGAGCTGGTTTAATACAAAAATGACCAATAAATCTGATAACGAAATCTAAAAAATTTTGCGAAAATATCAGTGCTGGAATATCTCCTGCTTCTCTATCCATATCTTTTTGTAACCCTCCCTTAGCTCCACATTCAAAAAGGAGGAGTCGATATAAGCCGCCACTTCTTTGTTTTTTGTTGCAAACTTTTTAAAGCTATTTTCAATTGCTTTTTGTGGAATATTGAGGCTCTTTCCTAGCAATACGAAATCGTCTAGCTTGATTTTTTTCTTTTTTCCGTTTAATGTCAGGGCAAGCTCTTCATCGTCAGCAGGATTCAGCAGATTTACATTCAGCAGATCAAACGCAGGGCTTAAATGTATTCCATTATCCTCATGCAGTACGGCAAAGTTCTTTAGGTGCATATCATTATTTCCAGTGAGGTAGGAGAATAATACAAGTTCGAAATAATTCAAGGCATCTAATCCTGTATTCGTGCAATACTTACGGATAAGCTTCCCTATTTTTTCATAAGAACCTTTGTATTTGCTTTCAGTTAAGAATTCGGAAAGCTGACAAAAGTCTTCCATGTGCACCTTTTCTCCCTTCACCCGGTCAAAACGTTTTGCCAGGTAAACCAGGCTACCATCTGTTGCCTTAATAAGGGTATGCTCACAAACCGGAATCCTGAACAGTGATGCAAGGTGCATGGTTAGATCCTCTGTCTGTGGCATCATTTGAAAATGTCCGTGTTGTGGTTTAAGAATATATTCGCCCCAAAGCCCTACAATAGTTAACCGCGTGTTTTCCTTATTTTTTTCTAAGGTTACCGATAGTTTAGGCTGGACGCCAGTGATCGCTATCCTTTCGTTTATAGTTTGATCAGCAAGCTCTTTCAATAGCTGGTCGTTCAACTCCAGCCCGGGAGCAACCGCTGTTCCGAAGAACTTTTTAGAGCATTTCTCATGGTACTCTTTATCTCCTGAATCCCGGTAACAAAACCAACAATTTGCCATATCTATATTTGTTCAGGGATAATAGTTACCGCCCCGATAGTGTCACGGCAGGTGAGTAATAATAGTTCAAACCGGTCGTTGGATTTAACCTTCCAGTGTTCGGCGGCAATGTCAAGCAGCCAGCCTTCTGGAATCAATCCATCGAAAAAAGGAAATAAAACTTTACTGGTATACTTTTCAGTAGATAGGGGTAAGGTTAAACTTACTGGCTTAGCAGATTCCATTTCCAGGTATTCTGCGGCATAAGCGAATTCATAACCCTCATCCGTTTCGGCAATTATACCCGCTTGAAAGTCCTTGTAAAAAACTACTCCGCGTTTACTCATCATCCTTCTGTTTTGATACCACGCCTAATTGCGCGCCAAATAAGGCAAGCACCTGGTTTACTTTATCCATTCGGAGCGTAGTTTTTCCTTGTTCCAATTCTCTTATAAAACGGAGGCCC
Organism: uncultured Sphingobacteriaceae bacterium; assembly: GCA_946887045.1. The sequence continues at coordinate 8,265 of CAMPKC010000034.1, read as the reverse complement.
ACACCAGCTTTTATCGCAAGATCCTCTTGTGTGAATCCGAAAGCCTTACGTTTCTCCTTCAAGTAAATAGATAGCATTATTATACCCTTTAGGGTGTAAAAATAGGCAATTTAATTTAATTATACCCTTTCGGGATTAAAATAAACATTAATGTGTAAGGTGTACCCGATAGGGTATATCTGCGTAATGCCAAAGTATATCGAAATGTTTAAAATTCTTGCCATGGAAATCATTTTTCCGTACCTTTATTTTGACCATTTGCAGCCCAAAAACTGCCTTCTGGTGAACATTTGGTGAACAGGCCAAAATTTGATTTTGTAAAATATTGATTTCCAGTATAGTTATGGGGCGGTTCGATTCCCCTACGGTATTAAAATTATAAAAACCCTGTAAGTCAATAACTTGCAGGGTTTTTTGTTTTATGTCGAACACCAAAAATGGTGATCAAGGGAACAGGATCAAAATGCGTGTACTAGCCCGAGATATTGGTGCTTCTGTTATAAAAGTAAACTCGGATCTGGAAAGCTCCAGACACGAATCTATTTTAACATTTACTATCTGATTTCTTGAATCAAGCAACCAATGGTTGGTCGGTTTTCTTTAATTCATTACGCAGTCCATTTGCTTTTAATAATTGAGAAACGACATTCAACAATTCAATGGATGCCTCTATCTCTACTCTCCGAATCGCGACGCTTTCAATGTTAAATCCAAACGGGATGGATCTTTCCTGACAATATTGGATCAGGTCTTTGGCAATTGTAGTGGCCAGTTCCACTGAATGGCTAACCGGATCTTCACTTAATTTAAGGTCTTCTCTGATATCATCCGGGATATGAATACCAAGCCATTCCATAAAATGAAGCGTTTTAACCGAACCGCAAATGGTGAGTGTAAAAATAATGGTGGGTAGTTCCTGATTCTTTTTATGGAAAGCCAGAAGCAGGTCGTCTAACATTTTTTTGGTGTAGTCGACATTAAAAATGCATTGTGATATAAAATAAGACACCCCCGACTCTACCTTATTCATAATCCTGACGTCTTCGTCATTCAATACTGCATGTCTCTCCGGAATGGTTATCGCTCCGATTACAGAGTGGTCCCCATGTTGTTCGCTCCAGATTTGATAGGCTTCTTCCAGGCTTGTTTTCACTACATAATCAGGAGATGGCAAACCAACAAAAACCGGATAAAAACGATGAGTTTTCAAACCTTGAAGCCATTGTGATAGCTCTTCCCGCGAGTATTTCCCGGCGGGCCGATAGATTATTTTAGGAACAGTAATATTTTGTAAATATTGACTTGCGTATTCAAATGGGTCGAGAGCGGTGGTAAATGGAAATGGTCTTTCGGCATCGGTTCTGGCTGATTCATCTTGTACGTCATATACAATCAAGGCATCGATGTCTAAAGCACATAGGTCATTTATGGTTTTCGCAGCTATTTCACTGACTTTTTCAGGCGCAGTTTGAATTTTAGGCGGTGTTATTCCGTAAAGTAAAACTCCTGACTCTTTTTGCTTAATCTTTGTGAGAAACATTGCTGAGATTTTATCGGCGCCAAAATAGGAAAAAATAACTTTTTATGATAAAGGTTTAAGTGGGACCTATAAAGGCATAAACCAGCATGGTAGCTGAAGTGAAAGAATAGAGTTACTGTTTTGACCGGTTCATGCCCCATGAAACCAAGGCGTGAGATAAAATTTATTATCTGCCGAATTCCTGTACCCAAAAACCATTGTACGAGTAAGCACCCATTTCAACACTGGCCGAATCCATCATCGCCTTGCAGTGACTCTCGCTGGCCTTCCATGCTGATAACACCGCTCCAATGTCTTTATAACCTTTCCCTATATTTTCAAGAACCGTATTGCCCTGATAACCAGCTTGCATGGCTCTTTGAATAGGGGAGGTATTATCTGGTGAAATATGTTCAAAGTAATTTCTGTTATACATATCCTTTGCATGTCCTTCCGCAGCTTTGGCTAGTGGAGTATTCCAAACGAGCGCCCGGACTTTAGGCATAGTCTCGTCACCACAGGTGCAACCCGAAGCCCTTAGCTTATTCACAGAATCGAGCATAGATATTTCAACGTTCCCATCTGGTATCGGTGTATCTTTTTTACATGATACGATGGAAAACACAAAACAGACTGTCAGGACTATGAATAGCTTTTTAATCAACATATGCATATCAACTTTTCAAAGATAAGCAGATTCGACATAGCCAACTATTTTTTCACTTTGTGACAGTGACCTCCCTAATCAAAATCCTTTATTTTGAGTCTCGAAAACTTATACTGAGCGGTGTTATTTGCCAAAATGGACGCATAAATTATGGATTTTTATCGTAACTATTTGAAATACAGGTTATTTATATCAATTAACATCTGAGCCCCTATAAATTTACAACGGATGTCTTTCCTTTCAGGTTATTTGTATCAGATAATGCTTCACCTCTCAAGTGAGCATATCTAAAAATTAACTAACCATTAATCATTAACCAAAAAAAATGAAAACAAAAGGAATTTTATTTCTGGCCGTAATGGCATTCGCTACCGCTTGTAAAAAAGACGATGCTGCGACACCTGAAACTTCAACCGTAAAAGCGACCTGGAGCTCAACTGACCGATGGGGAAACTGGTCTAACGGCGGCTACACGGTTTACAACAATGTATGGGGTGCCAATTATGGCCCTCAGACCATCTGGGCCAACTCTTACAGTAACTGGGGAGTTTGGGCTAACCACACAGGGAACGGGATTAAATCGTATCCAAATTCTACAAGAAATGTAGGAAGAACGCTAAGCAGCCTTGCAAGTTGCAGTTCAAGCTTTAATATATCAACACCTTCGGGTGGTGCATGGACCGCTGCTTACGACATCTGGGACAACAACCATCAGCATGAAACTATGCTTTGGATGAACTATACCAGCAATTCAGATGGTAGTGGCAATATAAAACCTATCTCTTACAACTGGAATGCGCAAGGCAATCCCGTTCCAACACATTGGAATGTTTGGATAGGCGGCCACAGCTGGAATGTGTTCAGAGGACATAATGGGGGTAACAATGTTTACTCTTTCCTTAGAACTAGCAAAACAAACAGCGCAACTGTTGATGTTCTCGCTATTCAAAGATGGATTCGGGCCAGAGGATGGTATGGAGATATCGTTCAAGGTGCCGTACAATTTGGTTTTGAAATCACTAATACCAATGGCGGGCAAGACTTTAGATGTAACAGCTATAGCGTATCATTTAATTAAATAAGTAGAAACACTCTAAGGTCGCTCAAAAAAGAGCGGCCTTCCTTTTTTTAAGTACAAAAGTATGGTGTTCTTTATCGGGTGGTTTGCTTTCTTCCTCTTCAAATGCCGGGTGTTTCTAACCACAAATTCAGGGTGTTTTTGTGAAAGATACTATTCTTATAAACCGTTCAATTAATACTGCTATACTAAGACTGATTACGATGAAAAAAGTTCTTTCCCTTCTTTTCTTTTTAATAATACTTGCATCATGTAAAAAGGATAAGCATGAGAAAATAAATAATCTAACCGTTGGCCCAAGCCTGGTAACTTTTGGAGAGAATGGGGGTAGCTCAGAAATTAGCATTCAAACCGATGCCCCCTCATGGAGCATAAGTAATCCAGTTTCCGATTGGTTGAGTGTGTCTGCCACCAGTGGCACCGGCAGTACAGCCTCGGTAACCCTAACCGTTTCCTCGCGAACACTTGTATTGAGAACGGGCAAGATCGTGATCACGGCAGGTAATTCAAAACCCGTAGAGATAGAGGTGAAGCAGGCTGCTTCAGGCCACCTTTATTCTATCACTACCGACCTTGCCGACCTCAGTTTTGATAAAGCTGGTGGTCAGAAGTTATTAAAAATTACAACCGATGCGGCTACATGGAACCTGAGTGCGGGTGCAGCTGATTGGTTACAGTTTAGTCAGGTTACTGGCGATAAAGGATTAACCACTATCACCATAACAGCTTCGGCGAACACAAGCAGCGCCAGAACCGGAGTTATAAGTTTAAGTGCTTTGAATGCTGCCACTCTTCAAATCCCGATAACACAAGACGGTACTTTATATCCAAGCTATAACACATCCCCACTGCCGGCTGATGCAACAGGAATGGGCAGCAGCGCTTCGCAAATTGCGGCTCAAATTAAATTGGGATGGAATATTGGTAATACCCTGGAAGCAATTGGTGGTGAAACAGCATGGGGTAACCCGCGTGTTACCCGAGAATTAATTCAATTAGTAAAACAGAGCGGGTTCAACGCTATACGTATTCCATGTTCATGGAACCAGTATATGGAGAACAGTTCGACGGCTAAAATAAAACTCGATTGGCTGAACAGAGTTAAGGAAGTTGTTCAGTTGTGCGTGGATAACGATATGTATGTGATTTTAAATATCCACTGGGATGGTGGATGGTTAGAGAACAACGTCAACCCCGACAAACAAGAGGTAAATAATGCCAAGCAAAAAGCTTTTTGGGAACAGATAGCAACTCATCTCAGGAATTTTGATGAACATCTGTTGCTGGCAAGTGCCAACGAGCCCAATGTTGAAAATGCCACCCAAATGACGGTGCTCCAGTCATACCACCAAACTTTTGTTGATGCCGTTCGGTCTACAGGGGGCAGAAACAGTCACCGGGTATTGGTGGTACAAGGAGCCTCTACCGACATAGAAAAAACTAACACTCTGATGTCAACTCTTCCGACAGATCCTATTCAAAATAAACTGATGGTCGAGATTCACTATTACACCCCTTATCAGTTCGCTTTGATGACTCAGGATGAAAGCTGGGGTAAGATGTTTTATTATTGGGGAAATGGCTTTCATTCTACCACAGATACCCAGCGTAACGCGACATGGGGCGAGGAGTCGACCGTGGACGCTATGATGGGGTTAATGAAAACTAAGTTTGTAGATAAAGGTATTCCTGTAATCATGGGTGAATATGCTGTTGGACGCCGTACGTCTTTAACCGGCAGTAACCTTAACCTCCATCTGGCATCACGAGCACACTACCTGAAATACGTAACCAAACAAGCCAAAGCCAACGGTATTCTTCCTTTTTATTGGGATGCCGGAGGTTTAGGTAATAATGGTTCAGGTTTATTTGACAGAAGTAAAAATACAGTATTTGATCAGCAGGCCCTGGATGCGTTGATTGATGGGGCTAAGTAGGCTTTAAATAGCGTTGCGAATCTGAGATGCATTTGCACAACGTTTACGCACAGCCCCCCTTCCATCAGCGCTGTCGCCCGTCGGGTTGTGTTTTTTTTGAAGTATATAAAAAGATCCGGGTTATTCGCCCGGATCTTTTTTCTTTCATTGTAACCAATTTTCATCGGTGGAGCCACTCACAATGAGGATACATAGCCATAATGCCGGCTTTCCTCATCATGTCCCCTCCCTTACAATACTTTCGCTTTTAACGAAGTTTTCGCTTTCAAGTTCATTTTCATCTCCATTTCACCCACCTGCATATTCATATTCATGATCATATCGCCGGTTGTATCTGTAATATAGTTTGCCGGTATATCGTAAACCATTTTGCCCTCGCCTGATCCGGTTGCCCTTGAATTACCCTTCTCTATTTTAAAATTCATGCTAATTGATTGTGTATAATCAAAGAAAGCCTGCGATCCTTTTATTTCTTTTAAGGTATACCTTACATTTATAAGCATGTTTAAGGAGTTGCCATTTACCGGCATTTCCATCGGGACATCCTGCGTGAACGTATCTCCGATTTTCATTGCTTTATTCGGAAACTCTACGCTCTTAAGCACCTGAGAGATCATTTTTTGTAATGCCTCTTTCGTCGTTGCATCGGAGTTGCCTTCAATGGCGTCTATACTAACTTTGCCCTCTTCTGTGGCATACCCCAATATCTTCATACCCGCCAATTTATTGGGCTGTCTGGTCTCATTTCCGTTCATGGTCATCGTAATTCCTACTTTGTCATAGGTCATGGTCATCGGAATGCGTTTATCGGCTCCTGCGGCGCCCGTTTTCGTCGAAAGTGTCATTTCCTGCAGCATATTCATGTGCATCGGAAGCTTCATTCCGGTACCCTCCATTTCCTTTTTTTTCGCTGAATCAAGGTCAAAATCCATTTCCATCTGCATGTTGTTTACCATGTCGGTGATGTAGGTCTTATTCGGTTTATATTTAACCTGGAACTGGATTTCCTTTTGAGCAATACTTTGCTGTGTGCTGATAATGATAAAGCCAATGGCTAATAGGTAGAAGTTTTTAGATAAGGTCATTTTGATATAATATATTTTTAAATATAAGGATGATCAACAAATACGGAGACAACATCGAGCACCGGTACGAAAATTATTTCTTTCCCCAAATCCGAGTATTCAAATCCAGACTTTCAACAATACCGAGCATAAATTTAACCACTTCAATATCATTATGTAGGAGATCCGGATCAAGAAGGGTCTTAAATACCGGGGGTTCAAAATGATTGGTTTCTAACGGAAAGGCCAGAAACATGTACTTATCAATAAAGCTTGCTGCAATAGTATATTCAGATCTGTAATTAAGCTCACAGAGCCGCTCCATCATAAGGGGTGTTAAAATATAACGGGCTTCTACCTGATCGTTAGAATAGGTAACGAACTCATCGCAAAAATCGGGATTTTCCAGTTGTACCAACTGATGGCTGCTGGACGACAAGACCGGCACATTTTTCGCAAACCATGCGGAAATTGCAGCCCCTGTATCTTTTGGCCTTACAACAGTAATACCATCGAAATTCTTATTAAAATCGGCTACAAAAATAATTCCCCGGAAGATATCGTGCCACGTCTCCCTGGTTCCATGTTTAGTTTGAGTTGTGGTTTTATACTCTGCATGCACCTCCGAAAAACAAAACACCGTCTTTCCCAACCGACCGGTAATTTGGTCTTCGCTCGTCACACGGTCTGGGATGGTACTAAAAAGTCCCGACCGTATAGTTTCTCCTATAGATAATCCGTGCCCTGGCTCGATGCGCAAACTCGGATCGATATCGAGCAATAGCGCACGAATGACTTTCTGTTTAAAATCATGTACATATTCGCGCGCTAGCCCTTCTCCCTTATAGAGAAACACACCGCCAGTTATTAAAAACAGGGCAGCGCCTACAATTCCTGGCAACAAATATTCAAATATCACCCCAGCCGCGGCAAGCAGCACCCCGGCCAGCATAAAATAGAATCCTTTAAGCTTAATAGTTTTAATACCCCTGCGCTGCTCCTCAAGCTCCAGAAGCGCTGCTTGTGAGTCTTGCTCAGGCATTAGTACGATTAAAAAGATCGCTCGCGCTGATGTTCTTACGCTCCTCGTCCGGAATGCCGATTACTGACTCTTCCCTATAATTCATCATACTTGCCATGATATTGCCCGGAAAGGTCATAATAGCATCATTATAATCGGTAACCGAAGCATTAAAGGTTCTGCGGGCCGCCGCAATCTGCTCCTCGCTTTCTGTCCAGGTAGTCTGAAGGTTCAAAAAGTTGGTATTTGCTTTCAGGTCAGGATAGTTCTCTGCATTAAGCATTACAGATCGCACGCCAGCAGTAACCTCCGCATCAAGAGCCATCTTCCTTTCAGTTGGGAGATCTTGAGAGTATGCCTGCGTACGCAGATGGGTAAGTGTGCCGAGCACGCTGCTTTCATGCTGCATATATTGCTTAACCAGCTCCGCCAGATTAGGCAGTAGGTCAAATCGCTTTTTAAGCATTACATCAATGGCAGAGAAAGCATTGGTTACCTGGTTTTTTTTGGTAATAAGCCTGTTATAAAGAAGAATGCCAAAAAAGGCCAAAACGGCAAGCACAATTAAAAAGGGGGTCATCATGATCTTAAGGTTTAAGTGTTAAATATAGAAATAAAGAATTAAAACAGGTTCGTGGCAGGTGTAATGCAATAAGCGAACTTCAATTGTCTGCCATTGGTCCGCTCTTAATTACAAATCCTTTACAGCATGATTTAAATATTAAACCACCCCTTTATCCCCTCCTTGAAAATAAGGAGGGGAGTATGGTGCTTTAGCAAAGGCCGCTTTGTGATTTTTTCTTCTATTGTTGGTGCCTCATTCCTATTTTTTGGTCCCCACTAACGATATAAAGGCGATAGAGATTTAAATTATTTGTTCTTTAGGTGGCGACACCAGCAATGGATAGAGACACGTACCGGTGCAACAGATTTTAGATGCTGCAAAGAAAGTCTTTGTTTATTTTTTATACTTTAGTTT